>CAYNQN010000054.1:0-11480 GCA_964399375.1 uncultured Rhabdothermincola sp. | reverse complement strand
GACCGGCCACGCGTTCGGTCACTTCGACTTCCTCTCGGAGGTGGGCGACCCGGTGACCGACGAGCCCGTCGGCGCCACCGACGACAACCTGCGCTCGGCCATCGCAGGCGAGACCTACGAGTACACCGAGATGTACCCCGGCTTCTCGAAGACCGCCCGCGAGGAGGGCTTCGAGGAGATCGGCGAGTGGCTGGAGACGCTGGCCAGGGCGGAGAAGAGCCACGCCGGCCGCTTCACCCAGGGCCTCGACTCCCTCTCCTGACGCAGCCACACTCGCGCCGGCTCCCCTGATCGGGATGGCGCCGATCCGGGTATCGCCGAGAGAGCTGCTTCGCCTGGCGGCTGCGCAGCGTTCATAGAGCGCGCGCGGTCGCCAGGAGGGCAGGAGGACGAATGACCACCACGTACGACCCGTTCGATCCGGCCTACTTCGACGAGGCCGACTGCCGGGAGGAGATGACCCGGGTCTTCGACCTGTGCCACGGCTGCCGGCTCTGCTTCAAGTTCTGCCCGGCCTTTCCCACGCTCTTCTCTTTCGTGGACGCTCACGACGACCAGGACGCCGGCCGCCTCACCCACGAGCAGCAGGACCAGGTGGTCGACGAGTGCTTCCAGTGCAAGCTCTGCTACATCAACTGCCCCTACACGCCCGACAAGCACGAGTGGGAGCTCGACTTCCCGAGGCTGATGATGAGGGCGGATCAGGTGAGGGTCCGCAACAAAGAGCTCTCGCTCAAGCAGCGCATCCAGAACCAGGCCCTCGCCCGCACCGACATGGCCGGCAAGGTGAACACCGCGCTGGCGCCCATCGTCAACAAGTCGATCGGCACCCCGGGCTCGTTCCCCCGGCGCGTGATGCAGGCCACGGTGGGGATCGCCGCGGAGCGGCTCCTGCCCCCCTACGCCCGCCAGCGGTTCAGCACCTGGTGGCGCAAGCGCCGTGGGGCGGAGCCCGCGACCGTGCAGGCCCGCCAGGGGAGCGTCGCCCTGTTCCCCACCTGCCTGGTGGAGTACCAGGATCCGCAGGTGGGCAAGGACGTCGTGCGCGTCTACGAGCGCAACGGGATAGAGGTGGAGGTCCCCGGCGGATGGCGCTGCTGCGGTGCGCCCTGGCTGCACAGCGGCGACGTGGAGCACTTCCGCAAGCAGGCCCGCCAGAACATCGAGGTGCTGGCCGACCAGGTGCGCCAGGGCCGCGACATCGTGGTGCCCCAGCCCACGTGCGGCCTGACCCTGAAGAACGACTACGTCGACTACGTGGGCGGCCCCGACGCCGAGCTGGTGGCCTCGCACACCTACGACGCGGCCGAGCACCTCATGAACGTGCACAAGGGGGAGGAGACGGCCCTCGACACCGAGTTCGGCGGCGACGTGCCCGAGCAGGTCACCTACCACGCCCCCTGCCACCTGCGGATGCAGCAGATAGGGCTTCGCAGCCGCGACCTGATGAAGCTCACCGGAGCGAAGATCACCGTGGTGGCCGAGTGCTCGGGGATCGACGGCACCTGGGGCTACCGCGAGCAGAACTACGAGATGTCACGGGGGGTCGCCCGGAAGCTGGCCGACGGGATCGCCAAGGCCGGGAACGACACGGTGGCGGGCGACTGCCACCTGGCGAACGGGGGGATACTCCAGGAGACGGGCACCCAGCCGGTGCACCCCATCTCGCTGGTCGCTCGTGCCTACGGGATCGAGCCATGAGCACCGGGCCGAGCCCCTCCGGTGCGACGATCCCTCAGGCGGGAGCGCCCCACGAACCCGGGAGAGAGCGATGAACAGGAAGCTGGACCTCGACGACATCTCCGACGCTCGCGCTCGTAGGCGCGAGCGAGAGGACTTCCGCGCCCACGTGAAGGCGCTCAAGCAGAAGCGCCGCATCGGCGTCGGCCCCGTCGTCACGCTCGTGTTCGAGAACGCCGACACGATCCGGTTCCAGATCCAGGAGATGGCCCGCGTCGAGCGCATCGCCACCGACGAGGGCATCTTGACCGAGCTCGACATCTACAACCCCCTCATCCCCGACCCCGGCAACCTGGCCGCCACGATGTTCATCGAGCTCACCTCCGAGGAGCAGCTGCGAGAGTGGCTCCCGCGCCTGGTGGGCATCGAGCGCCACGTGCTCTTCCGGCTCGGCGACGGCACCGAGGTGCGCTGCGAGGTGGACCCCAGCCACGAGCGCCAGCTCACCCGTGACGAGGTGACGGCCTCGGTGCACTACGTGCTGTTCCACCTGAGCCCGACCGAGGTCGACGGCTTCGAGGCGGGCCCCGTGGCCCTCGTGGTGGACCACCCCAGCTACCAGCACGAGGCCGTCCTCTCGCCGGAGACCGTCGCCGAGCTGCTCTCCGACCTGCGCCCCGACTGACCCCGGCCCCGCCACCGGGGCCCTCGTGGCTGCCGATCCATCTGGACATGGCAGGTGGCAGGCGCCAAACTCGGCCGTTCACACACCTGGGAGCCCTCGCGTGGCGATGGACTCCCTCCCCAGGGGCCCCCGGCCCCTTGTTCCAGACGACGACCCCGAGCTTTCTAGATGAACCAGCCCTGGAGATCTAAGGCGGCCTGCAAGGGCCTCGATCCACAGATCTTCTACCCCTACACCGAGGACGAGGAAGACGCCGAGCCCGCCAAGGCCGTGTGCAGCGTCTGCCCCGTGCAGGAGATGTGCCTGGAGCACGCCCTCGGGTACCGGGAGAAGGAGGGCATCTGGGGTGGAGCCACCGAGCGGGAGCGTCGCAGGATCATCCGCCAGCGCCGTCGCACAGCATGACGCTGGCCGCCTTGGGGGGATGGCCGGAGCTGCTGGGCCGGCTGACCGCTGGGCACGACCTCACGGCATCCCAGGCCCGGGCGGCGATGGAGGAGATCCTCGCCGGCGAGGCCACGCACGCCCAGATCGCAGCCTTCATCGTGGCCCTGCGCATGAAGGGTGAGGCCGTCGAGGAGGTCACAGGCATGGTCGACGCCATGCTCGCCACGGCCGGGCCGGTCGACCTGGGCGCCGACGGGCCTGCGACCGTCGACATCGTCGGGACCGGGGGCGCCCCCACCCGGCGGGTCCACGCGCTCAACGTGTCGACCATGGCCTGCTTCGTGGTGGCCGGTGCGGGCGTGAAGGTGTGCAAGCACGGCAACCGCAAGGCCTCCTCCACGAGCGGGGCCTTCGACCTGCTGGAGGCGCTGGGCCTGCCCGTGGAGATGGACGGGCCAACCGTCGCACGCTCGGTGGCCGAGGCGGGCGTCGGGTTCTGCTTCGCCAGGGCCTTCCACCCGGCCATGCGCCACGCCGCCCCAGTTCGGGCCGAGTTGGGCGTACCGACCGTTTTCAACCTGCTGGGCCCCCTCTCGCATCCAGCCGGGGTGACCCGCCAGGTCATCGGGGTGAGCGACTCGCGCACCGCCCCGCTGGTGATGGGGGTGCTGCGGGCCCGAGGTGCGCCCCGGGCGCTGGTGGTCCACGGCCACGACGGGATGGACGAGCTCACCACCACCGGGGGCTCCACCGTGTACGAGCTGCGCGACGGCGAGGTGAGCACCTACGAGCTGGACCCGCGCGACATCGGGTTGGAGGTGGCCGACGCCGCCGACGTGAGGGGCGGTGACGCCACCGTCAACGCAGCCATAGCGGTGCGGGTGCTGGGGGGCGAGCTGGGCCCCTACCGCGACATCGTGGCCCTCAACGCCGCCGCGGGGCTGGTGGTGGCGGGCAGGGCCGACGACCTGCGCGAGGGGTTCACCCTGGCAGGCGAGTCGATCGACAGCGGCGCTGCCGCCGAGGCTCTGGAGAGGCTGAGGAGGGTTGCTACCATCCGGCCGTGACCGCCTCCTGTCGATACCGGTGCGCTGCCTGCGGGAACCTCACCCGCTTCGACGTGGTCTCCACGCGGCGCACCCGGGCCTTCTACCACTACGACCTCTCGGGCGAGCTGGAGGTTGAGAACGTGGAGGTGCTCTCCGAGGACGTCGAGGAGGTGTCGTGCCGGTGGTGCGGCACGTCCGGGTCGGTGGTGGAGGTGCCCGACGGTGCCACGGTCGACTGAGAAGCCACGCTGAACCACCTTCTCGTCACCAACGACTTCCCGCCGAAGGTGGGAGGCATCCAGTCGTACCTCTGGGAGCTGTGGCGCCGCCTGCCCCCCGAGCAGACCACGGTGCTCACCTCGGCCCACCGGGGGGCCCCGGCGTTCGACGCCGCCCAGGCGTTCCGCATAGAGCGCACCCGCAGCTCCGTCCTGCTTCCCACCCCCGGGTTGCGCAGGCGGGTCGAAGCCCTCGCCGACGAGGTGGAGGCGGGGGTCGTGCTGATCGACCCGGTCCTGCCCCTGGGTTGGTTGGGCAGGCGCCTGAGGCACCCCTACGGGCTGGTTGCCCACGGCGCAGAGGTCACCGTGCCCAGCCGGATCCCGTTGGTGAGGGGCCTCCAGGAGCGGGTGGTGAGCGGTGCGAGGCTGGTGGTGGCCGCCGGCGGCTACCCGGCCGCCCAGCTGCGCGTCGAGCCCCCGGTGCCGACCGCGGTGGTACCCCCCGGCGTCGACGTGGAGCGCTTCGTGGCCCTCCCGGGACCCGAGCGGGCCGAGGCCCGCAGGCGCCTGGGCCTTGCGGATGACGACGAGCTGGTTGTGTCGGTGAGCCGCCTGGTCCCGCGAAAGGGCATGGACGTGCTCATCGAGGCCGTGGGCAGGCTCTCGGCCTCTCGCCGGGTGACGCTGGCCATTGCGGGGGAGGGCCGCGACCGCCGCCGCCTGGAAAGGCTGGCCCGCCGGCACGGTGCCCCCGTGCGCCTGCTGGGCCGGGTCGGCGACGAGGAGCTGGTGAAGCTCCTAGGGTGCGCCGACGTGTTCGCGATGTTGTGCAGGGACCGCTGGGGCGGCCTGGAGCAGGAGGGGTTCGGCATCGTGTTCCTCGAGGCGGCTGCGGCCGGGGTGCCCGCCGTGGCCGGGCGCAGCGGGGGATCTCACGAAGCGGTCGCCCACGAGGTGACGGGGCTGGTGGTGGATCGGCCCCGGTCGGTGCCCGACGTGGTCGCAGCGCTGGGCCGCTTGCTCGACGACCCCGCGCTCGCCCGGCGGATGGGCGAGGCGGGCCGGCGCCGGGCCGAGGAGCACTTCACCTACGAGCGCCTGGCGGTTCGGCTCCAGGACGCCATCGACGCTGCCGGCCGTGCCGGCGAGAGGCCATCACGGTGACGAGAGCGACGTGAGGGGCGCGAGGATCGTCCAGGCTTCCTGGGCAGGCACTTTGATCTACGTGGCGGCGGCGGTTGCCGCCGTGGTGAGCCTCGCCTTCGAGCAGGCCGTGGTGGTCGTGTCGCTAGCGCTGTTCGCCGTGGGCGTGGTGGCGTTCCTGGCCGCCTACTTCCGGGCCATCGGCCGCAGCCGGTACGAGGCCATAGGTATGGGGGGCCTGTTCTTCGGCTCCCGCAGCGCTCCCCGCCGTGTCCAGCGACTGCTGGTGGCGCCCTTCGTGATCCAGGTGGTCGTGGCGCTGGCCACGAGCTGGATGCGCATGTACACCGGCGTGGCCTTCGGGATCCTCGTGCCCATGTACGGGCTGGGGATGATCGGACTCTGGATCTCGCGGTACGGGACCTTCCCTCCACGCGAGCAGGAGCGCGCCACCGGCCCCGATGCCGACGGGTCGAAGGGCGACGGCAAAGGCGACGGCGAGGGGTAGGCCCGGTCGCCCCCCATCGATCGCTTGACTAACGTCGGAGCGATGTCGGACCAGGCACGAGAGCACGTCACGATCAACGCTCCGATCGAGCGCTGCTTCGAGGTGCTCACCGACTTCGAGCGCTACCCCGAGTGGGCCGGCGACCTGAAGGAGGCCAGCGTGGTCGAGCGCGACGAGGCCGGGCGCGCCACGGTGGTCGAGTACCAGGCGTCGGCCATGGGGCGCACCACCACCTACCGCCTCCGCTACGACTACTCCCGGGCCCCCGAGCGCCTCTCGTGGAAGCTGGAGGAGGGAGACATCCAGCGCGAGATCGACGGCGCCTACGAGTTGTCGCCCAGCACCGAGCACCCCGGCAGCACCGACGTGGGTTACGAGCTGGCCATCGACCTGGTGGTCCCGCTGCCCGGCTTCGTGAAGCGCAGGGCCGAGGGCCGCATCCTGCGCACCGCCCTCGACGAGCTGCGAGAGCGGGTAGAGGACGTGCTAGGCCACCCTCAGGCCCAGTAGTTCGGGGCGTCCTTGACGATCGCGATGTCGTGGGGGTGGCTCTCGCGGAGCCCGGCCGACGTGATCCGCACGAAGCGGCTATTCGACTTCAGCTCGGCCACCGTGGCCGTGCCGCAGTAGCCCATGGCGGCCCGCAGGCCCCCGGTGAGCTGGTGCAGCACGTTGGCCACAGGTCCCTTGTAGGGGGTGCGGCCCTCGATGCCCTCGGGCACCAGCTTGTCGGTGTCGATCACGTCGTCCTGGAAGTAGCGGTCCTTGGAGTACGAGCGTGACTTCATGGCGCCCATCGAGCCCATGCCCCGGTACTCCTTGTAGCGCTCGCCCTGGTCGAGCACCACCTCACCGGGCGACTCGTCGACCCCTGCGAAGAGGCTCCCGAGCATCACGGTGTCGGCCCCCGCGGCGAGCGCCTTGGCGATGTCGCCCGAGTGCTGGATGCCGCCGTCGGCGATGATGGGCAGGTCGTGCCGGGCCGCAGCGGCGGCGCAGTCGTAGATGGCGCTGATCTGCGGCATCCCCACACCGGCCACCACGCGGGTGGTGCAGATGGAGCCGGGCCCCACGCCCACCTTCACGGCGTCGGCCCCCACGCTGGCCAGGGCGTCCACCGCCTCGGCCGTGGCCACGTTGCCGGCGGCCACGGCCACGTCCCAGTGGCCCTTGATCTCCTTCACCACGTCGAGCACGCCCCGGTTGTGGCCGTGGGCGGTGTCGACCACGATCACGTCCACCCCGGCCGCCACCAGCCGCTCGGCGCGCGAGAGGGCGTCGGCGCCCACGCCCACCGCTGCTGCCACCCGCAGGCGACCCTGGTCGTCGTAGGTGGCCATGGGGTGCTCGGTCTGCTTGGTGATGTCCTTGATGGTGATGAGCCCTCGCAGCACCCCGGACTCGTCCACGATCGGCAGCTTCTCGATGCGGTGCTTCCAGAGGATCGACTTGGCCTCCTCGAGGGTGGTGCCCACCGGAGCGGTCACCAGGGGAGGCTGGCGCATCACCTGGGCGATGGGCTGGTTGGCGTCCTCGATGAAGCGCAGGTCGCGGTTGGTGAGCAGGCCCACCAGGCGCCCCTCGCCCTCCACGATGGGCACGCCGGAGATGTGGTAGCGGGCCATGAGGTCGAGGGCGTCGGTGACCATCGCCTCGGGCCCGAGCGTGACCGGGTCGACGATCATGCCCGACTGGCTGCGCTTCACCCGGTCGACCTCGGAGGCCTGGTCCTCGATGGGCAGGTTCCGGTGGATCACGCCGATCCCGCCGGCACGAGCCAGAGCTATGGCCAGGCGGGACTCGGTGACGGTGTCCATCGCCGCCGACACGAGGGGGACGGCCAGGTCGATGCCCCTGGCCAGACGGGTGCTCAGGTCGGCCTGGTGGGGGAGCACCTCCGACTCGCCGGGAACGAGGAGCACGTCGTCGAAGGTCAGGCCCAAGCGACCGAAGCGGTCGGGGTACCCGGCCCCCACGGTCTGCTCGTCGCCGTACGGGGGGAACGGGACTTCCATGGGTTGATGATAGAGCGCGAGCCGCGGCGAGGTGTGCCTACCATCGGGGGAAGAGACATCCCGTCGCTGCCTATCGGCAGGGGAACAGGAGGTGCCGTGACGACGATCACCGAGGCCACCGTCCGAGAGCTCGCCGGGTTCCGAAGTCAGGATGCTCCTGTCATATCCTGTTACCTGGATGTAGACGGGAAGCGCCACGTGCGGACCAGGGATGTCGAGACCGAGCTGGAGCACCTGCTGCGCTCGGCCCGCGAGCAGGTGGACCATGCGGCCGAGCCCGACTTCCGGCGCATCGAGGCCTACGTGCGCCAGGGTTTCGACCGCTCGGCCACGCGGGGCCTCGCCATCTTCTCGTGCGCCGCTCACGACCTCTGGCAGGTGGTGCCGCTGCCGGTGTCGCCCACGAACCGCATAGTGGTGAACGCCGCCCCGGCGGTGGGCCAGCTGGAAGCCCTCGTGCAGGAGCTGGAGCGCTTCGGCGTGCTGCTGGTCGACCGGCAGCGGGCGCGGATGTTCGCCTTCGACTTCGGCGAGCTCATCGACCACTCCGAGCTGTTCGAGGCCATGCCCCGCGACTACGACAAGCTGGGCATGCGCGACACGGAGGGCCGCGACAAGGCCGAGCACCACGTGGAGGAGCTCGTGGTGCAGCACCTCCGCAACGCCGCTGCGGTGGCGTTCAAGGTCTTCCGCGAGCACGACCTCGATCGCCTCTCGGTGGGCGCGCCCGACGACATCGCCCCCACCGTGGAGAGCCTCCTGCACCCGTACCTGCGCGAGCGCCTGGCGCCCCGGATCGACGTGGCCGTCACGGCTCGGGTCGACGAGGTGCGCCGGGCGGCCCTCGAGGTGGAGGGCCGCATGGAGCGCCAGCACGAGGGCCTGGTGGTGGCGCGGCTGCGCGAGGCGGTGGCCCGCGGCACCCGGGGTGTCGCCGGGTTGAACGCCACCTTGTGGGCGCTGGTGGAGCGCAGGGTGGAGACGCTGGTGGTCTCCGACGGCTTCGTGGAGACGGGTTGGCGCTGCGGGCGCTGCGGCCACCTCTGCCGGGTGGGTCCCAACTGCCCGCTCGACGGCGCCCACATGGACCACCTCGACGACGTGGTGGAGGAAGCGGTGCAGGCCGCCCTCGGTCAGTCGTGCCGCGTGGAGGTGTGCGTGGGCAACGCAGACCTCGACGTGCTCGGCCGAATAGGCGCCCTCTTGAGGTACTAGATCCATTGCGACAGCTCCGCATGCGTCGCTGTCGCCCAGGACCGAGCCCTTGGGCGAGGGCCCGGAAGCTCTTCGCGGATCCGGCCCTCACCGGTGCAGCTGGTCCGCGAAGCTCCGCAGCGTTACTCAGCCGAGAGGGGGATGCGCGGGGATTAGCCTGTGAACGATGGAGTTCCGCCGGATCAACGCCCTGCCGCCGTACGTCTTCACGATCATCGATTCGCTGAAGATCGAGGCCAGGCGTGCCGGCGAGGACGTGATCGACTTCGGCTTCGGGAACCCCGACCTCGCCTCGCCCGCCATAGCGGTCGAGAAGATGGCCGAGGCCGTGCGCAACCCCCGCAACCACCGCTACTCGGCCAGCCGCGGCATACCCAAGCTCCGCCAGGCCGTGAGCGACCTGTACCTCCGCCGCTACGGCGTGGCGCTCGACCCCGAGACGCAGGTGATCAACACCATCGGGGCCAAGGAGGGGTTCTCGCACCTCATGTGGGCGCTCTTGGGGCCGGGCGACGCGGCCCTCGTGCCCTCGCCCTCGTACCCGATCCACATCTACGGGCCGCTGTTCGCCGGCGCCGACATCCGCGAGGTGCCGCTGGGGACGGGAACCGACTTCTTCGAGAACCTGCGGGAGGCCTGGGAGTACTCGTGGCCGAAGCCGCGGGTGATCGTCATGTCGTTCCCGCACAACCCCACCACCTGCGTCGACCTCGCCTTCATGCAGGACGTCGTCGACTTCGCCCGGGAGCGCGACGTGGTGGTGGTCCACGACAACGCCTACGCCGAGCTGGGGTTCGACGGCTACTCGCCGCCGTCGATCATGCAGGCGGAGGGGGCCGACGAGGTGGCCGTGGAGCTCTACTCGCTCACCAAGTCGTTCTCCATGGCGGGCTGGAGGGTGGCCTTCCTGGTGGGCCGGGCCGATGTGGTGGCAGCCCTGGCCAAGCTCAAGAGCTACCTCGACTACGGCACCTTCCAGCCCATACAGATAGCGGCCACCGTCACGCTCAACGAGGCCCCCGACTACCCCAAGGTGGTGCAGGAGATCTACCAGAGCCGCCGCGACGCCCTCTGCAGCGGGTTGAACCGCATCGGGTGGGAGGTGGAGCCGCCGAGGGGCTCCATGTTCCTATGGGCTCCCATCCCCGAGCCCTACCGCGACATGGGCTCCATCGAGTTCGCCTCCTTCCTGGTGCGCGAGGCCCACGTGGCCACATCCCCGGGCGTCGGCTTCGGTCCCGGCGGCGACGGCCACGTGCGCTTCGCCATGATCGAGAACGAGCAGCGCACCTCCCAGGCCATGCGCAACCTGCGCCGGGCCCTCGATCGCCTCTGAGGCCGGCAGCGCCTTTCTCGCGAGCTTCGCCGGCGGGAAACGCGTCGTTAACCCCTGGGCCGTAGCATCGAGGGATGAAGACCACCTTCGTCGTGCGGGTGTGGCTACCCGACCGCCCAGGTGCGCTGGGGGCCGTGGCCAGCCGGATCGGGGCCGTGAGCGGCGACATCGTGGGGGTCGAGATCCTCGAGCGCGAGCAGGGGCGCGCCGTCGACGAGTTCCTGGTGGAGCTGGACGGGCCCGAGCTGGTCGAGCTGCTCATCGCCGAGGTGGCCGAGGTCGACGGCGTGGAGGTGGCCCACATCCGGCCTGTGGTCACCCGGCGGTAGGTTGCCCACCATGAAGGTGGCGATGCTCACGGGAGGAGGCGACTGCCCCGGGCTCAACGCCGTCATGCGGGCGGTCGCGCGCAAGGCCGAGCGCGTCTATGGCGACGAGCTGATCGGCTTCCTCGACGGTTGGCTGGGTGTGATCGAGGGGCGATGGATGCCACTCTCGGTCGAGACCTTCAGGGGCACGCTCCCGCGCGGCGGCACCGTGCTGGGTTCCTCGCGCACCAACCCGTTCAAGGTCGAGGCAGGGGTCGAGCGCTGCCGGGCGACCCTCGAGGCCGAGGGGGTCGACGCACTGGTGGCGATCGGCGGCGAGGACACGCTGGGCGTGGCTTCGGCTCTCTCCGAGATGGGTGTGCCCGTGGTGGGTGTTCCCAAGACGATCGACAACGACCTTTCGGGCACCGAGCTCACGTTCGGCTTCGACACCGCGGTGCAGATCGCGACCGAGGCCATCGACCGCCTGCACACCACCGCCGAGTCGCACGACCGCGTGATGGTGCTGGAGGTCATGGGCCGCCACGCCGGCCACATCGCCACGTGGGCGGGCATAGCGGGAGGAGCCACCATGGTGCTCATCCCCGAGGTGCCCTTCGACGTCGACGAGGTGTGCGAGGCCCTGGTGAGGCGTCACTCGAAGGGCCGCTTCGCCTCCATAGTGGTGGTGGCCGAGGGAGCCACCCCCGCGGAGGGCTCCATGGAGGTCACCGGCGGCGAGGTCGACCAGTTCGGCCACGTGCGCCTCGGGGGGATCGGCAACGCCCTGGCCGCCGAGATAGAGCAGAGGACGGGCTTCGAGACCCGCGTGACGATCCTCGGCCACGTCCAGCGAGGCGGCACCCCCACGGCGTTCGACCGGGTCCTGGCCACCCGCTTCGGGGTGGCGGCCATCGACGCCGTGCACGACGG
>CAYNQN010000053.1:0-11611 GCA_964399375.1 uncultured Rhabdothermincola sp. | reverse complement strand
CCCTGATCCATGTCCGGATCGGGATCTTCGAGCCGTGCATGATCGTCCCGGTTGTGGCCGAGAATATCTTGCGGCACTCGCCGCGCTTCCAGATGCGTCGCACGGTCACCGCCGCCGTGGACGTGGTGCGATGGGCCTTCGGAGTGAGGAAGTAGCAGCGGTTGTCGCTGCCGCGGTGTGGGCACTTGGGGTGCCGTCCCAGCGAAGGTCGTCCAGGTACTCCCAGCCGAAGCCTCGTCGGGGGTGCGCTCCATGGGCGACAGGGTGGTGATCCGCTCGGCCATATGCCCATTGTCCCTGGGGGGTATGACAACTCAGAGTGAGATTCACGCCCCTGGGTTCGTCAAGTAGCACGTCCCCGATGGTCGCGTTGACGTGCGAAAACGCCCGGCCTCACTCACTGGATCGGCTCTAAGGGGGTGCGGTCCGGTACGCGGAGACCGACGTGGAGGCGAGGGACCTTGCTTTCAGCCCCTCCAGGGAGTAGAATAAGTAAAAGTAAAAGTAAAGAGTTCGGGAGGACCCATGGCCAGCGATGAGATCCACTTCACCTTGAATGGCGAGCCGCTAGGGCTCAGACATGAGGACGTTGAACGGGCGATGAGAGGAGTCGAGCCCGAGAGAATCCAAAGTCATGCAGTCGAAGTCGGCGGGAGGATCTACCCGGTTAAGCAGGTGTTCGAGGCAGCGACGGGTACAGATCGGGCGGACTTCATCAGCCACACCGCCCGGCGCCATCTCAAGAGCCTTGGATTCCGTCTGCTGCGGGTCTCGAACTAGCTCACTTCGAGACCTTTCGCGACCTCGGCTTGAAGGGCCACTCGATGTACCCACTCCATTCCGGGAGCGCCCTCAGCGGCTGACGGGACAGCATCCCGACAATGCTCTGGACCTGATGGCCGCCGTCGGCTGAGTGGTCCGCCTGGGCTCCCAGCCGCGGGCGTGGCGAATCGACACGCCTGAGCCCGCCAACGGGACGCCGCCCGTCCCCGAATGAACCCGTATCGACGTGAGGCACGCATCGGACCTGACCAGACAGATGAGGATTCGCCAGTCCCTCGGCTTTCTCGATGAGCTCCTGGTGTCCTGCGGCAGGACTAGCCTCCCAGACCTCAGACCGCTCGGGCTACATCGAGCGCTTGCGCCAGCCTCACAAGCTGAGAACGCGGGTTCGATTCCCGTCACCCGCTCTCGTCAGAAGGTCCAGGTCAACGGGTGTTTCCCGTGCCCTGGGCCTTCGTCGCGCAAGGCCCGAAATAGGGGTCGTGACCCTAACGTGACCCTACGGTTGGGTGGACGGGTGCCCAGCCGTGGCGCGATCGCCGGCGACCGAGGTGCGTGTCGCCTCGACGGCTTCCCGGAGGTACCAGAGGTAGGCGATGGCGAACATCGCTCGTTGGAGCACGCCGGTGTAGTCCGTCGAGGCAGACATCGCGAGTGGGAGGACGACCGACGCTGCGATCGCCACCACGTCGAGCACTCGGAACCTGGTCGGTCGGCCCGGCCACCACGCGGAGGCGGTGACGCCGAGAGCGAAGGCGAACCCCATCGCGGTGGCGGCGACGGAGTGCAACAGGTCTTCGGTCCGGTCGAACGGAACGCCGGACTGCCAGGACCTGAGCGAGAACGTGGCGACGCCGAAGAGGCAACCCCGAAGGCGACGTGCAGCGCCGTGGCCGGCTAGCGCCATATGCCGGCCTTGCCGTGGGCCAACCAGATCACGGCGAGGCCGAACAGGACGAACGAGCCCAGCAGGTCAACGCAAGGCTCCTCGACCTCATCGCACCTTGTCGCCTTGTCACCGACGTCCGCGATGTCAGCTGAACTCGGGCCGAAAAGCACTTCAAGCCCCCAGCGGGGGCTTGAAGGCGATCTGGGCCCGTCCCGAAGAACGAACTCCTGACGAGCAGGGTAGCGGATCGAGGGCTGGGTGGGAACCCCTGATCGGCTGAGGCACCGGCCAGCGCCGACGCCACCTGCGCAGGGCCGGATCGGCGTGACCCTAGCGTGACCCTACGGAACGGCAACGGGGGTGCCTGGCGGGCCGGATCGATCGCCGGGATGGGGTTGCTAGGTCACGCTCTCGTTCAGCCTGTCGGCACCACGAGCGGATCCCCGGGCGACACGATCGCCGATATGGCTGTGGCTATGGCGACGGAGGCGTTGTCGGTCGCCGTGCGATCCGCGGCCGACGTGGAGTAGACGACGATGGTCACCGAGGGGTCCCGTTGCTGGGCGGCCAGGCCCATGTAGCCCTGGAGGCTCGGGTTCCACGCGAGCCACCGGTCCGACGCCATCGAGCCGAAGGTGAAGTAGCGCTGGTCGTCGAAGGGCCCGAGACCGGCCGTGTTGGGAGCCATCTGGAGCTCGAAGGCCGGCTCGCCCAGCAGCTCGCCGCTGTTGAGAGCGCGGAGCCACCGACCCACGTCGGACACCGATGCGTACATGTTCCCGCTGTTGAGCGCCCACGTCGGGTTCCATGACGTGGACTCCTCGTATACGTCGCGCTCATGGGTAAAAGCGTGGAAGGCGGGTGACCCTATTGCGTTGGTGGTGTCGACCTTTGCGGTGTCCATGCCCAGCGGTTCGAAGATCCGGGACTCGAAGAGCTCGGCGACGGCCTGGCCGCTCGCCTGCTCCATGACCTCGCCGAGAAGGGCGAAGTTGGTGTGCGAGTAGGCCCACCCCTCTCCCGGAGCGAACAGCGGGGGTGATTGCTGGGCGTAGCCAAGGAGGTCTTCGGCGGTCCAGCCCTGGAAGGGATCGGCGTAGAAAGCTTCCTGGAAGGCTTCGTTGGGGATGTAGTCGGGTGTGCCCGACGTGCTGTTGGCCAGCATCCGGGGCGTGATGCTCTCGCCGTTCACCAGGTCGGGCAGGTACTGGGCGACGGATTCGTCCAGGGTCAGGATCCCGTCCTGGTCGAGCTGGAGCAGGATCGTGCCGAGCATCGCCTCCATCGGCTGGCCCACCCGCACCCTCGCATCGGCATGCGTCGGCACCATGGGCCCCGGAGCGTCCACCGCCCCTCGTATCACCTCGGTGTCGCCATCCCACACGCCGAAGGCCACCGTCTGGAGGTTGGACTGCTCAAGGGCGTCCTCGACGACGGTCAAGATCTCGCTCGCACGCGGGTCGTCGCTCATGACAAGCCGCACGTCCTCGGTGGAGACCTGCTCGCCCGTTACCTCGGTCGTCGGCGTCGAGGAGCCGTCACCACCCGAACAGGCAGCGAGGATCATCGCGAGTGCTATCAGGACCCCAAATCGTCGCATCCGAGCACATTAGTGAAGACCGCTCTTCGTAGAGCTCGGTCGTTGTCGCTATCGGCTGGCCGAGTCGATGCTGTCGAGGAGACGATCTGCTTCGGCTGGATCGACCCAAGCTCCGCACCGTGCGCGCATCGCCGTGGACCTTGGCCGTCGCGGGCGGGGGTCTCGCCGGCGAGGTGCCTGTATGTTCGGGGCGGCTCGGTCGTGGAGGAGCCGGCCCGGGCGCGACGAGGCGTTCGGGGGTTGATGCCGGGGGAGAACATGGGGTTCCTGAAACCGAACCTTCCAGTCGTCGACCACCGCACCTGGGGCCGGCAGAGTCGCCAGGACCGGATGCGGCCGATGGCGAGGCACTTCGCCGAGCACGGGTTCGGCTCGCCGGACGTCCTGGTCGTCTTCTACTTCGTGAAGATCCTCCTGTACGTGCTGGTGGGATGGCTGCTCATCGTGAGCACTCCCGGGATCGAGGGCTTCTTCGACCCGGCGTCGTGGTGGCGGAACCCCGTGGCCTTCTACAAGATCGTGATCTGGACGATGCTGTTCGAGGTCCTCGGCCTCGGATGCGGGTTCGGGCCCTTGAACCTGCGGTTCGTGCCGCCGATGGGGTCGTTCCTCTACTGGCTTCGGCCCGGGACCATCCGCCTGCCGCCGTTCAAGGGGCGCCTGCCCCTGACGCGTGGCGACACCCGCACAGCCGTCGACGTCGTCCTCTACGCGGGCTTGGTGCTGTCGCTGGCGTACGCGGCATACGGCGCTCTGCCGGTGGGCGAGGTGGCGGTCTGTCTCGGCTTCCTGGTCCTCATCGGGCTGCGTGATCAGACGATCTTCCTGGCGGCACGCGGAGAGGTGTACGGGCCGCTTGCCCTCACCTACCTGTTCGCCGCCGGCGACCAGGTGCTCGCTGCGAAGCTGGTGATGGTGGCGATCTGGTGGGGCGCCGCCACCTCCAAGCTCAACCGGCACTTCCCGTTCGTGGTCGCGGCGATGTTGAGCAACAGCCCGTTCTGGCGGATCGGCGGCCTCAAGCGGCGGCTCCACCGGGACTTCCCCGACGACCTGCGACCGAGCCGCCTGGCGAACGGGCTCGCGCACGGTGGCACGGTCGTCGAGCTGGTCGCTCCCGCGGTGCTGCTCCTGAGCGGTGGGGGGCCCGTGACGACCGGCGCTGCGATCGTCATGATCCTGTTCCACCTCACGATCATCTCGAGCTTCCCCATGGGCGTCCCCCTGGAGTGGAACGTCTTCATGATCTGGGGTGTGGTCTCGCTGTTCCTCGCCCACCCCGGCCTCGATCTGGCCGGTGTCACGAGCCCGCTGCCCATCGTGGTCCTCATGTCGGTGATCGCGGCCACCGTCGCATACGGGAACCTCGTGCCGGCGAGGGTCTCGTTCCTCCCCTCGATGCGGTACTACGCGGGGAACTGGGCAGCGTCGTTCTGGTGCTTCCGTGGGGACGCGCTCGACCGTTACGATCGCAACATCGTGAAGGCGTCGCTGATGCCGCACCAGCAGCTCGAGAAGGTCTACGGCAGCGAGCAGGAGGCGTCGGTCCCGCTCTTCATGGGCTACGCCTTCCGCGGGTTCCACACGCACGGTCGCGCTCTGTGGACGTTGGTTCCCAGGGCGTGCGGCGACGACCACGAGGGCTACCTGGTGCTCGACGGCGAGCTCGTCGCCGGTACGACGCTCGGATGGAACTTCGGCGACGGCCACCTCCACGACGAGCAGCTAATCGCCGCCCTGCAGAGGCGCTGCGACTTCCGTCCGGGCGACGTGCGGGTCGTCCTCCTGGAGTCCCAGCCGTTCCACCGTGGCACCCAGGAGTACCGCCTCGTCGACGCCGCCACCGGCGAGCTGGAGCGTGGCTACGTCGAGGTCGCCGACATGGTGGCCCGCCAGCCCACCGACGCCGACGTGCCCGTCCACGTGGTGTCGAGCGCACGCGGGCGCTCCACGTGACCGCCGAGCTAGACGCCGTCGTCGTCGGATCCGGCCCGAACGGCTTGGCCGCTGCCGTCGCCCTGGCTCTCGCCGGGCGCAAGGTCGTCGTCGTCGAGGCCGCCGGGGTCATCGGCGGCGGGACCCGCACCGCCGAGCTGACGTTGCCCGGCCTGTTGCACGACGTGGGCTCGGCGACGCATCCCTTCGCGTTGGCCTCCCCCTTCTTCGCCTCGCTGCCGCTGGGCGAGCACGGCCTGAGGTGGCGTTGGCCCGAGATCGACCTGGCGCACCCCCTCGACGACGGATCGGCCGGGGTCATGGTTCGCGACCTCGAGCAGACCTGCAAGGGCCTCGGCGTCGACGGGCCGGCGTGGCGGCGCATCTTCGGGCCCCTGCTCCCACGGTTCGGCGACCTCGCCGGTGACGTCCTGGGTCCGGTGCTCAGGTGGCCATCGCACCCGGTGACCATGGCGCGCTTCGGGCTCCGAGCAGCTCTGCCTGCAGCCGTGCTGGCCCGGGCGTTCAAGACCGAGCAGGCACGGGCGCTGTGGGCGGGATCGGCAGCCCACATCTTCCAACCCCTTTCCCGACCGCTGACGTCGTCGGTGGGCGTCATGCTGATCTTGTCGAGCCACGTCCACGGTTGGCCCGTCGCCGAGGGCGGATCGGCGAGCATCGCCGCCGCGCTGGCTTCGTTGCTGGAGGCCAACGGCGGGACCATCGTGGCCCACCACCCCGTCCGGTCGATGGCTGATCTGCCCTCGTCCCGGGTGGTCCTCCTGGATACGAGCCCAGCCGCCGCGGCGGAGATCTACGGTGAGCGGCTGCCCAAGAGCACCGCCCGGGCCTACCGGCGGTGGCGCTACGGCCCAGCGGCGTTCAAGGTGGACATGGCGGTGCGCGAGGGCATCCCCTGGTCGGCCGAGGCGGCGCGGCGCGCCGGGTTCGTGCACGTCGGCGGCTCCCTCGACGACATCGCCTCCGCGGAGGCTGCGACCTGGCGGGGCACGATGCCGGAGCGCCCGTTCGTCCTCGTGGCGCAGCAGCACCTGGCCGACCCGACCCGCTCGGTCGGTGCGATCCACCCCGTCTACGCCTACGCCCACGTGCCGGCCGCTTGGGAGGGCGACGGTGAGCGCGCCGTGATCGACCAGATCGAGCGGTTCGCCCCCACGTTGCGTGAGCGCATCGTGGCCACGTCGAGCAGCGGGCCGGCAGCGCTGGAGACCGGCAACGCCAACCTCGTGCGAGGCGACATCTCCGGAGGGGCCAACGATCCGCTCCAGCTCCTGGGCCGCCCTCGTTGGGCCACCGATCCCTACTCCACCGGCATCCCCGGCGTGTACCTGTGCTCCGCGTCGACGCCGCCCGGAGCGGGGGTGCACGGCATGCCCGGTTACCACGCAGCCATGCGAGCCCTGCGGCACCTTCGAGCATCAGGAGACCCTGCCGCCGGCAGTTGAACGCACGCCCGAGGGCTCACAGTGTCGAGCCTCACCTGATGCGAGGGCGCGGCCGGCGGGCGGCCTTGGGGGCGCCGGGCAGGGCGAGGGCCACGAGGGTGCCGGCGGCGGGCGAGAGGGGCCCCGAGCGGTGAACGATCCCGATGCTCCTGCGCAGCCTCGGGGTTATCTCCCTCACCGCCACCTCACCTCCCGACGTCAGGCCGGCCATGGAGCGCGGCACCAGGGCGACGCCCGCCCCGGCCGCGACCAGCGCCACGATGGCCTCCCTGTTCTCGGTCTCCACGGCGATCCTGGGCACCAGGCCCAGAACCCCCAGGGCCTCGTCGAGCTGGCGCCTCGTCGACGTGCCCTCAGGGGCTGTGACCACGGGGGAGCGGCTGAGCTGCTCGACCGCCATGGGGCTAGACCTCGCCTCGCTCCTGGGCACGAGCACCACGAAGTCCTGGGTGCTGAGCTGGTGCGTGACCAGGTCGGCGTCGAGCCGGCCCAGCTCGGTGATGCCGATCTCGGCGTCGCCGACACGTATCGACTCCGCAAGCGACGCCGCCGACTCGGGTTGCCCCAACCGCACGGTGATCCCGGGGTGACGCCGCCGCAGCTCGCCGACGAGCGCTGAGGCCGGGGCCACGGCGAGCGTCGCCAGGCACACGATGTCCAGCGTCCCGTGCTCGAGGGCCGCCGCCGCGTCCACGGCCGCACGGGCGTTGGCCGCGTCGCGCAGGGCCAGGCGTGCCGGGCCGAGGAAGGCCAGGCCTGCGTCCGTCGGTCGTGCTCCCGAGGCGAGCCGATCGAACAGCGCCACCCCGAGCTCGGCCTCCAGGGCGCGGATGGCCTGGGAGACCGAGGGTTGTGCCACCCGCAAGGCCTCGGCGGCAGCGTTGATCGAACCTCGTTCGGCTACGGCCACGGCGTACTCCATCTGCCTCAGATCCATCCGTCCCATCCTAGGCCGGATATAGGTGTTACCTATAGGTCCTACTGACAATCTGTCGTTGTCATATACCCCCCGAGCGGGTCAACTGGTGGTGTGGATGCTCCGGAGCCAATCTCACCGTGACCTCGTGGTTGGCGGTGGCCCTGATAGGAGCGGGGGTGGGCTTCCTGGGTGGAGCGTTCGGCAAGGGTGGGTCTGCGGTGGCCACGCCGTTGCTGGCGCTCGTCGGGGTCCCACCCTTCATCGCCGTGGCGGCTCCCCTCCCCGCAACGATCCCGGCCACCTCCATCGCTTCGTACGCCTACTGGCGCGAGAAGCTCATGGATCGCAGGGTCGTCATGTGGAGCGTGGCCATCGGCATCCCCGCCACGGTCCTCGGGGCGCTGGCGAGCGCCTGGGTCAGCGGAGACGTCCTCGTGAAGATCACGGAGGTGATCCTGGCCGTCCTCGGCGTGCGCCTGCTGATCAGGCCCAAGCCGACCGGCGCCGATCCTGCCCCTCCTGCCGAAGCCGCCACCGCACCCCTGGCCGCGGTGGCGGGGGTCACCGGCCTGGCCGGTGGGCTGCTGGCGAACAGCGGGGGCTTCCTGCTGGCCCCCCTCTACATCGCGGTGCTCAAGATCCCGATCAAGAAGGCATTCGCCTGCTCGCTCGCCGTCTCCGCCGTGATCGCCGTCCCCGGCACCATCGTCCACTTCGCCCTAGGGCACATCGACTGGGCGATCGTGGCCGTCTTCGGGCTCACATCCATCCCCCTCTCGTACCTGGGCGCGAGGGTGGCGATCCGTGCGAACAGCACGCACCTCGAGCGGGCCTACGGAGCAGGCCTGGCGATCCTGGCGGTGGTGCTCCTGATCACCCAGCACTGACCCCGTCCCGACCGACAAGCCCCCGGCCCTCGCGTGGAGCAGCTACTCGACCCAGAAGATCACGTAGGCCAGTGCAACGAGCGCAAGGCAGGCAAGCGAGGCGACAACCGCTACCGAGGTGATCCGGTTCGCCTGCTTGAGCTCGCATAGGTCGCCGTCGGACGCACCGGGCCGTCGGGCAGCTGCTCGGAGGCGCAGCCCCAAGATCCCTCGAAGCGCACACCCGAAGAGGGTCGCCACGCCGAAGAACACAAGCAGGGGCTTCATCAGCTGACGCTCTCCCCTACCGCCCGAGTTGCTCGCCTCATCATCGACTCATCATCCCACGGGTCCGGGGATCCGGGCCCCACGAGATCCCGCTCCGACGGGACGATCGCGAGGAAAGATGCGTCGTTCCCTTAGCATAATCTACGCTTTATGAGCAATACTTATCTACACGATATGTGGGTTTGTTGATAGATTTGAGGCATGATCTACGCCACTACGACCTAGTGCCGTAGGCACCGGAGGGATAGCCGTCCAGCGGGCTCTACGAAGGTGGGGGCAGCCGGAGCTCGTAGAAGCGGAAGAAGTCGTGCTCGAGGGGTAGGGCTTCGGCGCCTTCGAAGCCGGCGCGGCGGGCGTAGTCGTCGAGCACCGGCGGGCGCATGACAGTGCCGGTGCCTGCCGAAGGCGAGCTCGACATCCCGTCGGGAAGGCAGCACATGAGCGAGTAGCCGTACATGAGCCGCTCCACCTCGTCGCCGGGGCCCTGGAACCGATCGCCGACCCGTTCGTCCATGACGATGACGGTGCCGCCGGAGCCGGCCATGTCCCGCATGGTGGAGAGCACGCCGACGGGATCCGGCAAGTCGTGAACGCACTCGAAGGCAAACACGAGGTCGTAGCTGCCCTGCGCGGAAGCGGCGTCCCCGTGGTGGAACCGAACCCGGTCTTCCACCCCTGCATCCGCTGCGTTCCGCCTCGCCATCTCGACGGATGGCCCGTCGAGATCGAACCCGTCGACGGTCGTGGACGGGTACGCGGTTGCGATCCCGATGGACGACCAACCGCCCCCGCAACCGATGTCGGCCACTCGGGCACCCTCGGAGAGTCGAGCATGGACCTCGGGCAGCCCGGGGAGCAGCTCCTTGCCGAGTTGGTGCAAGAGCAACGGCCGGTTCGCGTCGGCCTGCGCCTCGCGAGGGCCATCGCCCATCTCCGCCCAGCTCAGCCCTCCCCCGCTTCGGTAGACGTCGGCGAGACGGTCGAGGTTCTGGCCCGCCGTGGCCACGAAACGGGCGAGCGGTCCGGTGAACATCGGGCTGTCCTGGTCGAGAAGCACCTCAGCGTGAGCGGCAGGGAGCGAGAACCGGCGCTTCGAGGGTTCCGCATCGAGGTCCTCGACGATCACGTACCCGCAGACGGCCTGGTGCTCCAGCCACTCACGGGCATAGCGCTCGGAGGAGTCCGTGCGTGCGGCGAGCTCCTCGGAGCTGAGAGTGCCACCGTCGGCCAGGGCGCGATACCAGCCGAGCTGGTGACCCAGGTAGAGCGCCTGCACCTCCTGGGCTCCGAGCACCGCTCCCAAGAGGCGCTCGGCGAACGACTCGACTTCGGATGCTGACTCGACGTCGCCCATAACAGCTCCCCTGGTTGGCGATCAGGGGATAGAGGATAGAACGCCCGGGTCAGTTCGATCTCGCCAGCCGGGCCCGGCGTTCGTCGCCCGATCTGGCCGATCGCGGAGGTTCAGCTCTCCTGCAGGATGGCGTCGATCTGGCCGAGGGCGAGCTTCATCCCTTCCTCCATGCCCATCTCGAGGATCTTGTCCATCGCTTCCTGTGTCGGGAAGGTGGTCGTGATCGACATGCGGGTGCGGCCATCGGCGATGTCCTCGAAGGTGACGGACATGGTCGAGATGGGCATGTCGGGGTTGGGAGCTCCGGAGTCGTCGGCAAAGCCGTCCTCCAGCTCAAGCTTGCTGGGCGGCTCCACCGAGATGATGCGCCACCACCCGTGGTACCGATCGCCCTCCGGCGAGGTCATGTAGTAGTGAGCAGCCCCTCCTGGCTTCAGCTGGTGCTCCACGAATGTGGCCGGGTAACCGGGAGGGCCCCACCACCTCTCCAGCTGCCTCGGGTCTTCCCAGAGCTGCCAGGCCCGGGCTGCCGGAGCCTCGAGCTCGGCCGTGATCGCCATGGTCAGGTTGGTCGGGTCCTTCTTCACATCGGTGACAGTCATGTTCCCTCTCCTTCCCCAGGTTCGGCGAGGATCTCACCGAACCGGTCGATGCGGCTGCGCCACAGGTCTTCGAGCTGGTCCAGAGTCCTGGCGGCCTTCCGGACGGTGTCGATGTTCGTGCAGACGAGCTGCTCACGGCCCCGGCGCTGCTTGGTCACCAGCCCTGCCCGCTCGAGGACGGCCACGTGCTTTTGAACCGCAGCGAAGGTCATCTGGTAGTTGCCGGCGAGATCGGACACCGACCGGTCGCCCCTCATTGCCCGCTTGAGGATGTCGCGGCGCGTCCGATCGGCCAGGGCGTGCAGGACCTGATCAGTCCTCTGCTCAGCCATATCTACAACCATCGGGTTGTACGTTAGCGGACGAGCCGGAGCGCGTCAACGACCGGAACGGGGTAGAGAGGTGGCATGGCTCATCTCCTTTCCGACGCGCCCATCAGGAACCTCGACGAGTACCTGGCGACCGAGGTGGGCGGGCTCGGGTTGCAACGGGCGGTGGACGTCGGGCCCGAGGCCGTGATCGACGAGCTGGACCGCTCGGGGTTGCGGGGCCGGGGCGGCGGGGGCTTCCCCACCGGGAGGAAGTGGGCGGGTGTGCGATCGCAACCCGGCTCCAGGCGCTACCTGGTGGTGAACGGGGCCGAGGGCGAGCCGGGCACCTTCAAGGACCGCACGCTCCTGCGGGCGAACCCCTACCAGCTGGTGGAGGGCGCCATCATCGCGGCGTTCGCCGTGGACGCCGCCGAGGTCTTCATCTGCGTGAAGGGCAGCTTCGACGCAGAGCGCGAGGGCCTTCTGCGCGCCGCCGCCGAGATGCAAGAGGCGGGCATCTGCTCCGACTGCAAGATCACCGTGGTGAGCGGGCCCGACGAGTACCTCTTCGGCGAGGAGAAGGCGATGCTCGAGGTGA
>CAYNQN010000052.1:0-11744 GCA_964399375.1 uncultured Rhabdothermincola sp. | reverse complement strand
GTAGGTGATCGGCTCGTAGACGACCCCCTCCAGGTCGCCCGTGCCCCGCTTGACCGCCCGCTCGATGGTGTCGAGCGGCACCGAGGCATCCCGGGCCTTCTGGTACATCGTGCGAAGGGTTGGGTTCGAGTCGGGGTCTCCCCCGCCCTCGCGCGCAGCTACCTCCACCTGGCGGATGAGCTTGGCGAAGAGCTTGCCGCGTGCCTTGTCGGCGGCACCCTTCTTGTGCTTGATGGTCGCCCACTTCGAGTGGCCCGACATCGCTGACCCCTAACTTCCGATCGATTTGCCACCAACAGCCGTTCCGGCCGAGATCGTCGCTCCGCAGAGAGCAAGCTAGGGCTCGACCTCGAACGAGGATAGGAACAGCTGGTGGATGCGGCGATCCTCGCGCAACTCGGGGTGGAACGACGAGGCGAGCACGTTGCCCTGGCGGCAGAGCACGGGGACATCCCCCACCCTGGCCAGCACCTCCACGCCCGGTCCCACCTTCTCGACCACCGGTGCCCTGATGAACACGGCGGGGAATCCGGGGCCCTCCAGGCACTCGACCTCGATCTCCTCCTCGAAGGAGGCCACCTGGCGACCGAAGCCGTTGCGGCGCACGTGGATCGCAATGGCACCGAAGCTCAACTGGTCACCACGCCCGTCGGAGATGCCCTCGGCCAGCATGATCATCCCGGCGCAGGTCCCCATCGTCGGCATCCCTGCCCCGAGACGCTCACGAAGGGGCCCCTCGAGGCCGTTGGCCTTCATCAATAGCGACATCGCGGTCGACTCCCCGCCGGGGATAACCAGAGCGTCCACCTCGGCCAGCTCCGCCGGCGTGCGCACCTCCACGGCCGCAACCCCCAGCGCTCCGAAGGCCTCCAGGTGGCGGGCGAACGCCCCCTGGAGAGCCAGCACGCCTACCGTGAGCCGGCCGCTCACGGGAGCAGCCTCACCAGCCGCGGTCGGCCAGCTTGGTGTCGAGCGAGCCGATCTCGAGCCCGGCCATGGCGCCGCCGATCCCGCGACTCACCTTCGCCACCATGGCGGCGTCGCGGAAGTTGGTGGTGGCCTCCACGATGGCCCTCGCCCGGCGGGCGGGGTCGTCGCTCTTGAAGATGCCCGAGCCCACGAACACCGACTCGGCCCCAAGCTGGAGCACGAGGGAGGCGTCTGCCGGGGTGGCGATGCCACCTGCACAGAAGAGCGGCACCGGGAGCCAGCCCGTCTCCGCCACCTCGGTCACCAGCGGGAGCGGGGCGGCCAGCTGCTTGGCCCAGTCGAACAGCTCGGCGCCGTCGGCCTGGGTGATCTTGCGGATGTCGCCGATGATCGAGCGCAGGTGGCGCACGGCCTCCACGATGTTCCCCGTGCCGGCTTCGCCCTTGGAGCGGATCATCGCCGCTCCCTCGCTTATGCGCCTCAGGGCCTCGCCCAGGTTGGTGGCGCCGCAGACGAAGGGCACGGTGAACGCCCACTTGTCGATGTGGTGGGCCTCGTCGGCCGGGGTCAACACCTCGCTCTCGTCCACGTAGTCGACGCCCAGGGACTGGAGCACCTGCGCCTCGGCGAAGTGCCCGATGCGGGCCTTGGCCATCACGGGCACGGTCACCGCCGCCTGGATGCCCTCGATGAGCTCGGGGTCGCTCATGCGCGCCACCCCACCGTCGCGCCGTATGTCGGCGGGCACCCGCTCGAGGGCCATCACCGCCACCGCGCCGGCGTCCTCTGCGATCTTGGCCTGCTCGGGCGTGACCACGTCCATGATCACGCCGCCCTTGAGCATCTCGGCCAGGCCCCGCTTCACCAGCTGCGTCCCGGTGCGGTGCTCTCGGTCGGCTGAGGTGCCCGTGGGGTCTTGGCTCATGCCGGCATTCTACGACCCACCAGCGGTGGCGAGGATCTCCTGGGCGGTCATGGGGTCGAGCTCGTCGACCGCCGAGCCCGTCTGGGGCAGGGCGACCCAACTGGGCCCGGGGGTGAGGGCGATCGGGGCGCCGGCGGTGTCCGTGAGCGTCCACCCGGCCGAGGGGTCGGGCCGGGTCCAGTAACCGGTCACGAGCTTGCCGTCGGTGAGCACGAGGGCGTCCCCCTCGCCGGTGGTGATGGCCATGGGTGAGCGCGGGTCGGAGGGGCTCGATCCGTAGCGCACGAAGAGAACCACGACGTTCGGGAAGCTCACCGGTATGCCAGCGGGGTCCAGCGTCACGCTGTCGGCACGCGAGTGGCGCTGGTCCACCTGGAAGCGGGTCCAGCCCTTGGTCGCCTCGTCCCACACGAAGTCGACGTTCATCCCCCCGCCGAAGCGCACGGTCAGGCCCGCGGAGGGAGGCGCGCCCACCGGCGCGAGCGGCGGCCGGTACGAGAAGAGCGGCTTGACCGAGCCGGTGCTGCGGGGCCCGTAGGACTCCCTCAGCGAGCTCACGTTGGTGTAGAGGTTGTGGGGAATCCGGCGGTCGTCGCTCCGCCAGTACTCGGCCGAAGCGGTGCCGTGGCTGGCCTCCACCAGCAAGCCTGCGGAGGCCGCCTCCCGCACCTCGCCGATCACACCGGGGTTACCGCCGGAGAAGGCGAGGACGGGCTCGCCCAGGTTGGAGATCAGGTCGATGTCGGAGCTGCGGGCGGATCGGACCGGGCCCACCGGGTCGGCAGACTGGGAGTGGAACACAGCGGCGAAGCGGGTGAAGCCCTCGATGAGCAGCTCGTAGACCACGTCGGCCTGGTTGAGGCCGGACTGGGGACGGGCCTCGGGTTGGTTGTCCATCTTCACGACCACCACCGGCCTCGTCACCGCCGCGAGGTCGGTGGTGGGAAGGCCGGTGAGGGGCCACGGGGCGGTGGGCAGGGTGGTCGTGGTGGAGGTGCTGGTGGTGGGTGCCGTAGTCGCCGGGGTGGCGCCCTCCGAACCGGTGGAGCACGCCCCGAGGGCCATCACTGCCATCGCCATCGCCGCGGCGAGCGCCCTACGCATCGACGTTCGCGCTAGAGCTCGCGGAGGGCGGCGATGCGGTCGTCGAGCGGGGGGTGGGTGTCGAAGAGGTGCGACCAGCGGCTCTTTCGCTTGTCGCCGCCCTCGTAGCGGGGCATGGGCTCCTCGATCCACATGTGCGCGGTGAGCCGGTGGTTGCCCCCCACCACCGTCGAGTCCACCTTGAGCTTCTCGAGGGCCGCTATGAGCCCCGGTGGGTAGCGGGTGATCTCTATGGCCGAGATGTCGGCCAACGACTCGCGGCGACGGTTGATGGCGAGCTTCATGAGCGCCGCCGCCAGGGGTGCCAGGAGGATGAACACCAGGGCGGTGATCATCACGATGGGGTTCTGGTTGTTGCCCCCGCTGCTGCGGCGCCCGCCCCCGAAGATCATGAACCGCAGGCCCAGGTCGGAGAGGGCGGCGATGACGCCCACCATGATCACCGCCAGGGTGGCAACGAGGATGTCGTAGTTCTTGATGTGGCTCAGCTCATGGGCGAGCACGCCCTCCAGCTCCACCCGGTTCATCTTCTCGAGCAGGCCGGTGGTCACGGCGATGGCCCCGTGGCGGGGATTGCGACCGGTCGCGAAGGCGTTGGGCGCGGGGTCGTCGATCACGAAGAGCCGTGGCATGGGCAGGCCCGAGCCGATGCAGAGCCCCTCCACCAGGTTGTGGAGCCGGGCGTAGGTCTGCGGGTCGGCCGGGCGGGCGCGGTTCACCGCCAGGGCGATCTTGTCGGAGCTCCAGTAGGTGCCCACCGCCATGCCGATGGAGATGGCGAAGGCCACGATCACGCCCACCCACCCGAAGCGGAAGAGCAGCATGAAGGCCGTCACCACCAGGCCGACGAGCACGATGAAGGCGGCCACCAGGGCCGCGGAGCGACGCTTGTTCTGTGATACCTGGTCGTACAGGGTGGGCTCCGCTCAGGTCATCAGGTCAGAAGGCGACCTGGACCGGGCCGCGCGACTCGTCCTCGGCTTGGAAGAACTCCCGCTCGGCGAAGCCGAACGGGCGGGCGAGGAGCAGCGACGGCACCGTCTGGATCTTGTTGTTGTACTGCAGCACCTGGTCGTTGTAGTACTGCCGCGCGTAGGCGATGCGGCCCTCCGTGGCGGTCAGCTCCTCCTGCAGGGCGAGGAAGTTCTGGTTGGCCTTGAGGTCGGGGTAGGCCTCCGAGACAGCGAAGAGCGACTTGAGCGCTCCGGTGAGCATGTTCTCGGCTTCCGCCTGCTGGTGCGGGCCCTCGGCGGCCATGGCCATGTTGCGAGCCTGGGTGACGCTCTCGAAGGTCTGGCGCTCGTGCGCCGCGTAGCCCTTCACGGTCTCGACCAGGTTCGGGATGAGGTCGTACCGGCGCCTGAGCTGCACGTCGATCTGCGACCAGGCGGCGTCTATGCGGTTCCGCAGCTTTACGAGACCGTTGTAGAGGGCGATCGCGATGATCACGAGCAGCACGACCACCGCTGCCACGACCACCAGGGCGATCCACATGAGAGCCATCCTAACCGGCGGCCCCGGCCGTGCCGTGCGGCAGGTCCGCTGGGACCGGGCCGTGCGGCAGGTCCGCTGGGACCGGGCCGTGCGGCAGGTCCGCTACGACCGGGCCTTGGCGATGACCCGCTGGTAGAGGCCCAGGTACACCTCGGCGAGCTGCGGCATCGAGAACGACGCCGCCCGCTCCTCCCCCGAGGCCACGAGCTGCTTGGCCAGCTCGGGGTCGCCCAGCACCCGTTCCAGGGCGGCCGCCAGCGCGTCCCTGTCGCCGGGGGGCACCAGCAGGGCGTCGCGCCCGGCCCGCGCCACGTTGGAGTAGCCCGAGAGGTCGCTCGCCACCACGGGCGTGCCGGCGGCCATCGCCTCCAGCAGCACGACACCGAACGACTCGCCCCGCAGCGAGGGGGCGCAGAGCACGTCGGCACCCCGCAGGCGCCGGGCCTTCTCGTCGTCCGAAATGCGCCCGAGCCACTCGATGCGTGGGTCGCCCGCCACCTCTGCGCGCAAGATGGCCGTCTCGGGCCCGTCG
The DNA here is from genome assembly GCA_964399375.1 of uncultured Rhabdothermincola sp. Classification (GTDB taxonomy): domain Bacteria; phylum Actinomycetota; class Acidimicrobiia; order Acidimicrobiales; family Acidimicrobilacustridaceae; genus CAYNQN01. The sequence continues at coordinate 6,759 of CAYNQN010000052.1, read as the reverse complement.
CCCGCAACCCACAGGCGCACGTGGCGAGGGAGGTCGCGCATGGCCGCCAGCAGGACCGCCAAGCCCTTCCGGGGCTCGTGGCGCCCCACGAACAAGATGGTGGGTGGCTGATCGCCCTCACTCCACGGCGGGGCCCCCGCTATCGCACCGGTCTCCACCCCGTTGAAGACGATCTCGTAGCGGCCGCCGATCGACTCGTACGCGAGGGCCCGGGCGTCGGCCGACACCGCCGCCCGCAGGTCGAGCTTGGCGGCCATCCAGCGGGCCACCGGGTTGAGCCAGCGGTAGGGGGCGTTGCTCTCGGCCGCGTGGAAGGTGCCCACCAGGGGCTGCGACTTGAAGACCAGAGCTGTCTGCGTGGGGCCGGGGCAGAGCGGCTCGTGCAGGTGGACGACGTCGAAGGCCTCGTCGCGCAGAGCCCGGATGGTCCGCAGCTGCGCCGACACGTCGGGGGCCAGGGGCGCCACCGAGCCGTTCACCGCCGTGGGGAGGCTGTCGCCCAGCGGCGTGACCCCTGCGTCGGGGGGTGGACCGTCGCAGGGCGCGAGCACCCTGGTGTCGTGCCCCAGCTCCCGCAGCGCCCTGGCCAGGCCCAGCACCTGACCCTGCACGCCTCCGGGCACCGTGAGGCTGTACGGGCACACGATCCCGATCCTCACCTCGCGGCCCTCCCCCACCTGCGGTGCCTGCTCCGGTGCCAGCGCTCCATGGCCTCCACGTCGCTCGGCCAGTTGGGCTGCTGCAGGTGCCACTGCTCGGGCGCTGCGCGGATGAGCACCTCCAGGCGCTTGGCCAGCTCCTGGGTGATGGCGGCCACATCGTCACGCAGGCGCCCGTTGCGCTCCACCGGCAGGGGCGGCTCGACCACCGCGTAGTGGCGGCGACCCCGGAAGTACACGGCGGCGGGCAGCAGTGGCGCACCCGAGCGGATGGCGAGCACGGCTGGGCCGGCAGGCAGCGTCGTGCGCTCGCCGAACATCTCCACCTCCACGCCGTCGCCCCCGATGTCGCGGTCGGCCAGGAGGCACACCACGTGACCGTCGCGCAGCGATCGCAGCACCTCGGCCGCGGCGCCGGGCCCGAGCGGCACTATCCGCATCCCGAGCTGCTCCCTGAACTCGGCGAAGAACTCGAACAGCTCGGGGGGCTCAATCGGCTCCACCACCACGGTCACCGGCACCTTCAGAACCTGGGTGAGCCAGACCCCGGCCCACTCCCAGCCACCCAGGTGAGGGAGCACCAAGATGGGCCCCAGACCCTGCTCGCGGGCCCTTCCCAGGTTCACGAGACCCTCGTAGTCGAACGAGGAGTCGACCACGGCCGGCGAGAGGCCCGGAAGCCGGAACGACTCGATCCAGTACCGGCCGTAGGAGCGGAAGGTGGCCCGCACGGCGTCGGCGAGTTGCTCTCCGGTGAGGCCCGCTCCGCGGACCCTGCGGAGGTTCAGCTCGGTCATGGCCCCCCGGTGCGGCAGCACGTGGGGGGTGGCCGCCGCCGCCACGCGAGCCGTGAGGTCGGCCACGGCGCGGGGCACGCCACGGGAGTAGGCGTATCCGGCCTTGTAGCCGACGGAGACGGGTTCCAGGCGCAGGCTCAAGGGTTCCCCACCACCGCGACCTTGGCGGTGGGTTGCGGGCTAGCGGCCACCCAACCGACGCGACCAGGGCGTCGGCCGGGCAGCACGGGCAGCCGAGCGGGCCGCCCGGCGGCGAGCCCTGCGCTCCTGGCGCTGGACGACCGCTGGGCGCCCGGCGCTCGCCTGCTTCCAGACCTTCACGAAGCGCTGCACCGCCGTGGCGACGGTGAGCACGAGCATCAAGAAGAGCACCGGGATGAGTAGGACCTCGAATATGAGGCCCACCGACAGGAGCACCAGCCGCTCGGCGCGCTCCATGAGCCCGCCGCGGGCTTCGAAGCCCAGCGACTCGGCCTTTGCCCTCTCGTACGACACGAGCATGGAGGCGGCCAGCACCGCCAGGGCCAGCATGGGCCAGTAGCCACCGCGGGAGGCGGCCAGGTACCAGGCCACGCCACCCAGCAGGAAGGCGTCGGCCACGCGGTCCATGACCGAGTCGAAGAAGGATCCACGGGGCGATGCCGTGCCCGAGGCCTTCGCTACCGCACCGTCGAGCACGTCGGGCACCGCAGTGAGCACAAGGAGGGCGAAGCCCACGCCCAGCCAGCCGCCACCGATGGCCACGGCCGCGCCAACGCTTATGAGCCCGCCGAGCACCGTGAGGTGATCGGCGGTTATCCCTGTGCGCTTGAGGCTCAGGCCCACCGGCCTCAAGCCCTTCTCGAAGCTGGATCGCCAGCGCCCGTCGAGCATGATCGCTCCTGTCTGGTCCACCCGGTCGGTTGCCGTGGCGGAGATGAACGCGCACCAGGGTACCAGCGCCCGACAAAGCGGATCTGCGATGCCCGGCGGCCACCCCGACGCCCGGGGTCGACGCCCGGGACGGGCAGCGGAGCCCGAATGGCCCGGGCAAGGCCGGCAGAGGGGCAATAGGCTTGCCGGCAAAGCCGCGCGAGGGGGCTCGCCGCATGAAGGTGCCATCCGAGAGGATCCGCAACGTAGCCCTGGTGGGCCACGCCGGCACGGGCAAGACCACCCTGGCCGAGGCGCTGCTGGCCGCCGCCGGTGCAATCCCCCAGGCCGGAACGGTGGAGGAGGGCTCCACGACGAGCGACTGGCAGCCCGAGGAGCGCCGGCGCGGGGCTTCGCTGGCGCTGGCCAGCCTCCCGTTCCTGTGGGGCGACCACAAGATCAACCTCATCGACACGCCGGGCGATCCCGACTTCGAGGGAGAGGCCCTGGCCGCGCTGAGGGTGGCCGACCTGGCCCTGTTCGTGGTGAGCGCCGTTGAGGGCGTGGAGGTGCAGCACGAGCGCCTCTGGCGGGCGTCGTTGGAGCTCGACCTGCCCCGCATGGTCTTCATCAACAAGCTCGACCGCGAGCGCAGCTCGTTCGAGCGCACGCTCGAGCAGCTGCGCGAGAGCTTCGGAGCGGGCGTGGCGCCACTGGAGCTCCCGGTGGGCATCGAGTCGTCGTTCCGCGGCGTGGTCGACCTCCTGACCGACGAGGCCCACGTGATGGACGGCGGCGAGATGGTGGTGACCGGCGTGCCCGACGACCTGGCCGCCACCGAGCACCAGGTGCACGACAACCTGGTGGAGGGGATCGTGGTGGCCGACGACGAGATGCTGGAGCGCTACCTGGGTGGCGACGTGCCATCCGTGGCCGAGCTGGAGAAGACCCTCGCCGAGGGCATAGACGACGCCACGGTCTTCCCGGTGGTGTGCGGCAGCGCCCTGACCGGCATCGGGGTGGCCCGCCTGGCAGACCTCGTGTGCGAGGTGGGCCCCTCTCCCCTGGACCGCCCACCCACGGAGGTGACGGCCGGAGACGCGGTGGTGCAGGTAGCACCCGACCCGGGCGCCCAGCCCCTCGCCTTCGTCTTCAAGACGGTGGTCGACCCCTACATGGGCCACGTCTCGCTGTTCAAGGTGCTCTCGGGGACGATCCGGCACGACGCGCACCTCTTCAACCGCCGAACGAGCACCGACGAGCGCATCCACAACCTCTTCGCCCTGCGGGGCAAGGAGCACCTGGAGATCGAGGAGGCGCCGGCGGGCGACATTGCGGCGGTGGCCAAGCTCGCCTCCACCCGCACGGGCGACACCCTCGCCCCCAAGCACATGCCCGTGACGGTGGAGGGCCTGACCTGGCCCGAGCCCGGCGTGGCCACCGCCGTGAGGGTGAGGGTCCAGTCCGACGAGGACAAGCTGGCCAACGCCCTGCGGCGGCTGGCCGACGAGGACCCGGCCCTCGTGCTCGACCGCGACGAGCACCACCAGACGGTGCTGCGCTGCACGGGTGAGACCCACCTGCAGGTCACGCTCGAGCGCCTGGCCGAGCGCTACGGCGTGGAGGTGGACCTCGACGAGGTGCGGATCCCCTACCGCGAGACCGTGACCACCACCGCCGAGGCCGAGGGCCGCTACAAGAAGCAGTCGGGCGGCCACGGCCAGTTCGGCGTGGTGCGCATCCGCATCGAGCCCCTCGAGCGGGGTGCGGGCTTCGAGTTCGTGGACGCTGTGGTGGGGGGCGCGATCCCCCGCCAGTACATACCGGCGGTGGAGAAGGGCGTGGTGGAGGCCATGGCCGAGGGCGGCGAGCACGGCTTCCCAGTGGTGGACGTGCGGGTCATCTGCCACGACGGCAAGCACCATCCCGTGGACTCCTCGGAGATGAGCTTCAAGATGGCCGGGCGCCTGGCCCTGCGGGAGGCCGTGGCCGCTGCCGGGCCCATCGTGCTCGAACCGGTGTCGTCGGTGGAGGTGACGGTGCCCACCGACCTCCAGGGCGAGGTGCTGGGCGACCTCAGCTCACGGCGCGCACGAGTCCAGGGAAGCGAGCTCACGAGCGCCGGCGACACGGTGATCAAGGCGCTGGTGCCCACCGTGGAGCTGCAGGGCTACGGCCTCTCCCTCAAGTCGAGGACCAGCGGGCGAGGGCGCTTCCGCGCCCGGCACGACCACCACGAGCCCATGCCCGGCCACATGGCTGCGACGGTGGGCTGACCGTCTCTCGGCGCCCACCCGGTCAACCGATACGGTTTCGGTGTGAACGACATCGATCTAGGGCACCTGACCCCGAGTGACGCCGTGGCCGCGCTGCGATCCTTCCCGAGGCGCTACCGCGAGCAGCTGCAGCCGGCCGACGGCAAGCTCCCCGTGGGCACCGACGTGGACGTTCGAGCCGGCAAGCCCGGGCCCGGCGGCAGCTCGGCCCTCGGGATCGTGGCCGGCGTGGAGAGCAGCTGGCGCACGTTGGGCGAGGCGCTGAAGCAGGTCGTCCTGAGCCACGAGCCCACGGTGAGCGTGGAGCCCGGCGCCGCCGAGCCGGCCCGCAAGGTGACCCAGGCGGTGATCGAGCTGGAAGCACGAGCCACCGAGCTGGCAGCCCAGATCGACCAGGTGCCGGGCGACAGCTGGCGGCGCAAGGGGACCTCGGCGGGCAGCGGCGAGGAGCTGACCGCCCTCGACCTGGTGCACCGCGCTGTGAGCGTGGGCCGCAGGGGCCTCGACGAGGTGCAGGCGACCCTCGCCGCCGTCGACGAGGCGGCCAGCTAGGAGTCGGAGCTCGACCAGTCCTCGGGGTTGTCCTCCACGAACCACTCCACCACCGCTCCGTCGACGCCGTCGATGAGCACCAGGCCCCGCTTGGTGGGTGGCTCCTCCGCCGAGTAGAGCAGGATGCGCCACGTGGGGCGGCTCAGCAGCCCCCGCCAGCCCATCTGGGCAGAGGCGTGGCCAACCGGGAAGCCCACCTGGCGGGTGGCGATGACCAGAGCGTCCCGCTCGTCGACGTCGAGGTCCCACCCGGTCACGAAGCTGTAGATCCCCACCACCACCAGCACCACGGCAGCAGCGAGGAAGCCGCCGTTCACCAGCACCGGCTGCGACCCCAGGGTCAGCGCCCAGATCAGCACGCAGATCGCCGCTATCCCCCAGTAGAGGAAGGCGGGGATCCGGCGCCGGTTGTTGTTGGGGAACATGTACGGCCCCACGTAGCCGTGGGCCTGTAGGTCGTCGGGCAGCGAGTCGCGAATGTCCTCGTCCGACAGGGGCTTGGTCGGTTGCTCGTCGTCGCCCTCGGCGGGCGTGGCGTCGTCGTCGGTCATAGGGGGCTGCGCCAAGCGTCGCGCAACTTCCTCCAGGTCAACGAAAGCGGCTCGGGCAGGACCCTCGTGGATGCGGTGGTGGTCATGAAGTTCGTGTCGCCCGACCAGCGCGGCACCACGTGCACGTGCAGGTGGTCGGGCACCCCCGCACCGCCCTCGCGCCCGAGGTTGAGGCCCACGTTGATCCCCTCGGCCGCGTACGCCCGCCCCAGCGCCACGCGGGCGTCGCGCACCTCCTCCCACAGCTCCGCGAACTCCCCCGGCTCCAGGCCGTCGAGGTCGGGGACCGCCCGGTTGGGCAGCACCAGCAGGTGGCCCGAGGTGTATGGGTAGAGGTTGAGGAGCGTGGAGCACGTGGGCCCCCTGTGCACCACGTACGAGCCCTCGTCGTCGCCCATCGCGAGTATCCGCTCGAACAGCGACCCCCGTGCGTCGGGGGCGAGCGGCGAGTCGTCCGCGCTCACGTCGGCCACGTACGCGGCCCGCCAACCGGCCCAGATGCGATCCAGCTCGCCCATGGCCGCGACTCAGGCGTGAGCGGCCACGTCGGCGGCCAGGCGCTCGGCGAAGGCCTCGAAGGGCACCCCCCGCTCCACCTCGCCGCCCCGCGGGTTCACGCCCACGGTGCCGGCGGCTACGTCGTCGTCGCCCACCACCAGCACGTAGGGGAGCTTCTCCAGCTTGGCCCGGCGGATCCGCTGGCCGAGGGGCTCGTCGGCCTCCACCACGTCCGATCGGAAGCCCCCCTCGCGCAACCTCGCCGCCAGTTCCACCGCGTAGGGCTGGTGGTCGTCGCGCACGGGCAGCACCCGCGCCTGAACCGGGGCCATCCACGCCGGGAACGCCCCGGCGTAGTGCTCCAGCAACAGTGCGAAGAAGCGCTCGATGGTGCCGAACAGGGCCCGGTGGATCATCACCGGCGTGTGACGCTCGCCGTCGGCCCCCACGTACTCCAGGCCGAACAGCTGGGGCAGCTGGAAGTCGATCTGGATGGTCGACATCTGCCAGGTGCGCCCGATGGCGTCGCGGGCCTGCACGGAGATCTTCGGGCCGTAGAAGGCGCCGCCGCCCT
>CAYNQN010000051.1:0-11812 GCA_964399375.1 uncultured Rhabdothermincola sp. | reverse complement strand
GTCACCGAGGCGGTGGCCGAGCTGAAGGGCGAGGAGCTGCGCGAGCCCGCCGAGATCAAGATCGACCTGGCCGTCGACGCCAACCTCCCGGCCGACTACGTGGAGCGCGAGGACCTGCGCCTGGAGGCGTACCGGCGGCTGGCCACGGTGACCACCCCCGCCGAGGTGGCAGACGTGCGGGCCGAGTGGGAGGACCGCTACGGGCCCGTTCCCGCAGCGGCCGAGGCGCTGCTGTCGGTGGCACGGCTGCGCGCCGAGTGCGCCCGCACCGGCGTGCGCGAAGTGGTGGTGACCAGGGGCACCGGGATGGCGGGCTCCGGGGGTGCCGGCCGGGGCGGCAGGGGGACCAGGGGGACCAGCTTCGGGCCACCCAGGTGGGTGGCGCGGATCTCGCCGGTGCACCTGCGCGCCAGCCGCCTCGTGCGCTTGGAGCGGGCGTTCCCGAGGGCCGTCTACAAGGAAGACATCGGTGAGCTGCAGCTTCCCGTGACCTCCCCCGCCACAGCCTCCGACGAGCTCGTGAAGGCCCTTTCGGAGCTGCTGCCTACCGAAAGCTAGGCTCACCGCTCGCATGCTTCGCTCTCGACCGCTCCTCGTCGCCGCCGCCTTGCTTGTGGCTGTGCTGGCCGGCTCGGCCTGCTCGGTGACCGACCCGAGCGCCCTCAGCGTCGACGGCAGGACGCTCTCGCGCTCTGACCTCATGTCGGAGCTCGACGCCCTCTCGTCGAACAGCGCTGCCCTGGGGGCGATCTTCAACGTTGGCCCCAGCGCCACCGTGGGGGTATCGCCGGGCACCTACAGCACGGGCTTCACGGCCGCAGTGCTCCAGCGCCACGTGGTGGCCGACCTGCTGGAGCAGATCGCCGCCGACCAGGGCCTGGCGCTGACCGAGGCGAGCTTGGAGCAGGCCCGTGACTTCGTGGCGCAGCAGCTGCCGGAGTCGATAGGCGGCTTCGAAGAGGTGATCGCCAGGATCGTCGCCCTAGATCAGGTGCTGGCCCCCGTGCTCCCCGCCGAGGAGCTGAACGAGCTGCTGGTGGAGGCGGTGGGCGGTGCGAGCGTGACGGTGAGCGGCCAGTTCGGCCAGTGGGACCCCGAGAGGCTCCAGGTGATCCCGCCGGAGGGCCCGCTGCCGCCCCCCATGAGCACCCAGTCGATCGACGACCTGCTGGCGCGCATCTCCGAGGGCTCGTAGCAGGTGAGCTCGGCGAGGATCGCCGAGGAGGTGGCGAGCTTCGTAGACCTGGTGGCCACCCTCCGCAAGGAGTGCCCGTGGGACCGGGCCCAGACGCACCGCAGCCTCACCCGGCACCTCCTGGAGGAGACCTACGAGGTGCTCGACGCCATCGAAGCCCTGCCGCCCGGAGCGGGAGCGACCGGCGACGGTGACAGCGACAGCGACAGCGACAGCACCGGGGGGCCCGCCGAGGGCGTGAGCCCCGAGCAGGTCGACGCCGCCTACGCCCACTTGGAGGAGGAGCTGGGAGACCTGCTCTTCCAGGTTGCGTTCCACTCCACGCTGGCCGCCGAGGAGGGGCGCTTCGACATGGCCGACGTGGCCCGCAACGTCAACGACAAGCTGCGCTCGCGCCACCCCCACGTGTTCGGCGACGTGGAGGCGCACGACGCCGCGCAGGTCGTGAACAACTGGGAGCAGATCAAGAAGCACGAGAAGGGCCGGGCGAGCGTCTTCGACGGGATCCCCCAGCACCTCCCGTCGCTCCTCTACGCCCTCAAGGTCCAGTCCAAGGCGGCCAACCTGACGGGCAACCAGGCAGGCGCCGGGGCGACGGCGACGGCGCCTGGCCCGGACCTCGCCTCGGCAGCCGCAGCAGCGGAGGCGGACCCCCGGGACGAGACCCTCGCCCAGCTCCTCTACGCGGCGGTGGAGGTTGCTCGGGCCAACGGCATCGACCCCGAGACCGCCCTGCGGGCCGAGACCACCCGCCGGCGCGAGCAGGCGATGCAGCTGGAGGAACCAAAGGGGCACCTGGAGGAACCTGAGGGGCAGCTGGAGGAACCGAAGGACTAGGGGGTCGTGCTCACCACCAGGCGGCCCTCGCCGGGGTGAGCCCCCTCCACGAACCAGGTGGAGCCGCTCCCGGCCAGGCGCGGGCGCTGGCCGGTGGCGTGTGCCAGCTCGTCGCGGAAGGCCGCCATGCGCGGCTCGACCACCGCAGCGGCGGGCTCGAGGTCGTTGCCCCACTCGCCCTGCGGACCACCGAGGCGGTCCCACGCCTCGAAGACCGCAGCGGTCGAGCAGCCGAAGGGTGGCATCGCCAGGGTGAACGTGCGGGGCTCGAACGGCAGCGGCTCCACCACCTCGCCGATGCCGGTCACCCTGGCCCTGCCGCCCACCAGGCAGAACGGCACGTCGGCGCCCAGGCGGGCCGCCAGGGAGAGATCTCGCACACCAGCCCAGCGCAGCACCGCTGCGGCATCGGCCGATCCGCCCCCCAGCCCCCCGCCCTGGGGTATGCGCTTTTGGAGGCGCACCGCAGCGCTGCGCCCGGCGGCGGCCATCGCCTCGACCACCAGGTTGCGCTCGGGATCCAGGCCCGGGGCCCCGACGATCTCGACGGTGGTGCGCCCGCCGGGGGCGTCGCTGATCGTGAGGGTGTCGGTGAGGTCGAGGGTGACCATCTCCGCATCCAGCAGGTGATATCCGTCAGGCCGACGACCAGTGACCCTCAACGAGAGCGTGAGCTTGGCGTGAGCCTCGACGACGACCACGGCGGCGAGCCTACGGGCCGTCCCCGGGGCCACCGGGCCCGGGGACGCCGGACGCAGAGCCTGCCACGGCGTCGGCCAGCGCCCCCCACGCTTCGATGCCCAGCTGCTCGGGCCGCAACTCGGGCGCGACCCCGGCGGCGGTGAAGGCCTCGGGAGCCACCCGACCCGCCAGGGATCGCCTCAGCATCTTGCGGCGCTGCCCGAAGGCCGCCCTGACCAGCTCGAAGAGCAGCCCGGGATCGGCGCTCACGGCGGGCGACGGCCGGCGCACGATGCGCACCAGAACCGAGTCGACGTTGGGCTTGGGCACGAAGACCGTGCGCGGCACCCGGGCCACCACCTCGGCGGTGGCCCAGTAGGCCACCTTCACGGAGGGGATCCCGTAGGTACGGCTCCCGGGCCCGGCCGCCAGGCGCTCGCCCACCTCCCTCTGCACCATCACCAGCATCCGCTGCACCGACGGTGCCGCGTCGAGCAGGTCGAGCACCAGGGTGCTCGCCACGTTGTAGGGGAGGTTGGCCACGAGCGACCAGCTGGGCGAGCCCGCCAGGAGCTGCGACCAGTCGAGCCGGAGGGCATCGGCGTGGATCACCCGCACGGCATCGAGGCCGGCAACCACCTCGGAGAGCACAGGCACCAGGTGGCGATCGGCCTCGACCGCCGTAACCGAGGCGCCGGCGTGGGCGAGGGCCAGGGTGAGCGATCCCAGGCCGGCTCCCACCTCCACCACCCGAGCGCCCGGCTCCACGCCCGCAAGGGCCACGACCCGCCGGACGGTGTTGGGGTCGGCCACGAAGTTCTGACCCAGCGCCCTGCTGGGCTCCAGGCCGTGGGCGGCCAGCAGCTCCTGGATCCTCCCCCTGGTGAGGAAACCCGCCTGCTGGCCCGAGTGGCTCTCCTCCCCTGGCACGCCGCCTCCTTCAGGCACCCCCTCCGGGGGGCACCGAGGGCTCGAGGCGGTAGAGGCGCTCGGCGTTGTCCCACGAGCTCGCCGCCACCTCCTCCACGTCCACTCCCCTGGCCTCGGCCACCGCTGCGCCCACGAGGGGCACCAGCGCGGGCCGGTTGGCCTCGCCCCGGTGCGGCACCGGAGCCAGGTACGGGGCGTCGGTCTCCACGAGCAGGCGGTCGAGGGGGCACATCGCCGCCGCCTCGCGCACCTCGCCTGCGCCCTTGAACGTCACGATGCCACTGAACGAGACGTACATGCCCATGTCGAGGGCCCGCCTGGCCTCGGCAGGCCCCCCGGTGAAGCAGTGGAGCACCGTCCGCTCGGGCACACCCTCCGCCTCGAGGATCAAGAACGTGTCATCCCAGGCCTCCCGGGTGTGGATCACCAGGGCGAGGTCGTGATCTTGGGCCAGGGTGATCTGCTCGGCGAAGACGTCGCGCTGGATGCGGCGGGGCGAGTGGTCGTAGTGGTAGTCGAGCCCGCACTCCCCTATGGCCACCACCTGGCGCTCGTGCAGGAGGTGGTGCAGACCCTCCACCCCCTGGGTGGCCTCGTGGGGGTGCACGCCCGCCGTGGCCCACACGCCCTCGAAGGTGCGAGCGGCCTCCAGGGCCCGGAGCGACGACTCGGCGTCGGTGCCCACGTCGAGCATCCTCTCCACGCCCTCGGCGCGGGCGGCGGCGACCACCTCGGCCGCCTCGTCGCCCTCCGGCAGGTGGCAGTGGTTGTCCATCCACCTCATCGGCCCTGGCCTCCCTGCGCCCCACCCGCACCGTCGCCGGCCGACGTGGCCAGGCGCGGGAACAGCGAGTCGCCCTTCACCACGGGACCGCCGGGGTACCGGCCCCACTCCGCCGCAGCCGGCAGCACCTCCTCGGCGACCTCGCCGGGCATGCCGATGCGCCGCCACACCTCCTGGGAGGTGGTCGGCACGGCCGGCTGGGCCATGACCGCCACGATCCGCAACGCCTCCAGGGCATCGCCCATGACCGCTCGCAGCAGCGGGCCCTCCGCCTCGTCGTCGGGGTCGAGCTTCCAGGGCTCGTTGGCCTCCAGGTGGGCGTTGGCCTCCTTCACCAACCGCCACGTGGCCTCCAGCGCCTTCGAGGGGGCCACCTCGTCCCAGCCCTGCGCCGCGTCCTGGTAGGCCTGGGCGGCCACCCCGGCCAGCGGGCTTGCGGCGTCGGGCACCGGGCCCACGCCGCCCAGCTTCTTGGCCACCACCGTGGCCACCCGTGAGAGCAGGTTGCCCAGGTTGTTGGCGAGGTCGGTGTTGTAGCGGTTGACCATGGCCTCGTACGAGAAGTCGCCGTCGGGGCCGAAGGTCTGGTCGCGCAGGAAGTGGTGGCGGAACCCGTCTACGCCGAAGTCGCGCACCAGGTCGGCCGGGAAGATCTGGTTGAGGCTGGTCTTGCTCATCTTCTCGCCACCCACCAGCAGGAACCCGTGGACACCGATGCGGTGGGGGGGCTCCAGGCCCGCCGCCATGAGCATCGCCGGCCAGTACACGCAGTGGAACCGCAGGATGTCCTTGCCGATGATGTGGTGGACGTGCGGCCACCAAGCCTCGAAGCGAGCCGGGTCGCTGCCGTAGCCGATGGCCGTGGCGTAGTTGATGAGGGCGTCGTACCAGACGTAGAAGACCTGCCCGGGGTCCCACGGCACCGGCACCCCCCAGGTGAGCGAGCCCCGGCTGATCGACACGTCCTCCAGGCCCTGGCGGATGATGCCCAGCGCCTCGTTGCGCTTCCCGGCCGGCTGCACCGCCTCGGGGTGCGCCTCGTACCAGTCGAGCAGGGGCTGGGCGAAGGCCGAGAGCTCGAAGAACCAGTTGTCCTCCTCCAGCCACTCCACGGGCCGGCCGTGGATGGGGCAGTTGCCCTCGACCAGGTCGTCCTCGGAGTAGTAGGCCTCGCACGACACGCAGTACCAGCCGGCGTAGGTGCCCGGCTTGATCCAGCCGTTCTCGTAGACCTTCGTGAGCATCTCCTGCACCGCCGCGTGGTGCCGGGGCTCGGAGGTGCGGATGAAGTCGTCGTAGCTGATGTCGAGAAGCTCCCAGGCCTCCCGGAAGCGGGCGCTGGTGGCGTCGGCCTGCTCGATGGGGCTCACCCCTCGCTCCTCGGCAGCACGCTGCACCTTCAGCCCGTGCTCGTCGGTGCCGGTGAGGAAGAAGACGTCTTCGCCCAGGAGGCGGTGCCAGCGGGCCAAGGCGTCGGCGGTGACCGTGGTGTAGGCGTGGCCGATGTGGGGCACGTCGTTCACGTAGTAGATGGGCGTGGTCACGTAGAAGCGGCCCACGGCTCAGTCCTCGGGGGCGCCGAAGGACGGCAGGAAGTCCCAGGAGATGTCGCCCACCCGCACGAGGGTGGACGAGATCCAACCGCCCATGGCGCTGAAGTGCCCGTCGAGGCTGGAGCCATCGGCCAAGGTGGACTCCTCGAGCTCGTAGGAGCCCTCGTAGCTCACCTCTATCGCGTACTCGGGATCGGCCAGATCGATGTGGTAGACGGTCTCCACGGTGGGGCCGCTGCGGCGAAGCCGCTCGGGGCCGATGGGGGGGCTCTCCTCGGGCAGGACCGACTGGAGGGCCGCCGGGTCGGGGCTGGAGGCCAGGCGCTGGACCCGCAGCACGATCTCGATCTCTATGCGGGGCGGGTCGTCGAAGGGCTCGCCGATGTACCAGGTGCGGTAGGCGGTCTGCGACCACGTGGGCCAGGCGAGGGTGATGTCGGACTGCACCCGGGGCGGGAGGCCCTCCCCCGGCAGCCCGTAGCTGGTCTCCCAGGTCATGTCGCCCAGGAGCACGTCGACCTGGAACCGCTCCTCGACGGCCTGACGCTCGAGCAGGGCGTTCTCGAACGCGTCCCGCAGGGCACCTATGGCGTCGGTGAAAACGTGGTCGAGCACGCCGTCACCGTAGCCGCGGCGATGAGGTGCTCAGCCGGGCTCAGCGACCCCGGTTGGGCTTGCTCCCGTGGTTCGCCTTCTTCTTGCGAGCGTTGCGGCGCTGCTTCGAGGTTCGCTTCGACATGGCGGCAAGCTAGCCCTGCGAGTGGTCGCGAGCCCAGCTCACGAGGTCGTCCGCGCCCATGGTGTTGACGACCCTGGCCACGTCCACATCGTGGCGCGCCAGCTTCTCGCACCCGTAGAGCTGCCACTCCAGCTGGCCAGGGGCGTGGGCGTCGGTGTCCACCGAGAGGCGGCAGTCCCACTCCAGAGCCATCTCCAGCAGCTCGTCGGGCGGGTCCTGGCGCTCGGGCCGGCAGTTCACCTCCACCGCAGTGTCGAACCGGGCACAGGCGGCGAAGACCACCTCGGCGTCGTAGGTGGACTGGGCGCGGACCACCTCGGGCTCCGTTCCGTCGGGGCCCAGCCCCTCCACCGCGGGAGCGCTCTTGGAACCCGAGAGGCGGGCCGGCCGGAGCTTGCGGTTGGTGCAGTGCCCGAGGATGTCGACGTGGGGGTTGGCGACCGCCGTCACGAGCCGCCGGGTCATGTCCTTGGAACCCATGGAGAGCTTCGAGTGGGCGCTTGCCACCACCACGTCGAGCCGGGCCAGCATCTCGTCGTCGAGGTCGAGCGAGCCGTCCTCGAGGATGTCCACCTCCATCCCGTGCAGGATCCGGAACGGCGCCAGCTCCTCGTTGAGCTCGCGCACCACGTCCATCTGCCGGGCCAGGCGCTCGCGGTCGAGGCCGTGGGCCACGGTTAGCCGGGCGGAGTGGTCGGTGAGCACCACGTAGTCGTGGCCGAGGGCGGCCGCGGCGCGGGCCATCACCTCGATGGGGGCTCCCCCGTCGCTCCAGTCGGAGTGCGTGTGGCAGTCGCCCCGCAGCGCCGCCCGGTAGGGGGCGGCGGCATCGCTGAGCGGTATGACGGTCTCCTCGCCGAGGCGCGCCAGCTCGTCGGCCACGCCTCCCGCCAGCGCCTGCGAGATCACCTTGCTGGTGGAGGGCCCGATGCCCGAGAGGGTCTGGAGCTTGCCGGCGGCGTCGAGCTTGCGCAGCTCGTCGTCGCCCAGCTCCCTGGCCACCTCGGCCGCGTTCGAGTACGCCCTGGCTCTCCGGGCGGGCGCGAGGGCCCGGTCGAGGTAGTAGGCCACCTGGTCGAGGGCCTGCGCAGCCACGCTCGACGTTGCCAGCTCGCTCATGGCTTCGATGGTACGGCCCTGGCGTTACCCTTCCGGTCGTGGAGCGCTTCGGGTTCGTCGGCCTGCCCAACGCGGGCAAGTCGTCTCTGTACAACGCCCTGTCGGGCGCGAGCGCCCTGGCGGCGCCCTACGCGTTCGCCACGAAGGACCCGAACATCGGAGTGGCCAAGGTGCTCGACTCGCGCCTCGACCGCCTGGCCGAGATGAGCAGCTCTCGCAGCGTCGTGCCCGCCAGCGTGCAGTTCGTGGACATCGGCGGGCTGGTGGAGGGCGCCAGCACGGGCGAGGGGCTGGGCAACAAGTTCCTCGCCAACATCCGCGAGGTGGACGCCGTGGTCTACGTGCTGCGGGCCTTCGAGGACATCGACGTGCCGGGCCCCTCCGACCCCCTGGAGCACCTGCGCATCGTCGAGACCGAGCTGGCGCTGGCCGACCTGGAGTCGGTGGAGGGCCAGCTGCAGCGTCGCCGCAAGGCAGCGAAGTTCGACCGCTCGGCCGCCGACGGGGTGGCCGCCATGGAGCGGGCCCAAGAGATCCTCGCGGAGGGCACGCCGCTTTACCGCAGCGAGATGGGCGAAGAGGCACGGGAGGCCCTGCGCGAGCACTTCCTGCTCACCAACAAGCCCGTGCTGGCGATCGTGAACGTGGGCGAGGACGAGCTGGACCGCCTGGATGAGATGGTCGCTCCGGTGCGCGAAGAGCTGGCCGGCCGGGGCGAGGTGATGGGCATGTGCGTGCAGCTGGAGGCCGAGGCGGCCCTGCTGGACGACCCCTCCGAGCGCACGGAGATGCTGGAGGGCCTGGGCCTGGGAGAGGGGGGCCTGGCGCGCTTCGTGCGCGCCGCCTACGCCATGCTGGGCCTGAGGACGTTCTTCACCACCGGCGAGAAGGAGTCGAGGGCGTGGACCTTCAAGGCTGGGTGGAAGGCCCCAAGGTGTGCCGGCGTGATACACACCGACTTCGAGCGGGGCTTCATCAAGGCCGAGACCATCTGGTGGGAGGACCTGCTGGAGACCGGCTCGTGGGCCAAGGCCCGCGAGACCGGCAAGCTCCGCGTGGAGGGCAAGGACTACGAGGTGGTCGACGGCGACGTCATGGAGTTCCGCTTCAACGTCTAGGGGGCGGCATTGCCTTGGCTCGTACGTGAGGGCGAGGTGCTCGCCGCCCTGGAGGTCGCCGCCACGCCCAGGGCGCGGCGGCGGGGCCTGCTGGGCCGCGACGGCATCGAGGGTGCCATGCTCATCCGCCCTGCCTGGTCGGTGCACACGTTCGGCATGCGCTTCCCCATCGACGTGGCCCTGCTCGACCGCGGGCTCACCGTGCGCCGCGCCCTCACCCTGGCGCCCAGGAGGGTGACCTTGCCGTCGTGGGGGGTGGTGGCCGCCCTCGAGGCCGAGGCCGGATCGTTCGCCTCGTGGGGCCTGGTGCCCGGAGACGTGCTGGAGGTGCGGTGAGCTCGCCGGGTTCGCTGGTGCTGGTGGGCACGCCCATAGGCAACATGGGTGACCTGAGCCCGCGCGCGGCCGAGGTGCTGGCCAACGCCGACGTGGTGGCGTGCGAGGACAGCCGCCGCACTGGGAGGCTCTTCGAGCTGGCGGGGCTGGGCCGTCGCCCGATGCTGGTGATCAACGACCACACCGAAGCGGCGAGGACCGCCGAGGTGCTGGCCCGCTTGGGATCCGGCGAGCGGGTTGCCGTGGTGACCGATGCCGGGATGCCCGGCATCTCCGACCCCGGCGAGAGGTTGGTGCGGGCCGCCGCCGACGCGGGCTTCCGGGTGGAGGTGGTCCCGGGACCCTCGGCGCTGGTTGCCGGGTTGGTGGCCAGCGGCCTGCCCGCGGCCCGGTTCGTGTTCGAGGGCTTCCTCCCCCGCAAGGGGGCGGCGCGCCAGGAGCGGCTGGACGAGCTGGCGGCCGAGCGGCGCACGGTGGTGCTCTTCGAGGCACCGCACCGCCTGGCCCGCACCCTCGCCGACCTGGCCGGCAGCTTCGGCGGGGATCGGCGCGTGGCCGTCTGCCGCGAGCTCACCAAGCTGCACGAGCAGGTGTGGCGCGGATCGCTGGCCGAGGCGGCCGGCTGGGCCGAGGCCGACGCTCCCAGGGGCGAGTTGGTGCTCGTGGTCGACGGCGCCTCTCCCCCGCCACCCCCCAGCGACGCCGAGGTGGCTGCTGCCCTGGCCGAGCAGCTCAGCTCGGGCCGCTCCCGGCGCGACGCCAGCGCCGAGGTGGCCCGGCGCCTGGGCATCGCCCGCCGCCGTGCCTACGAGATCTCGCTGAGCCTCGACGCGCCCTAGGTCTCCCGGGTTCGGTGCCCCTGGCGTGCCAGGTGGTTCACCAACAGCTCCGACTCTCGCTCGCGCAGGGCCACGTTCACCTCGAGGCGCTCCAGGTGCTGGGCCACGATCTGGTCTCCCACGGGCACCTCGGTGGCCTCGAAGAAGGCGAAGACCATCGGGGCGATGCTCGGTGCCGAGAGCGCACGGATCCCCTCCAGCATCCGGGGGACGCTGTTGACCGGGAAGCGGGCGATCATGCGCGCCCACTCGTCCTGCACGAAGAACCACGCCAGCCTGCCTTGGTCCCGGTTCAGGAGGGCCCGGCGAATCAGGTAGGGAGCGTCCTGAGATCTCACGTCGTCGGTGAGCGTCATCACCAGCAGGTCGCGCATGAGCTCGGGGTCGTCGAAGTCGGCCAGGGCCGAGAGGTAGCGCAGCTCCTCCTGGGGGGTCGTGGCCCTGCGTGACGTGGCGAGGAACTCGTCGAAGTCGGCCTTGCTGCCGTGGGCGGCGACTATGCGCACTGCTGCCGCTCGCAGGCTCGGATCCACCTGGGATCCCTCGGCGTCGGCTGCCAGCAGCTCGGTTGCCCGCGAGAGGGCCCACGGCTCGCCCGCCAGGTTCCCCACGGCCTCCAGGAGGACCCCCCGGAGCTGGCGGTCGCGGTCGCTCTCGCCCTCGATGGGTTCTGGGCCCAGCCGGTTGGCGGCGGGTTCGACGAGGCGCGAGACGGCGGCCCGCAGGGTGGCCCGGGCGTCGCCCTCCACCAGCCGCTCCAGCGAGTCGAGCGCGCCGATGATGCGCTGCCACACCGACAGGTCGTTCTCGTCCTGGAACGGCTCCACGAAGCCGAGCAGGTCGGACGCGCTCATCGCGCCGGCCAGCATCGCCGCGTAGGCGTCGTCCACCAGGCCGTAGCGCTCGATGGGCGAAAGGGCGCTCTGCGCCCTGGAGGCGAGGGCCGCCAGGAGGTCGGGTGCGTAGCGCACGCGGTAGAAGCCCGTGCCCTCGGTGTTCACGAGGGCCCAGTCGATCTCCTCCACCAGGTTCACGTCGGTGGTGTCGCCCTCGAGGAGCACCTTCTCCACCGCCACCACGCTGTTCTGCGCGACCGTGAGGATCACCGGCACCGACCACCTGCTGGCCCGCAGCGCCTCCAGGGCGTCGTCACCTCCCAGATCGCCCAGGTAGCCGAAGCGCTCCTGGCTGAGGCGAAGGGTGCTCCCGTCGTCCACCAGGTCCACGTCGACCAGCGGGAAGCCCCCCTGGAAGATCCACGAGTCCATGATCCTGCGCACGGGCTCGCCCGTGGCCTCCTCGATGGCGTCCCACAGGTCGGTCGTCTCGGTGTTGCCGTAGCGGTGTGCCTGGAGGTACTGGCGTATGCCCGCCCGGAACTCGTCGGCCCCGAGGTACTGCTCGAGCATCCGTACGACCGCAGCCCCCTTCTCGTAGGTGAGGATGTCGAACATCCCCTCGGCGTCGGCCGGAGAGATCACCGGGTACTCGATGGGCCTCGTGTTGCGCAGGGCGTCGACGTCGAGGGCGGCGGTGCGCGAGAGCCCGAACGATGCCCATCGGTCCCACTCGGGCCGGAAGGCGTCGGTGGCGAGCATCTCCATGAAGGTGGCGAAGGCCTCGTTCAGCCATATGCCGTTCCACCACCTCATGGTCACCAGGTCGCCGAACCACATGTGGG
>CAYNQN010000050.1:7916-12048 GCA_964399375.1 uncultured Rhabdothermincola sp. | reverse complement strand
CCCGACCTGTCGGGTTGGACGTCTGCCCACGGCCGTGAGGCCCTCGGGGGCAGGCCCTTCGGCGACGGCACGCCACCCGGGCCTCCCGCCCCCGGCGAGGCCGTACCGCCCCTTGGCACCTGAGCCGAGCACCTGAGTCGAGCACGTGATCTGAGCTGAGCGACCCCGGCCACGAGGAGGTCCCGAGCCCTTCCGGGGTTGCGGCCGAGCGAGCGACGATCAGGGCTACTACCGTCGGTTGAGACGGACGAGGCAGGAGGGCTCCTGATGAAGAAGCACCGACCGATCTTGACCTTGGCCCTGGGCCTGGTGTGCGGGCTCACGTTCTCGGCTTGCGCCAGCAGCGATTCGGGCGCACCCGACGACACGGGCTCCAACGGTGGCGGCCAGGGGGAGGGGGTGATGGAGCGGGTGCTCGACCGGGGATCGGTGCGCTGCGGGACGCGCGACGACCTTCCCGGGTTCGCGTCCCTCGACCCTTCGGGCGAGCACGTGGGCTTCGACGCCGACTTCTGCCGCGTGATCGCCGCGGCGGTGCTGGGAGACGCCGACGCAGTCGAGTTCGTCGACGTGGCTACCGCCGATCGGTTCACCGCCCTCCAGTCGGGCGAGATCGACGTGCTGGTGCGCAACACCACGTGGACCGCCACCCGTGACGGCTCCGAAGGCGCCACCTTCCTCGCCACCACCTTCTACGACGGCCAGGGGATGATGGTGGCCGCCAACTCGGGGATCACCTCCATGGACGGTCTCGCGGGTCAGGTGGTCTGCGTGGCCGGGGGGACGACGACGGAGGGCAACGTCGCCACCGAGTTCGAGCGGTTGGACCTGCCGGTTCCCGAGGTCCTCACGTTCGACAACGTCGACCTGCTCCAGAGCGCCTTCGAGTCGGGCCGTTGCGACGGGTGGTCGTCGGACCGCAGCCAGCTCACGGGCCTTCGCGCCAGCTACCCGGCCGGTCCTGACTCCCTCGTGATACTCGACACGACCTTCTCGAAGGAGCCCCTGGGGCCTGCCGTGCGCGACGGCGACTCGCGCTGGGCGCAGGCGGTCGACTGGGCGGTGCTGGCCACCATCGAGGGCGAGGAGCTCGGTCTCACCTCGCAGAACGTGGAGCAGGCCCGATCCAGCACGGACAACCCGACGGTGCGCCAGTTCCTCGGGGTGGAGGTCGACGGGGCCGTGCTCGACCCAGGGCTCGGGCTTCCCACCGACTTCGCCTACCAGGTGATCCGCCAGGTGGGGAACTACGCGCAGATCTACGAGAGCTCCATCGCTCCACTTGGCCTCGCACGCGGCACCAACGCCCTGTGGACCGAAGGCGGGCTCCTCTACGCTCCGCCCTATCGCTGAGGTCGAACGCCGGGTCTTAGGACCAACGCACAGCGGCTCCGTCCCCACGGGTGAGAGCCGGCTCTCGGGAGAGGGGGCCTGCGCGCCATGACCGCGACCCGCGCCAGACCAGGTGGCAAGCGGCTGCCGCCGTGGCGGGACGTCCGGGTGCTTCGGTGGGCGTTCCAGCTCGCCGTGGTGGCCGTGGTCGTGGTGGTGGCGCTCGTGCTCATCGGCAACGTGCAGGCCAACAGCCAGCGGCTCGGCATCCCCACCGGCTTCGACTACCTCAGTCGGCCTTCGCAGTTCCCCATCCCCGATGCCGAGTTCCGCCAGACGCAGCCCGTTCGCGACGCCATCGTCGTAGGGCTGGGCAACACCCTGCGGGTGTCGATCACGGGCATCGTGCTCGCCACGATCCTCGGCACCGTCATAGGCGTGGCGCGCCTGTCGGGCAACTTCCTGCTGAGGAGCCTGGCCCGCGCCTACGTCGAGACGCTGCGGAACATCCCGCTGCTGTTGATCATCGTCTTCTCCTACATCGGCCTCGCCCTGGGCACCTTCCCCAGGGACGAGCCGTGGGCGCCGCTCGGGCTGTCGGTGGTCTCCAACCGAGGTGTGTGGGTGCCGTGGTACGGCGGGGTCAGCCTCGTGCTGCTGGCGCTGATGGCGGTGGCGACGGTCGCCTCGGTGTGGGTGGTGGTCCGGTGGCGTAGGTCGGTGAACGAGCGGACGGGCGCGCCCCAGCGGACGCTGGTGTGGGCGTTGTCGGTGGCGGTGGTGGTCGTGGCGGTCGGGTGGTTCGCCAGCGACGCGCACCTCTCCATCCCGGCGGTCTCCGGGCGCCAGGGAGATGGGGGGATCCGCATGAGCCCCGAGTACTTCGCCATCCTCTTCGCCCTCGTCATCTACACCTCCAGCCACATCGCCGAGATCATCCGGGGCTCCATCCAGGCGGTCGACAGGGGCCAGCGCGAGGCTGCCGAGGCGCTAGCGCTCAACGGCGTGCAGCGCCTGCGGTTCGTGATCCTCCCGCAGGCCTTCAGGGTGGCCCTCCCACCGCTGGGCAACCAGTACGTCAACCTGCTGAAGAACAGCACGCTGGGGGCTGTGGTCAGCTACTACGAGCTGGCCCAGGTGACGTCCATCAGCGTGGCCAACGGGGCTCCGCCGATCCCCTCCTACCTGCTCACCCTGGGGATCTTCGTTGTGCTGTCGCTGCTGCTCTCCGGGGTCGTCAACGTTGCGAACCGTCGCCTGGCCGTGGTGGAGCGGTGATCCCGGTGGAGCGTGCCCGGAGGGCCGATGCGCCCTCGTCGGCGACCTCCCGTACGGCGACCTCTCGTACGGCGATCGCGCGCAGGTGGGTGCGGTCGAACCTGTTCCGGAGCCGCCTCGACGGGGTCATCACCGTGGTCGCCGGGGTGGCCCTTGCGGCGCTGTTGGTGTGGGCGTTCCGCTTCGTGTTCGTCACCGGCCGCTGGGAGATCGTCGACGTCAACCTGAAGCTCCTGCTGGTGGGCCGCTACCCCGACGACCAGCTCTGGAGGGTGGCCGTGACCCTCGTGATCGCCGCGTTCCTGGCAGGGGCCCTCGCGGGGATGATCCACCAGCGCCAGGTCGTGGCCGGCACCTCCATGACCACCGGTTTGAGCCCGGTGGCGCGGGTGCTCGACGTCCTCGAGCGGTTCTGGCCCGTGGTGCTGGGGGTGGTCGTGCTGCTCGTGCTGTCGAGCACGCTCGGGCCGTGGCTGGTTGCGGCGGGGGTGCTGGTGGGCTGCCTGGCCGGGCGAGCCCTCGGTGCCCGCCTACCCCGTGCGCTGCACGGTGCGCTGGTGGTCGTCGTGCTGCTGGCGCCGTTTGCGGCCGTCGCCTTCCTCACCAGGGCGGCGGGTTGGGACGACTGGGGCGGGTTGATGCTCAACGTCTTCATCGCGCTGGCGGCCATGGTGCTGTGCTTCCCCGTGGGCGTGCTCGCCGCACTGGGAAGGCGCTCGTCGCTGCCGCTCATCCGCTGGCTGTGCACCGGCTACATCGAGCTGCTGCGCGGGGCGCCGCTGTTCGTTCTGCTGCTGATGGCGCACGTGGCGCTGGGCTTCTTCGTCCCCACCGAGATGGCGCCGGGGAGCGTGGTGCGGGCCATCGTGGTGTACACGCTCTTCACCGGCGCCTACATGGCCGAGATCGTGAGGGGCGGGCTCCAGTCGGTACCCGGAGGTCAGGCGGAGGCGGCCCGGGCTCTCGGCCTGTCACCGGTGCGGGTCACCTCGCACGTGGTGCTCCCTCAGGCGCTGCGCAACGTGATCCCGGCCCAGGTCGGCCAGCTCATCAGCCTCTTCAAGGACACCACGCTCGCCGGCTACGCCATGGGCCTGTTCGAGCTGCTCAGCGTGGGTGAGGCGATCACGCAGCAGGACGTCTTCCGGGGCCAGCAGCTCTACTTCGAGGTGTTCGCGTTCGTGGGATTGCTGTTCTGGTTGGGCTCGTACACGATGTCTAGGGAGAGTCAGCGCATCGAGAGGAAGCTGGGAGTGGGGCGGCGATGACCGAACCGGCCGGTGCGATGCCTCCAGCTCCTGGTGGCGACCTCCCGAGCCCCGCGGCTCTGGGTGATGCCACCCGCCCGGCCAAGGGCGAGCCGATGATCGAGCTGGAGCACGTCGACAAGTTGTTCGGGACGTTCCAGGCCCTGCGAGACGTGAACCTGGTGGTCGGTCGCCAGGAGGTGGTGGTGGTGATCGGGCCGTCGGGCTCGGGGAAGTCCACCATGATCCGCTGCATCAACCGCCTGGAGGCCCAC
>CAYNQN010000050.1:0-7906 GCA_964399375.1 uncultured Rhabdothermincola sp. | reverse complement strand
GACTCCGGGCGCATCGTCGTCGACGGCATCGAGCTCGGCGACGACGTCAGCGACATCGGCTCGGTCCGCAGGGAGATCGGCATGGTGTTCCAGCAGTTCAACCTCTTCCCCCACATGACCGTCCTCGACAACATCACCCTGGCTCCCCGGCACGTCCGCAAGATGCCCAGGGCCGAAGCCGAGGAGCTCGGCCGGGAGCTGCTCGAGCGCGTGCGGATACCCGAGCAGGCCGCCAAGCACCCTGCGCAGCTCTCGGGTGGCCAGCAGCAGCGGGTGGCCATAGCGCGGGCCCTCGCCATGAGGCCCAAGGTGATGCTCTTCGACGAGGCCACCTCGGCCCTCGACCCCGAGATGGTCAACGAGGTGCTGGAGGTCATCGGCGATCTCGCGGAGGAGGGCCGCACGATGATCGTGGTCACCCACGAGATGGGCTTCGCCCGCGAGGTGGCCGACCGGATCGTGTTCATGTCCGACGGCGAGATCGTGGAGGTGGGCCCTCCCGAGCACTTCTTCACGTCCCCCCAGGAGGAGCGCACCAGGCGCTTCCTCTCCCAGATCCTCTAGTTCGCCCGACGTCGGTGCTCTGATCGCTGCGAGCTACGCCGGCACCCGCCGCCCCTAGCGGGAGGGGATGCAGAAGCTGCGTATGGCGCTGGTCACCTGCTCGTCGGCGCCCTTGAGGTCGTGGCCCTTGCCGTCGATCCAGACGTGGGTCACTGGCCCGTTGATCGCAGCGGTCGCGCGCTCCAGCTCGTCGGGCTTGCCGAAGGCGTCCCGGGTGCCCGAGACGAACAGGCACGGCACGTCGATGTCGGGGAGGTGGTCCACCCGGAGCCGTTCCGGCTTGCCGGGTGGGTGCAGCGGATAGGCGACCAGGACGAGTGCTGCGGCACCCATGCCCTCCGCCACCGCCATGGAGCACATGCGGCCACCCATCGAGCGGCCCCCGACTGCCAGTTGCCCGGGTGCGATGCCCAACTCCTCGGCGAAGGTGGCTGCCTCCTCCCTGACGGTCGCGATCAACTTGGGCGCCCTGTCGGGAGCCTTACGGCCCTCCTTGCGGTAGGGGAAGTCGGCCCTGCGCACCGGGAAGGGCGCCAGCGCCTCCTCGATGGCCACCAGGCTCGGATGGTCGGCTCCGGTGCCCGCCCCCGGGAACAGCAGCAGCCCTTCCGGCGGTGCCGGTCGCTTCCTGGTGGTGCCCATCCCCACATCCTCCCAAGAGTTGGCCTGGTCCGATCTCGTTGGGTCAGACGTTCTCTCCGGGAAGCTTGCTGGCTTGCTCGACCCAGGACCGGAGTTGGCCCTCGTCGAGCTCGTCGTCCTCGTAGATGTCCAGGTAGCGCACCTCATCGTGCTTGGCAGCCTTCGGCGGCTCCGGATCGAGTGACGTGCCCCTGAAGAACTGCAGCTGCACGTACTTCGTGAAGCACCGGAAGGCCACGAACCAACCCTCGCCCTCGAAGCCGTAGAACGGTTGGTTCCACTTCACGGCCTTGTGCACGTCGGGGACGGCGTCGGCGATGATCTCGTCGAGGCGCTCTCCGACTTCTCGCTTCCACTCCGGCATGGCGGCGATGTAGTCCTGCACCGGTCCATCGCCCTCGCCTTTGGGGATCTGTGGGTTGCCACCCGAGAGCAGCTTCGGTCGGGAGCGGTCGTCTTCGAGCTTGGCCATCGGTTCGATCCCCTCGACGAGCTCCTCGAGTAGCAGGCACCTCGGCACAGCGGTCCGAGCGAACCTGCAGTTTGTCACGTGGCCGAGTCAGGCCGTCACCTGGGATGAAGCCCGAGTGGCCGAGCCGTGGACTGCGTACGAGTGGAGGCGCTGGTGGTCGTCGGGTTGGAGCAGCTCGATGAGGTCGAAGACCGGCCCGTTCGCCTTGCGCATCACTGCGAGCGCTTGAGCCCCCGCCGTGCCCCTGGCAGGTGCATCTGTTGTCAGCAGCACGAGCGGGATCCCGACTCCGCTCTCGTGGAGCACCCCTGCCTTGCCGAGCGACTTCCACAGCGTGTCCGTGCGGCGTAGCCCCGCACGGTTGGACGTGAACGTGCCCGAGACGTCGAACGCCCAGTCCCGTCCGGTCTGATCCTCGGCGATGAAGTTCAGGACGACGCCCGTCCCCCGAGGCTTCACGTCCTCTCGGATGTTCGTGAACCCGCAGCCTTCGATCAGGAGCCGGGCGAGCTCCTTCGCCTGTCGGCCCTCGCGGACTGCCCGAGCCTGAAGGTCCTCGGAGGGATCGGCAGGGTTCACGGCCGGGAGCTCCACCCGAAAGCGCGCGGCAGCGTCCTCGTCCGGTTCCGACTCCAGGCGGGAGCGTTCGTCTGCGACTCGAAGCTTGGCCGCCCGGACGTAGTCCTTGTCGGTGTCGAAGCCGATGTAGTGCCTTCCGGTTCGCACGGCTGCGACCGCCGAGCTGCCCGAGCCCATGAACGGATCGAGGACGACGTCGCCCTGGTAGGTGTAGAGCTCGATCAGGCGCTTCGGGAGCTCGACCGGGAAGGGAGCCGGATGCCCGACCCTGGTAGCGCTCTCCGGAGCGATCTCCCACAGGTCGGTGGTGGCCTCCATGAACTCGTCGCGCGAGATGGTCACCGTTGACGGCAGCCCCTCCTTGGCACGCTTCGCCGGCGTCAGGGCGCGGTCGAACCTGCCCTTGCTCGCGACTACCACGCGCTCGGTGATGTCACGCAGCACTGGGTTCACCGGGCTCTGGAACGTTCCCCACGCGCAGGATCCGCCGGCTGCCCGTCCCTTCCACCAGATCACCTCGCCGCGGAGCAGCAGGCCGAGGTCCTGGAGGATGTTCGTGACGTCCCCCGACAGCGACCTGTACGGGCGCCGGCCGAGGTTCGCCACGTTGACTGCGATGCGTCCGCCCGGCTCGAGCACGCGCTTGCACTCGGCGAACACCTCTTGGAGCAGCTCGAGGTACTCGAAGTAGGTGGCCGGGACGCCGTCGACGCCCAGACCCTCCTCATACTGCTTGCCGGCGAAGTAGGGGGGCGATGTCACGACCAGGGCGACCGAGCCGGTCGCGACCTTCGCCATCGAGCGAGCGTCGGCGGTGTAGATCACGTCGACGGCTTCGGATCGGTTCACCTCAGCGTCGTCGGAGATCTCCGGAGAGACGAACCGCGCGTAGAACGCCGAGGCGTCGTGGCTCTCGCGGCGCCCTGACCCGAAGTTCGCCGTGGATGTCGGAGCCCGCCGCCGGTTGGTTGTCGGACGAGCCATGCGCCGACCATAACGACGGGCAGTGACAAGAACGGGGATATGCGCGCGCACGAACGCGCACCCCCCAAGGACGTGTCAGAGAGTGCCGAGCAGGAGCCGGGACGAGGAGTGGATGGTGTTGTGGCTGCTCGTTCCCACCGGTGCGTGGCGGAAGCCCATGATGACCGGGAGGTCGTCGGGTTGGTCGTCGCTGCAGACGGTGAGGCGGATGCGGTGGCTGGGGCGGAATCGCCTGGCGTTGGGAACGAGGGGGATCCGGTAGCCGACGACCTCGCTGATGGGCACCACCTGGGGGCGCCGGCAGGGGAGCACGGGTGCACCGGGCCGGCTGCGCTCCTCATCGACCTCCCGAAGGCTCGCCCGCAGCCAGCCTTGGGTGATGGTCTCGGCAGAGCCGTCCGGCGCCACGTCCTCGAGCAGAACGATCCACCCGGTGTCGGCGGCGGTCGCCGAGGCGTCGAGGCGGAGCTCGATATCGCCGACGACGTCCAGGTCCCGATCGAGCGGTGCCGTCTGCCATGACAGAAGGGAGGGTGGGTCGGTGGGCCTGGCGCTCCGTTCGAGTCCGATACCGAGCGTCACGTAGGAGCGGGAGCCCGGGTCGCCCTCGTCGTCGGCGAGCGTGGCGTCGGCGCGCAGGGCGAGCTCGATCAGCCGGCCCTCGGCAGGTGGCCACCGCTCGGCAGTGCGCCACTCGTCCGCTCCGGGAAGCCAGTAGCGGATGGGCGGACCATCCAGGATCCCGGTGTCGGCACCCTTCAGCCAGTGGTCGAACCACGCCAGCGCCTCGATGTGCAGGCTCTCCCACGGCCATGTCATGCCGAACTCGCCGAGCATGCCGACGCGCACCTCGGGGCTGTTGGAGAGCGCGGCGAGGGTGGTGAAGGTGCTCGGCAGGTGCAGGGGCACGTTCTGCCAGTCGCAGCCGAGGTAGACGGGGATGTCGATCTGCTCGAGGAGGGAGGTGAGGTCGCGCTCGTCCCACCACGAGTCACGGACCTGGTGCTCGACCGCCGCGGCCCGCCACAGGTCGTCCCAGGGATCGGGGTCGTAGCGCAGGCGCCGCGCAACCTTCATAGCGGTGAGCGAGGCTTCCCCGTTCATGTGCGCGAACCGCTCGTGGATCCGGGGATGGGCCAGCACGCGGCGCGCCATGTCCACCAGCCGCCCTCGCCACAGAGCGTCCCCGTGGCCGGAGGTGATGCCGACCATTGTGAAGAACGGCGAGATGAAGGCGGCGCTGAAGAGCCCGTGGTGGTACGCCGCCTCGAAGACGTCGGAGGTCACCGCCACGGGGAAGATCGCCTTCAGGTGCGGGGGTCTGCCGACGGCGGCCTCCAACTGCGTCATGGCGAAGTAGCTGATGCCGACCATGCCCACGTTGCCGTCGCACCACGGCTGGTCAGCCGCCCACTCGACCAGGTCGAACATGTCGTCCCGCTCCTGGCGGTCGAACAGCCCGAACTCGCCGTCGGACCCGCCGGTGCCGCGCAAGTTCGCGATCACGTGCACGTAGCCGCGAGGGACGAAGAAGTCGCTGGCGCCGGCCTCGATGAAACCCATCGGCGCGCCCACGTCCTGGATCTGGCGAGGATACGGCGAGGCGGAGACGAGGACCGGGAACTGGCCGGCGTCGTCGGGGCGGTGAACGTCTGCCAGGAGCTTCGCCCCGTCGCGCATGGGGACCGCGACGTCGTCGTCGCGGGTCATGCGGTGGATCGGCTCGGAGAGGTCGGTGTAGCTCCGGCCGGTGGTCTGCGGTCCGTTGAGCCGGCGCTGGCCGGGCTCGGTGCCGGCGGCGGGTACGGGGTGCGGGCCCTGCATCGTCGTCCTGCCTCTCGCGATCGGAGCTCTGGGGGCAGATTCACCATACGGTCAAGCCCCGCCCGAGTGCAGGTCTCTTTGACCAGCAGGTTCATGCTCCCGCCGGACGAGCTCAACAGCGGTGTTCTTGCCAAACCCCGATCCGGCGCCGGTGTTAGCTTCGCCGACCATGACGATTCATAGCGGTAGACCAAACGGCGGGATGAGGGGATTCAGGGCGGCGGGCTTGGCGTGTCTGCTCGTGCTCGGCGTCGCGCTGGGGGCGTGCAGCAATTCGGAGTCGACTTCTGGTTCGGGCGCTACGACGACGAGCTCGACCGGTGCCACGACCGAATCGACGTTGCCCCCCGAGGTTCAGGTTCCACTCGAGGTCGTGCAAGAAGCATTTCCCGAGGTGACCCGCATTGGACGGAGTGGGGTGGACGAGACGGCGATCGCGAATCCGATCGCGACGTGGAGCACCTTCTACGTGAACGACGACGACACGATCAAGGTCACGTTGTCGGTCAGCCAGTACGCAACCGTCGAGGATGCACGAGCGGCGTACGGGGAGGCGGTTCAGGCGAGTATCGACGCGCCCGGTTTCCAGCAGGTCGAGTCGCCGGGCCTCGGCCAGGAGTCTTTCGCCGGCACGTCACAGGTCGGTGATCAGATGCACTTCGGCTTGGGCGGAATCGACGGCAGGCTCATCGTCGCCGCGACCCATGCCGGCCTGCCGGTCAATGCGGAGAACTCGGCGAAGGTCATCGCACTGGCGAACGATCAGCTTGCCTCGGCTCGGCAGGTGCTCGGCGCGGAAGCGGGTGCCTGAACCGCGACATCGTTCGTTCAGCCGATGTTGAAGGCGGTGGCGCGCCGCGGGCTCCAGCGCTGCGAGCACATCCTCACGTTCGAGGTAGGGGTAGTCCTCGAGCAATTGGTCGATCCCTTGGCCGCCAGCGAGCTGGCCGATCACCATGCCCACCGTTACCCGCGTGTCGCGAATCGTGGGAAGGCCACCCATCCGGGCCGGGTCGACGGTGATGCGCTCGAACGCCATGAGAGAAGTCCACGACTGCTGCTGAGCTAGATGTGCTCGACGGCGAAGCCCACATGGCAGACCAGCGCCTCATCCAAGATCGACTCAACGGACTCGGCGTCGTAACGGGCACGATCCGCCTTGCGCCTCACCTTCGACTTTGGCGTCTCCCGCAGCTCAGGCATCCGGCGATACTGGCATCCTCCGGTGAACCCGACTGCCCGAGTTTCACACCGACGACCTCGGGCCCCCAGGCGAGGGGCTGTCGAGGACCTCGCCCGACGAGCTCAGCGAACTGTTCGATCGTTCTCCTTCTCGAAGAGATGATCGCTGCGGCGTCGAGGTGCTCTCGCAGAGCGTCGAGCCAGAGATGGTCATGCTAGAGCTGCATTAGCGTGGCTGCTATAACTACATTAGAGGTGTTGTTAAACTAGCATTAGTTGCAGGAGGTGGTCTGCGTGGCCGATGCATCAGGCTACGTCCCTCGCTACGTCGACCGAGCACTTGATGTGTTGCTGGGAGAGTTGCCTGCGGTGATGCTGACCGGCCCTCGTGGCTGCGGCAAGACGACGACCGCGCTGCGACGAGCGAGGTCGGTTGTGCGACTCGACGCCCCGGAACAGGCGCTGGCGTTTCGGGGCTCCCCGGACGCGGTGCTAGCCACCTACCCGACGCCTGTGCTCATCGATGAGTGGCAGTCCGAACCGGAGTCCATGGGAGCGGTCAAGCGCGCCGTCGACGCCGGATCCGGAGCTGGGCGCTTCCTGCTGACGGGCAGCGTTCGGGCGCGATTGGGGTCGGCCGGGTGGCCCGGTACCGGACGGGTCGTCCCGCTCCCGATGTACGGGCTCACCGTGGGGGAACGAGAGAGGCGCGACCAGGCAGCTGATCTCATCGAGAGGCTGTTCGACGACGAGGATCTCTCTGCGGCCCGCCTCGACCCTGCTCCCACGCTTGTCGACTACGTCGACCACGCCGTTCGGGGAGGGTTCCCCGATGCCGTCGGACTCAGCGATCTCGCCCGTTCGAACTGGTACGAGGGCTACGTCGACCAGCTGATTCGCCACGACGTGCCGGAGGTGGCCGACGTGCGCAACTCGTCGGGGTTAGCGCTACTACTACGTGCGGTGGCGCTGAACACCGCGGGCCAACCAGACCTAGCCACCCTGGCAGGTGCGGCCGGCCTCGATCATCGCACTGCCAAGACCTACCTCGATCTGCTCGAAGACCTGCGGATCATCGAGCGTGTTCCCGCGTGGGCCACTAACCGGCTCAGCCGGATGGTGAAGCTGCCGAAGTACTACATCGTCGACCCGGGGATGGGAGCTCATCTCGCCGGTGACAGCCGAGATGGAGTGCTGCGAAACGGTGATCGACTCGGACGACTGGTGGACACCTTCGTGATGTCCCAGCTCAGACCCCTGCTAAAGCTGGCTTCACCGGTGGTCAGCGCCTTTCACCTGCGTGACGCGAACCAGACCCGTGAGGTCGACCTCGTCCTCGAAACGGCGTCCGGTCACATCATCGCCATCGAGATCAAGGCCGCCGCCGCGGTGACAGCACGCGACGCCAAGAACCTGATCTGGCTGAGCGACCGCCTGGGGTCCACCTTCCACCGAGGCATCGTCCTGCACACCGGCACAACCACCTACCCCCTCGATGACCGAATCTGGGCCATGCCAATTGCTGCGATCTGGAGCTGACCGAGCCGCCTGGGATAATCCCAGCCCTACCTCCGAGACGGAAGAGGATGGAGTGCGGATATAACCAGCGCGCTCGGAGGGACTCGAACCCCCAACCTTCTGATCCGTAGTCAGATGCTC
>CAYNQN010000049.1:0-12276 GCA_964399375.1 uncultured Rhabdothermincola sp. | reverse complement strand
CCATCGAGGCCTCCAGCTGACCGCCTCCGCTCGCCACGAGCCTGGCCACCCGGTAGGCCGACTGGCGGGCGGCACCGATGAGCACCGCCATGCGGCCGAGCTTGGCCTGGGTGAGCTGGTAGTCGAACACGGGTGAGCCGAACACCCGGCGGTCCTTGGAGTACTGCAGGGCGGCCTCGTAGGCGGCCTGCATCACGCCCACGGCCCGGGCTGCCGTCTGCAGGCGCCCGTTCTCGAAGCCGGCCATCTGGTAGTAGAAGCCCTTGCCCTCGCCCTCGGCCATGCCCACGAGGTTGTCGGCCTCCACGAACCAGTCGTCGAAGGCGATCTCGTACGAGTGCATGCCCCTGTAGCCGATGGTGTCGATGGGCCTTCCCTCCATGCGACCCTGCCCGCCGCCAGCCCCCTGGCCCGTGCCGCCGCCGGCGCCCGATCCGCCCGAGCCCTCCCCCTGGACAACCACGAAGCCCTCGCTGTCGGTGACGGGCTTGGGCACCACGAACATCGACAGGCCCCGGTGGGCGGCGCTGCGATCGGGGTCGGTGCGCGCCAGCAGCATCAGCACGTCTGCCCTGGCCCCGTAGGTGCACCAGGTCTTGGTGCCGTTGATCAGCCAGCCGCCATCGGTGGGCGTGGCCGTCACCGACACGCCGGCCACGTCGGAGCCGTAGTCGGGCTCGGTCACCGCCACCGCCACCATCGCCTCGGCGCTGGCGAGCTTGGGCAGCCACCGCTGCTTCTGCTCCTCGGTGCCACCGGCCAGCAGGGCGCGGGTGAGGATCTCCGGCCTCGTTATCAGCGAGCCGCCCGCGCCCAGCGAGGCGCGCGACAGCTCCTCGGTGGCCACCACCATGCCCAGGTACTCGGCCTCCCCCCCGGCCGAGAAGCCCCCGTACTCCTCGGGCACCGACAGGCCGAAGCCGCCCATCTCGGCAAGGCCCTCCACGATCTCGGCGGGGATGTCGGCGTTGTGGCGGTGGATGTGCTCGGCCAGCGGGGCGATCCGCTCCTGGGCGAAGCGCCGGAAGGCATCGGCCACCAGCTCGAAGTCGGCCTCCAGGTGCCTAGGGCCAGGCGAGTCGGCCAGCGCTGCCAGGGCCTCGGGCGAGCGGTGTGCCGCCACGAACGCCCGGCTCGGCTCGAGCACCGAGGGATCGACCCCCCACTCGGCTTCGCGCCCGAAGAGCTTGAGCGCCAGCTCGGCGGTGGCGTCGGCGACGAAGGCGCAGGCCAGCCTCGCCTCCAGCTCCCCGTGGGCGCCGTAGGCCACCGCTGCCTCGCCCGCCTCCACGGCGGCGGCGGCGTGAGCCAGGTCGTAGGCAACCACCTGGTGGGCGTCGAGGCCGCCGCTCGCGGCGGCCAGCCTGCGGGCGGCCCGGGCCACCACGTCGCGGGCGAGGTCGAGCGCAGCGCCGGCGCCGTCCAGGTCTGGGGGAGGGGCCTCGGTCATCCCGGGAGGCTACGTCTGCCGGGCGTGCCGGCTCGAACCGGCAGCGCCTCGCACATCCAGCCCACAACTCGAGCTGCCCCTCAGGTCGACCAGCCGGCAGGTCAGCCGGGGAAGAGCCCTCGCGCCTCCGCCGACGACAACGGGTCG
Source organism: uncultured Rhabdothermincola sp. (assembly GCA_964399375.1). Classification (GTDB taxonomy): domain Bacteria; phylum Actinomycetota; class Acidimicrobiia; order Acidimicrobiales; family Acidimicrobilacustridaceae; genus CAYNQN01. The sequence goes on along the minus strand of CAYNQN010000049.1, from coordinate 10,679 downwards.
GAGGGTACGAAGGCCTTCAGGCGCTGGCGCTGGATGGGGTCGCCCAGCCAGCGCACGAGCTGGTCGGAGCTCACCGGTTCGCTCAGGAAGAAGCCCTGGGCGCGGTCGCACCCAAGCTCCGTCAGCAGCCTCAGCGTGTCGCCGTCCTCCACGCCCTCGGCCACCACCGACAGCCCAAGGCGATGGCTGAGGTCGATGGTGGAGCGGACGATGGCGAGGTCGCTCTCGTCGCGCGCCATGTTCCCCACGAAGGAGCGGTCGATCTTGAGCTGGTCGATGGGGAGGTTCTTGAGGTACGCCAGCGACGAGTAGCCGGTGCCGAAGTCGTCGATGATCACCGCGACGCCCAGCGCCCTGAGCCTTCCCAGCACCTCCATGGCGAGGTTGGGGTCCTCCATCACCTGGCTCTCGGTGAGCTCCAGCTGTATCCGGCTGGGGTGCATGCCGTGGTTCCGCAGGAGCTCTGCGAGCCAGCGGACGAGGTCGGGCTCGTAGAGGTTGCGCACCGACAGGTTCACCGAGACCGATAGGTCCACCCCGGCCTCGTGCCAGGCCACCATCTGGACCACGGCGCTCTCCAGCACCCATCGGGTGAGCGCACCGATGGCGCCCGAGAGCTCGGCCAGCTCGATGAACTGGGTGGGGAACATCAGGCCCAGCTCTGGGTGCGCCCAGCGCACGAGGGCCTCCGATCCCGTCACCTTCCCCGTGGTGAGGTCGATCATGGGCTGGTAGTGCAACCTCAACCGGCCGTCGTCGATGGCTCGGCGGAGCTCGCCCAACAGCGTCAGGCGCCGCACGCTCGACTGGTCGTGCTCGGGGGAGTACACGGCTATGCCCTCGCCCGCTCGCTTGGCGGTGTACATGGCCACGTCGGCTCGCTGAACCAGCGTCTCGGCGTCCGCGGCGTGCGTCGGGTGCAGGGCGATCCCGATGCTGGCCTTGGTCTGCAACGGCACCCTGCCCAGCTGGAACGGCTGCTCCAGGGCCGTGCGGATGCGCTTGGCCACCGCCAGCGCCGCTCGCGGGGCATCCTCTCGCACGAGCAGCACGGCGAACTCGTCGCCCCCGAGGCGGGAGACCAGGTCCACGTCGTGCAGCACCCGCTGGAGCCGGCGGCTCATCTCGATCAGCAGCTGGTCGCCGTGGTGGTGGCCGAGGGCGTCGTTGACCTCCTTGAACTGATCGAGGTCCATCACCAGCAGCGCTATTGGCATGCGGTCGCCCTGCGAGCGGGCAAGCGCTTGGCGGAGGCGGTCGTTGAGCATGGTCCTGTTCGGAAGGCCGGTGAGCCCGTCGTGGAGCGCCTGGTGCTGGAGCACCTCCACAGCCATCACCCGTTCGGTCACGTCGAGGGCCACGCCACGCACAGCCTCGGCACGACCTTCCGAGTCGGTCTCCACCCTCATGTGGTCGCGCACGTGCAGCACGCGCCCATCCGATGCCACCACTCGGTACTCGATCTCCAGGTTGCGACCCTCGGCGATAGCTGTGTGATAGGCGGTCCCCGCCCAGCTCCTGTCGTCCGGGTGCACGAGCCGTCCCCAGAAGCCAGGCTCCCGCCACGCCGAACGGGGATATCCGAGGGACTTCTCACCCATTTCGTTCACGTACAGCGTCGATGGCTGTCGTGTCAGCTGCTCCCACACGATCGCGTCGATACCCCCAACGAGCTCCGTGTAGCGGTCACGTACAGTTCTCTCCACCTCCGACACCGAGCCTCCGGCGATGATGATGAAGGTGGAGGCCAGCAGGTACACGAGATACGGGATCAGCTCGTCGCGCGTCCCGAAGAGCAGGAGAGCGATGCCGACCCCCACAGCGCCCAGGGCGGCTGCTTGGCCCGCGACCCTTCGGCCGAGTGAGATGGCGGTGATCGCGTTGAGGCCCGCCATCACGAGAAGCACCGCCTCGGCCTCGTGCGGCACAAGGAAGACGATTCCGACGGTGAGGACTTGATCGGTGTAGGCCATCGCCAGTGGCAAAACGCCGGTACGGCGCATGAAGACGTCGTAGATTGCGTTGTAAGTACCCGCTATGGCGACGATGCCGAGAACAAGCCACAGGCGATTTGGCCCAGCCCCCGGCAACAATGCCGCCAGGACTGCACCTCCAAGAACTACGGCGTAGCGGGCGGTCATCGTCATGCGCCACAGGGCTCGTTGACGCTCGCCAGCCTCTAGAACTGAGCTGGCCGATATCCAACCCGCATCGTGTCTCGCCCCTGGGCGCTTCATGGGCGTCGTCCCCCGAGATTGTCCGATGGACCCCTAGCTAGATCCGATCTCTCGGACAAACAATATTGGGTCCAGAGGGTGTTGTCGCCTCAGCCGGTGACGAGTCGACTACGGCGGGTGAGATTAGCCCACCTTGGGGCGGTTTCCTCGTAGCCCCGCCACGGGGATCCCTTCGGTCCCCGCAGTGCTGGGAGGAGGCCGCTGCCCTGGCCGGGCTACCCGGGGGATCCTTTACTGTGGGGCCATGGCCATCCAGGATCGACCGTTCGGGCGCTGCTACGAGGACTTCGAGGTGGGTGACGTCTACCGGCACTGGCCGGGGAAGACCGTCACCGAGTACGACGACCACCTCTTCTGCATGATCACCATGAACCACCACCCCCTGCACACCAACGAGCACTTCGCCGAGACCCAGACCGTCCACGGGCGCAACGTGGTGGTCGGCAACCTCATCTACTCGCTGGTGCTGGGCATGAGCGTGCCCGACGTGAGCGGGTCGGCCGTGGCCAACCTGGAGGTCTCGGAGCTGAAGCACGCGAGGCCTACCTTCCACGGCGACACCATCTACGCCGTCACCCGGGTGCTCGACCGCAAGCCCACCTCCGACGGCAAGCGGGGGATCGTGACGGTCGAGAGCAAGGGCTTCAACCAGCGTGACGAGGAGGTGTGCTCGTTCACCCGCAAGGTCATGGTCTGGACTCGCGAGCACCTCCCCCCGAGGCAGTTCCCCTACGAGGACCCCTTCGGCGCCTGATCGCTCGCCGGCCCACCGGCGCCCGGGCGGGTCAGCCGGCCACGAAGTCGACCACCAGGCGGTTCACCGCCTCCGGCTGCTCGTACTGGAGGAAGTGGCCGGCTCCGCTCACCACCTCCACGCGCGAGCCGGGCGACTGCAGCAGCTCGGCGGCCTCGGCCGCGACCTCCACGGGGATGCAGCCGTCCTGGTCGCCCTGGAGGTAGAGCGTGGGCTGCAGCGGCACCGACAGGCACGCCGCCTCCTGGGCTTCCAGGGCCGGGTCGTGGCGGCTCGCGTCGAAGGTGCTGCGGTAGTAGTCGAGCGCGGCGGCGAGGTTCGCCGGGTCGCGCAGCGACTCCTTCACCTTCACCAGGGCGTCCTTGGCGTCGAAGCCGGGCGACCAGTCGGCCCACAGGCGGTCGATGAAGGCCAGGTCGTCCATGGCCACCGCCACCTCTGCCAGCGGAGACAGGAAGAAGTGCTGGTACCAGAAGCGCTTCGCCTGGTCGTAGTCGAACACCCTCTCGGCCATCACCACCAGCGGCGGCACGGCGGCGGTCACCACCCGGCTCCAGCGGCCCGGCTCGAAGCTGGCCGCCCCGTAGGCCGCTATGGCACCCCAGTCGTGGCCGACGATCACGGCGTCGCTGCCACCGCCGAGCGCCTCGTGGAGCGCGCAGGCATCGGCAACCACCGCGCCGTACTGGTATCGGCCGTCTGCAGGCACCTCGGTGGGCGCGTAGCCGCGCAGGAACGGCGCGACGGCATGGAACCCGGCCTGGGCCAGCTCTCCCAGGAGCGGCTCCCATCCCCATGCGCAGTCGGGGAACCCGTGCAGGCACAGCGCCAGGGGTCCCTCACCTGCCTCCAGGTAGGCGGTGCCCACGCCGTTGACCTCCACCCTTCGCTCTCGAACCTCGCTCATGTGCCCCTCCCTTTCCCTGGGTACCCACCCGGCCCGGGCCGGTGGCCCGGCGCCGGCGGACCTCGCCCGGCGCTCGCTCGTCCCTGAGAAAGATGTCACACGGAGCGAAAGCGGGCGCAGCCCGTGGCTACTCTCGACCCATCCAGCTGAGCCGGCGCCATCGATCCGAGCCAGGCGAAGGTCGATCGGTCGTGAGCCACAACAGACGTACCTATTCGCGCAAGCCTTACGGGGTCCGATCTTGCTGAGCATCACCTTCCACGGCGTACGAGGCTCAACACCGTGCTCGTCCGAGGAGCTTCGTCGCTACGGCGGGAACACCGCGTGCGTCGCGCTGGAAGCCCCGGGCCTCGAACCGATCGTCCTCGACCTGGGCACCGGCTTCCGCTTCTTCGGCAGGACCCAGCCCCACGACGGCACCTTCCGCGCCCACGTCCTGGTCAGCCACCTCCACTGGGACCACGTGCAGGGCCTGCCCTTCTGCGGTCCGCTGCACTTCGAGGGCGCGCAGCTCGACGTGTACGGCCCGGCGGAGGCAGGCAAGGACCTGGAGGAGGCCTTCGGCGAGTTCATACGCCCGCCCTTCTTCCCGGTGCGGGTCGATGACCTCGTGGGCGACGTGCGGTTCCACACCATCGAGGAGGGCGACATGGTCGTGGGCGACGCCAAGGTGCGCACCCGGGCCGTCCCCCACGTGGGCACCACCTTCGGCTACCGGGTGGAGCTCGACGGGGGGAGCGTGGCCTACATCAGCGACCACCAGCAGCCGCTCGACGGCGGGATGAAGGTCGCGGAGTCGGTGCTGGAGCTGGCCGACGGGGTCGACGTGCTCATCCACGACGCGCAGTACACGCCGGCGGAGTTCGCCGATCGTGCCCACTGGGGCCACTGCACCGTCGAGTACGCGGTGAACGTGGCCAGGCGCGCGGGGGCCAAGCAGCTGGTGCTGTTCCACCACGACCCCGGCCACGACGACGCCGCCATCGACGAGATCCTCCGCGACGCCACCGAGATGGCCGACGCAGCGGGCCTGAACCAGGTGATCGCTGCCGCCGAGGGCCTCACCCTCTCCGTCTAGCCGCCCTCGGCTCTCGCCATCCCCGCCTGCGACGGTGCCGTGCCGGCGGCCTTTCCATCCGTGCTCTCGGCCCATCTAGGCTCTCGGCGTGAGCGACATCCGAGATGACCAGGCAGACTCGTCCGTTGCGACCATCGACCAGGCCAAGTTCAGGCAGGTCCTCGGCCACTTCCCGACCGGCGTCACGGTCATCACCGCGATGCACGAAGGTGCTCCGGCGGGGTTCGCCGTAGGTTCGTTCGCCTCGCTCTCGCTCGATCCCCCCCAGGTGCTGTTCTGCGCGGGGAAGCAGTCGTCCAGCTGGCCCAAGATCCAGGCGGCGGGGAAGCTCTGCGTGAACGTCCTGGCCGACGACCAGGAGGACGTGAGCCGGGTCTTCGCCAGCAAGGCGCCCGACAAGTTCGCCGAGCTGGCCTGGCGCCCCTCGGGCAACGGGGCGCCGTTCCTGGAGGGATCGCTGGTTTCGATCGACTGCGAGGTGGCGAACGTGATCGATTCGGGCGACCACTTCGTGGTGATCGCCTCGGTCACCCACCTCGACGTGCACCACGAGGGACACCCCCTCATCTTCTACCGAGGCGGCTACGCCCGGGTCTCCCTCTAGGCCCCGGGGACGCCCGTGCCGATCTACGCGCTGGGCAACCGGGTGCCCGACATCCACCCCAAGGCCTACGTGCACCCGAACGCTGTGGTGATCGGCGACGTCCACCTGGCCGCCCAGGCTTCGGTCTGGCCGGGGGCGGTGCTGAGGGGCGACGACGGCACCATCGTGGTGGGAGAGGCCACCTCGATCCAGGACGGGTCGGTGCTGCACTGCACCCCCACGCTCGAGACGGTGGTGGGGAGCCGTTGCGTCATCGGCCACATCGTGCACCTGGAGGGCTGCACCATCGAGGACGGAGCGCTGGTGGGCAACGGAGCGATCGTGCTGCACCGGGCGGTCGTGCACAGCGGGGCGATGGTGGCCGCCAACGCTGTGGTGCGCGCCGGCACCGATGTGCCCTCAGGATCGATAGCAGCGGGTGTCCCCGCGGCCATCCGCGAGGGGGCCGCGATGGGGCGGAGCGAGGAGATCGAGGCGGGGGTGCTCTCCTACATCGCGCGCGCCCAGCGCTTCAGCCGCGAGCTCCGCCGGGTCGACTAGTGGGTCCCGACCTCCCGCAGCCGCCAGATCTCCCGCAGGGGCCGGGCCTGCCGCAGCGGCCGGGCCGCCCCGACCTTCCGGATCCTGCCTTGAGCTCCGGCACCGCCGCCGGATCCCCACGCTGGGGGCTGGGCGAGGTGTTCGGCGGCTGGGTCGTGGTGGTGGTGATATCCACCTTCATCTCGGCCGTGGTGCTGGTGGCCACGGGGTACGAGGCCGAAGACGAGATCCCGCTCGCCCTCACGGCGGTCCTCCAGCTCCCGCTGTGGGCGGGGATGCTGGCCGTTCCCTGGTTGGCGGCGCGCTACAAGGGCGGGGGCCTGGTGCGCGACTTCAGGGCACGCATGCGGCCGGTCGACATCCCGGTCGGCATCGGCGCCGGCCTGGCCGTGCAGCTCCTCGCCGTGCCGGCGCTCTACTGGGTGTTGTTCCGCTTCATCGGCGAGCGCGACGTCTCCGAGGAGGCGCGCCAGCTCACCGACCGGGCCACCGGGCCTCTGGGTGTGGTGCTGCTCATGCTCATCGTGGGGGTCGGCGCGCCCATCGCGGAGGAGCTCTTCTTCCGGGGCCTCACCCAGCGCGCCTTCGAGAAGCGTGGCCTGCCGTGGGGCGCTGCCCTCGTGTGCACGGCCGCCTTCTTCGGCGTCACCCACTTCCAGCCGCTCCAGTTCCCCGCGCTCTTCCTGTTCGGGTTGGTGCTGGGGTGGCTCGTCCACGTCACGGGCAGGCTCGGGCCTGCCGTCTGGGCGCACCTGGCGTTCAACGTGACCGCCGCCGTCGTGCTCGTATGGGGCCCGTCATGACCGATTCCCTCACCGACGCCCGGGACGGCGAGAGCACCGACCCCTCCCTCGAGCCTGCGGATGAGCCCTTCGACGACGAGCCGCCACCGCCGCCCGACGAGCCCCCGCCCGGCTGGCTCTCGGAGGTCCCCACCGCACGGCTGGTGCAGGCAGGGGTCACCGTGGTGGTCGTGGCGGCCTGCGTGGTCTTCACGCTCACTCAGCTGAGCCCCTCCGACCTCTTCTCGTCGTCCACGCCAACCGGTGGCGACATGGGGGCGCACGTGTGGGGGCCGGCCTTCCTGCGCGACCACCTCCTGCCGCTGGGCAGGCTCAGCGGGTGGGCGCCCGACTGGTACGCGGGCTTCCCCACCTACCACTTCTACATGCTCCCCCCGGCGCTGGCCATCGCCGTGCTGAGCTGGGTGATCCCCTACGGGGTGGCCTTCAAGCTGGTGGCCGTAACCGGGATCCTCACCCTTCCCGTGGCTGCCTGGGCGAGCGGTCGCCTCACGCGCCTGCCGTTCCCCGTGCCCCCGTTGATGGCCGTCGCGGTCACGATGTTCCTCTTCGACAGGTCGTACTCGATCCTCGGGGGCAACATCGCCTCCACGCTGGCCGGCGAGTTCTCGTTCTCCATCTCGCTCAGCCTCTGCTTCGTGTACCTGGGCCTGCTGGGGCGGGGCCTGGAGACGGGCCGGTACCGGGCTTGGGCAGCCTTGCTCTTCGCTGCGGTCGCCCTCACCCACCCGCTGCCGTTGATCTTCGCCGTGGTGGGGACGGTGATCTGGTTCGTACTGTCGCTCTCGTGGTCTCGCCTGGGTTGGCGAGAGGGGGTTCCCCTGGGTGCGATCGCCGCCGTTGCGGCAGCGGGGTTGACCGCCACGGGGCTCTGGACCGAGCTCTCGGTGGGATGGGTGCGCTTCGGGGTCTTCTGGAGCCTGACCGCGCTCGTGCTTCTGGGTGGGGCCGTGATCGTGCGGGCGTTCCCCCGGGCCCAGGTGATCTACATGGTCACGACGCTCTCGGTGGGCGCCGCGCTCAGCGCCTTCTGGACCCTGCCCTTCCTGGGCCGCACCGGGTACATGAACGATATGGGTTGGGAGAAGATCACCGACTACGGAGCGATGCTCTTCACCCGCGAGCACAAGGCCATAGCCGCCGTGGGGAGCCAGGGCGTCGACGCACCGGCGATCCGATGGGTGCTCGCGTTCGCCGCGGTGGGGATGCTGATGGCCATCGTTGCCACGGTGCTCGACCGCAACCGCAACGCCTTGCTGTGGGCCGGCAGCGCGGCTGCCTTCGCGGTGCTCTTCGTGGTGATGCCCGACGGTCGCATCTGGAACGCCCGCCTGCTGCCCTTCTACTACGTGTCGCTCTACGTGCTCGGGGCCATCGGTGTGGGCTACGTGAGCCGGCTCCTCTCGCAGCTCCTGGCGCGCGACCCGGGGCGGCCGCGCGAGGCGGTGAACGTGGTCGTGGCGCTGGGGAGCGTCCTGGTTGCCCTGGTGGCGCTGGCCATGCCGCTGCGCGCCCTGCCCTCGAACGTGTTCGGCATCCAGCTGGCCGAGGCCGACGCGACCTCCTACAAGTGGTGGTTCCTCCCGGGCACCACCGACCGCAGCTTCGTGCCGTCGTGGGCCAGGTGGAACTTCGAGGGCTACGAGGGCAAGGCCGCGTACCCGGAGTACTACGACCTCATGACCACCATGGGCCGCCTCGGCACCGAGCGTGGCTGCGGGGCGGCCATGTGGGAGCACGAGAGCGAGCACAACCGCTACGGCACGCCGATGGCGCTCATGCTGCTGCCGTTCTGGACCGACGGCTGCATCGGCTCGTCGGAGGGGCTCTACTTCGAGGCGGCCTCCACCACCCCGTACCACTTCCTGGTGCAGGACGAGATGTCGTCCAACCCCTCCAACCCCCAGCGCGACCTGCCGTACGAGCCCGGGATGCCCAGCAGGCCCGAGTTCGAGGAGGGCATCGCCCACCTGCAGATGATGGGCGTGCGCTACTACATGGCCATCTCCGACCGCATGATCGACATGGCGCGCTCGGAGCCTGACCTCACCGAGGTGGCCACCTCGGGCCCGTGGGTGATCTTCGAGGTGGCCGGTGGGGCCGACGAGGTGGTCCCGCTCGACAACGAACCGGCGGTGATGACGGGGCTGGCCTCCAACGGCAGCGGCTGGTTGGAGCGCACCCTCGACTGGTACGAGGAGCCCGAGAGCTGGTCGGTGTTCCTGGCAGCCGGTGGGCCTGACGACTGGCAGAGGGTCGACGAGGGCGAGGAGCCCGAGGTACGGCCAGTGCCCCAGGCGCAGGTGTCGAACGTGGAGGTGGGCACCGACCGGATCAGCTTCGACGTGGACCGCACCGGCACGCCGATCCTGGTGCGCACGTCGTACTTCCCCAACTGGCAGGTGAGCGGTGCGGAGGGGCCCTGGAGGATCACGCCGAACATGATGGTGGTGGTCCCCACCTCGAACCACGTGGAGCTCTCATACGGCTGGACGCCGGTGGACCTCGGCGGCATCGGCATCACGATGGCCGGGATCCTGGGGTTGGCGGCGCTCGCCGTGGCCCCGCCCCTGGCGATGCCGTCGAGGGATCGGCGCCGCGAGCCCGACATGCAGGACGAGCCGTTGGACGCCGACGACTTCGACCCCACCGAGCTCATCCTGGGACCGCCCAGCACCACGGTCACCAAGCGCAGGACCGGGGCCGACGACCCGCCGGAGGGCATGGGGGCAGGCGACTAGGCTGGCCCGCTCATGGCCAGCTTGGACGAGGCGAACCTCGACGCCATATTCAAGGCTTACGACGTGCGGGGAACCGTGCCCGACCAGCTCGACGAGGCCCTGGCGGAGAGGGTTGGAGCCGCCCTTGCCCGCCTGGCGGTGGATACCGCCGAAGCCGAGGGGACAGCCCCTGTCACCCGCATCCTGGTGTCGCACGACATGCGCCCGTCGGGGCCGTCGTTCGCCGACGCCTTCGCCAGGGGTGTCACCTCCCAGGGGGTCGATGCCCTGCTGCTGGGCCTGGCGTCCACCGACGAGCTGTTCTTCGCGTCCGGCCATTTCGGCGCTCCCGGGGCCCAGCTCACGGCTTCGCACAACCCCGCCCAGTACAACGGCATCAAGATGTGCCTGGCCGGCGCCCGGCCGGTGGGGGCCGAGACGGGCCTGGTCCGGATCAAGGCCGACACCCTCGCGGGCCTTCCCCCGGCGGCCGTGCCGGGCTCCGTGAGCACCGCCGACGCCCTGCAGGCCTTCGTGGAGCACGTCCACTCGTTCGTCGACATCGACGACCTCGTGCCCATGAAGGTGGTGGCCGACACCGCCAACGGGATGGGCGGCCTGGTGGCTCCGGCGGTCTTCGAGGGCCTGCCGGTGGACCTGGAGGTCCTGTTCGGCGAGCTCGACGGAACCTTCCCCAACCATCCTGCCGATCCCATCCAGCCGGAGAACCTCCGGTTCCTGCGCGAGCGCGTGCTGGAGACCGGGGCCGACGTGGGCCTGGCCTTCGACGGCGACGCCGACCGGGTGTTCCTGGTGGACGACAAGGGCGAGCCGGTCTCCGGCTCGCTCACCACCGCCATGGTGGCCGCCGCCATGCTCGAGAGGCACCCGGGCTCCACCATCCTGCACAACCTCATCTGCTCGAAGACCGTGCCCGAGGTCATCCGCGAAAACGGGGGCATGCCCGTGCGCACGCGGGTGGGCCACTCGTTCATCAAGCAGGTCATGGCCGAGACCGGCGCCGCGTTCGGCGGCG
>CAYNQN010000048.1:0-12297 GCA_964399375.1 uncultured Rhabdothermincola sp. | reverse complement strand
AGGCGACATTGGCCATGAGACCCAGACCCGTTGCTGTGACATCTGTGGGAGCACCAGGAAGATCCGGGTTGGCCGTGATCTCGTAGTCCTGGGCCACAGAAGCAGAGCCTTGGTAGGTCTCTTCGTCATCTGGGTTGAACGCAGCGGTGAGGGTGTGCTCACCGACCGGCAGGTCATCGACCACCAGCACTGCGACTCCGTCTTCGGTCTCGACGGTTCCGAGCTCAGTCTCCTCGTGGAAGAAGGTGACAGTGCCCTCGGCGTCAGCGGGGCTGACGGTTGCTGTGAGGGTCACGTCGGAGCCGAACACTGCCGAGCCCTCAGGGCTGACGGCTAGCTCAGTGGATGTCGGGATGACATCTGGAGCCTCTTCGATGATGTAGTCCACCGGGTCTGATTCACCTGGAGCCCAGGTGAACGGATCATCTGGCTCGAAGCTGGCCGTGAAGGCGTAGTCGCCCACTCCGATCTCGGTTGCCTCGACGGTGAGGGTGGCTACTCCGTCGACGACGGGAGCTGTTCCCACGGGATCTCCCTCAGAGGGAGCGAACTCCACGGTGCCGGTGGCCTCGGCGGGATCCAAGGTGGCCGTGAAGGTCACCTCTTCTCCTTCGAAGGCCGACAGCTCAGGTGAGATGGAAAGGACCACCTCAGGAGCGGGTGCGTTCACCACGGTGTGCTCGACGATGGCCGAGGTGGAGCCTGAGACGACGGCCGGGTTCGTGGGGACGAACTCGGCGGTGAGGTCGTAGAGGCCAGGCTCGAGGCCCCATGCGAAGCCAGTAGCGACGCCGCCCTGAACTGGACTTGTCGCAACCTGCACATCATCGACGAAGAAGTTGACCGTGCCGTTGGTGGTCGCGGATGGCCCGACTGTCGCCGTCAGCCCCACGCCTTGGCCGGCGCTGGAGACTCCTCCTGGGCTGGCCGACAGCGAGATGCTGCTAGCCACCGGGGAGCTCGGAGCTACGACCATCTGGGTGTAGCGCGGCGTGATGGAGGGCTGGAACATCGCCGGGTCAGACGGCGTGAACACGCCCCATACCTCGTATGTGCCGGCAGGGAGGGTAGCAGTGGCGGCCGAGTTGGAGAGGCGCGCCAGACCCTGTGAAGACGGGGTGTTCGCCACTGCGGCGGAGCCGAGGGAGGTTATCGACTGGGTCACGGTGTTCTGCGCGTAGTAGGCGACGGTGCCTGCGGCGTTGTATGTCACGAACCCGCTGATCTGGCTCCACGCTGTGCCCTGTTGCGCGGGTCTCGGGTCGGCCCAGTAGGTGGAGCTGCCGGTCGGGACGATGAAGTGGATCGAGGATCCGGTCGCCATGGGGCCAGGATCGGCGGGTGTGTTGGGAGCCACCACCTCGAACGGGAAGAGGAACGTCTCGGATGGAGCGAACCCCATGTTCCCGTTCTCGCAGGGGAACCCGGCCGGGCCCCCGGTGTCGAAGGGAACCCACTGGATCTTCGCCACGTGGTGTCCCAGCTCGTAGAGCTCAGGATTCGGCTGAAGTGCGTGTTCCGGGTAGAACTCCACGGTGAAGGGAGTGGTCCTCGATGCCCGACGGCTGATGGGCCCGTCGTCGATCTGGACGAAGTAGGCGCCTGCATCCAGGCAGGTACCTACCTGGAACGGCGACCACACCTCTGGTGGCAACGTCGTCTTGAAGAAGAGGTCATGGCCCTGCAAAACCTTCCCGATGCCCTCGGTGCTCTCGGCGACGATCCTCATGTCCGTGGGCCTGGCCTCCCCGACGACCGTGTGGTCGACACGGTTGGAGAAGCTCTCTGCCCACCACCAGTTGGTGTTGTTGTCGGCTGTCCACACCGCTTCGAGGTCGTGCTCGCCGGGAGCCAGAGCGATCTGCACCGTGATCTCTCCCGGTGTGGTGGGTTGCACGAACACACCCTTTCGAGCAGGGAAGCTGCCGTCAGCTCGGTTGGAGGTCTTGACCTCTTGCAGGGCAAGATCCGGCTCGTTGCGGTCGTAGATGTTCAAGGTCCCCGAGACGGGCACCTCTCCGTCCCACTCGTTGGGAGCAGGATCGAACCGCAGGGTGACCGGAACCGGCTCACCTGCTGCTGCCGTGCTGGGTAGCTCCATCTCGATGCCGAGCGACGTCTTGTCCATGGGAGGCGTCACGACGTGCTCCGTCTCCAGCGACGCACCGCCGAAGGCGACGTTCTGGTAGTTGGAGCTGTTGAGCCCTGGGCTCGCCGGCACGAATCGGGCCCAGATGGGTTCCGGTCCCTGGGGTATGGGTGGCAACGGGGAACCCAAGAGGGTGCTCACCGGTTGGGTCGGCGCCGTGTAGATGGCCCTCTTGAGCTGCGGGTTGCTGGGGCTCGGGTTGCCCGCGGTGACTGCCGCTATCAGGGCGTCGCCCTTGTAGAACTCGACCACGCCTTGGCTCCCGCTCGCGAAGTTGCCCTCGACTCGCTGGACGATCGCGGTCAGCGTCAGGGGCTGGCCGAACGGGGTGGGGCCCTCAGGGCTGACCGTGAGATCCACCACGTCGCCTGCCACCCCGGCAGGCAGCGAGCTGTTGGAGGAGAGGGCGAAGCTGGTGTTGCCCCCTGCCAGGAGCGCGTTGACGGTTCCCGCCCTGGACACGCCGCTCGCGTCACGGCATGTGCCTGCCGGGGTGGGCGGGATCCAGAAGTCCTCTGTGCTGAGCGTGATCGCGCCGTTGGTGCCCGCACGGCTTCCCTGCAGGTTCACGTCCCACGGTCCGACCACGCAGTCAGATCCGAACGTCACCAAGCCCGACCCCAGATCCATGGACGTGGCCTGGAACAGCAACGACATGTCCAGCCAGACGTCGGCGTCAGATCCTGGGTCGATCGAGCCTTCGGTCAGACCCGGTGAGCTCAGGTATCCGCTCACCGTGCCACCAGGCACGTCCAATGTCGCCTCCCGCAGCTGCCCGCTCGTGGCGCTCGTGTAGGCAAGGGGGCGGAACGCGCCGTCCAGATCCTGGCTGCCGTCGGCTTGGGTCACGAAGCTCGCTTGCCACTGAGGGTTGGGCGAACCAGCGGGCCGCACACCAGTGGCGCTGTTGAACTGGAGGGACCAGTCCAACAGCGATGCCGTGCCCACCTCGCGCAGGAGCCAGTCGCCGTTGCCTCCGTTCTGGTTGCCGGCGTCCGTAGGCACCTGCACCTGTCCTGAAGAGGGGAAGTAGAACACGTTGCCGAGGTACTCGGCCCGCAGCTGGTGACCACCGACGCTCAGCCCTGGCGTCTCGATCGTCACAGACGCGCTGCCGCCGGGGCTTGCAATGGGAGTCGTGCTGAGGAGCTGGTCGCGGTCGTAGAGGTTGACCTGGCCCGATACCGGCCCGGTAGCAGGTCCCACCGCGCTCACAGTGGCTGTCACCGTGGTGGTTGCCGCTCCGGTCGCGACGGAGAAGCCCGTCAAGGCAATCGGGCTCGCAGTCACATCTACGCGCGCGGGCACCCGGTTGGCGGGATTGGTCACGTTCACGGGTACAGGAGCAGAGGTGGACGACTCGAAGCCGGTCGACCCCAGGTAGCTGGCAGTGATCTGGCGGTTGCCGACCGTGTTGAGTGGCGCAGTGAGTGTGGCCGTGCCGGTCTCGTCCAGCTCCGCGAAGCCGACGATGGTGAGCCCGTCGTTGAAACGGACCACTCCAGAGGGAGCGTTGACGGTCGCCGTGAACGTGGCGTCATAGCCGGCGGGAAGGGTGGTGGGCTCAACCGAAAGGGTAGTGGTGGTGGGCAGGCTGGCTCCGCCCTGGGTGATGGCCGTCTGGAACAGCAGCGGCGCCGCCGTCCCGCTCGCGGGCCAGCAGCGAACGTTGGCCACCTGCGCCGAGTCGGCCTTGAAGACGTAGCCCGAAGTCGGCTCGTTGGTGCCAGGCACTCTCGCCGAGATGTTCGTTCCAACGGGACCCGTCGCCAGCACAGTCACTTCGATCGCCGGCAGTTGGAAGAAGGTCTCCAGCGTTGGAGGCGTCGGGTTCTTGGGAACAAGCGGGATGAAGAGCACGATGCGCCCGGGGTTGTAGTCGGTGGTGTTAACGGAGACGGTCGGAGTGCCCTCGAAACCGTGGCCCGTGCCGGGCACGACCGACACGCTCTGCACCGCAGCGTCGGCCGGGAGCGAGTACATGAAGTTGATGTCGAAGAGGAAGTTCACCGGAACGAGCCCGATGGGGCTGGGGTTCGTGTCGGGGAACGCAGAACCGTGCGGAGTGATGCGGTAGGTGAACGTGGTGTCGGGTTCAACTGTCGCTGGGGCAATGGTGTCGAAGCCCTGGTGGTTCGCCTCGGCCTGAGCTCCAGCAGGAGCGCGACCAATGCAATCGGTATCCCACTCGGCCGTGGTGGTCACTCCGGGAGGGGGCTCCTGGGCGCCGGCCGCCGTTGGCGGCGGCACTGCCAACGCGAGCAGCGAGCCGACCATGGCCAGCACCAGCAGTGCGACCGTGGCGAAACGCCACCTCTTCACATTCGTGGACGCGGACGCGCCGCGCGCACTACCTACCAACGATGAACTCATGGAACCCCCCTGTATTGCTTGCTACTGACTTGGCTGACTGATCGATCTCGCTGACGAGCGGCTGTGGCCTTCGACGAGCGCGTCGCGGATGGCCGCTATGGCGGGCCGGTCGTGCTCGGTGGCGCGGTAGGCGATGGACACGGGCACCACCCAGCTGGGCTGGTCGAGCGGGAGCTCGACGAGGCGACCGGAAGCGATGTCGGCGCTGAGCACCGAGCGGGGCGCCACCCGCACGCCGTCGGCATCGGAGCCGTCGGCGGGGTCGGCGGTGGCCGGCAACCCCACCACCTCGACCATGCTCAACGGCTGGGTGCGCTGCGCCAGCGGGTGGCCGGGCAGCACCGCCCAAACGACCGGGTCGGAGAAGAGGGCCTTGGTGACCACCTCGAACGCGGCGGACCCCGACGACCCGTTGGCGTCACCGGAGTCACCGCCATCGGGGTGGGTCCCGGAGCCGTTCACAGCGGCTCCGGGCACTCCCGGGCCGACGGGCACTTCCCCGCCGACTGTCCGGCCAGCGGAGGGGCCATCGGCCGCGGGCTTCACGCCCAGCGACTCGGGGAACACGCCGATGCCCACATCGGCACTGCCCGACCCGAGGGCGGAGATGATCGCCTCCGCCTCCTCCACCACCGACCTGTTGAGGTGATCGGCGGCCGTGAGGGAGTCGAGGATCGGCAACACCGCCGGCGCCACCGAGCGCTGCACGCTGATGCGGACGAACTCCTCGTCGTCGATGACGGCCATGGCCCGGTCGATGAGGGCCACGCACTGGGAGGCGTAGGGAAGGAAGCGGAAGCCGGCCGTGGAGGGCTGCATGCCGTAGGCGATGCGGTCGAAGAGCCGCACGCCGATGCGGTTCTCGAGGCGGCGGATGCGCTCGGACACGGACTGCTGGGAGACCCCGAGCTGCTCGGCCGCCTTGGTGACCGACCGCTCACTGGCCACCAGGAGGAAGGACCTCAGGTCGTCGATGCTCAGAGCCATCCCTCACCCCATTCCTGGTCGGTTCCCGAGCCCCCTGTGGTCTCCGGGAATCAGGTACGGAAAGACTGTAACCAGTCCCCAGCCGAATTACCAGTAGCTCACCGAAATTTCCTGGGGATTGACCACAGCTGGTGTACTAACTAGGAGAGCTACCCTCGATGTTTTCGGCATAATCCGTATCAGATGGCCTAGTACCCTCCAGCTAAGCACCAATTTGGGAGCCTCCACCTGGGTTCTCCCACTCGAACCCAGACGGTTTCGGCGGATCCACCAAACTTGTTTGTGAACTATCAGCAGCCCGTTGAGCGTCAGCTATCGACCGGAGATGGTCCACGGATTCCCAGGATGAGCCCTGTCGACGACTTAAAACAGACAGACGACCGCTACGGGACTCCCGCCACCACGACAGGGCTCGTGGCGTCCAGGCACCCAGCCCGCCTTGAGTCGTGTTCGGGCAGTTGCCCGAGGGAGAGGGCCCAGGGAGAGGGCCGGGGAGCAGCCCGCAGCTGACGAGAGCTAGGAGAGGTTGGCCAGGCGGCGGAAGCCCAGGATGCGCCCTGCGGCCACCGCAGCCGTCTCGCGGGCCAGCGACTCCAGCGGCGAGCTGGCCTCGGTGGGCGACACCGACGCCGTCATCCCGACCTCCTCGGCGATCTTCACCACCCGGAGCGAGTGGTAGGGATCGGAGACGATGAGCACGTTGGGCGCCACGCCCTCGTCGCGCAGGATGAGCGCCGAGGCCGACAGCTCCTCGTAGCTGTTGGTGCCCTCCACCTCCACCCGGATCGCCTCCTCGGGCAGGCCGAGGTCGCGCAGGTAGGCGTGACCCGCCATCCCCTGGGTGACCCTGTCGCCCACCTGCTTGCCGCCGGTGACCACCACGATGGGCGCGTAGCCCTGCCCCCACAGCTCGGCCGCGTGGTCGAGGCGCTCCCGCAGCACCGGGGAGGGACGGCCGTCCCACTGGGCGGCGCCCATGACCACGATGGCGCTGGCCGGGCGTGCGTCGTCCTGGCGCGAGGCCCACCAGACCTGGGCGAAGGTCACCCCCACGTAGAGCACCAGCAGTGCCAGCGCCACGAAGAGGGCCCGCACCCCCCACCGGACCGCCGTGATCACGAGGGCCCCGCCGACCTCACAGGTCTGCCTGCGCCAGGCCGATGCGCCGGAGCGTCTCGTCGCGCCCCAGCACCTCGATGGACTCCCACAGCGGAGGGCCCACGCTGCGACCGGTCACGGCCACCCGCAGGGGAGCCTGCACGACCTTGCGCTTGATCTCGTGGCTGTCGGCGTAGGCGTTGAACGCCTCGGCGATGGCCTCGGCGCTCCACTCGCACGACGCCAACAGCTCCGTCGCCACGTCGAGCAGGCGGCCAGTGGCCTCGGGATCCTTGGTCATCGCCTTGGCCCACGAGGCCTCGTCGCGCACGGGGCTGGCCAGGAAGAGGAAGTCGACGTAGCCAGGGACCTCGTCGAGCTTCGTCACCCGCTCCTGCACCAGGGGCGCCATGCGCTCGAAGGCCCCCTCGTCGTAGCGCTCCGGCCCCCAAGGAGCAGAGCCCTGGATCCACGGCTGGGAGCGCTCCACGAACTCCGCCACCGGCAGCGCCCGGATGTAGGCGCCGTTGAAGTGGTCGAGCTTGCGCTGGTCGAAGAAGGCGCTGGCCGAGTTCACGCTCTCGAGCCTGAAGAGCTCGACGATCTCGGGCATGGGCCGGATCTCCACGCCGTCGGGCGGCCCCCACCCCAGCGTGGCCAGGTAGTTGGCCATGGCCTCGGCCAGATAGCCCCGCTGGATGTAGTCGCCCACCGACACGTCGTCGCGGCGCTTGGACAGCTTCTGGCGCTTCTCGTTGACGATGAGGGGGAGGTGCGCGAACACGGGCTCGGGTCCCATGCCCAGCGCCTTCCTGATCAGGAGGACCTTGGGTGTGACGTTGATGAGGTCCTCGCCGCGCACCACGTGCGTGATGCCCAGATCCGCATCGTCCACGGCGTTCGCCACGATGAACATGGGCTCGCCGCTGGAGCGCAGCACCACGAAGTCTTCGATCTGCTCGTTCTCGAAGGCCACCAGGCCCCGGATGACGTCCTCGAACGAGGTGATCCCCTCGTGGGGAACACAGAAGCGCACGACGCGCCCCGGCGCGCCACCTGGCGTCCAACCCTCGCCCGGCGGCCCCAGGTCGCGGTCGCGGCAGTGGCCGTCGTAGCCGGGCTTGCCTTCCCTGGCATCGGCCCTGGCCTTCACCTGGTCGGGGGTGCAGTCGCACCAGTAGGCGTGACCGCCGGCCAGGAGCTTCTCGACGGCATCGAGGTAGAGCCCGGAGCGCTCCGACTGGCGGACGGGCTCGCCGTCCCAGTCGATGCCCAGCCACTCGAGGGCCTGGAAGATCACGTCGATGAGCTCGGGCCGGCTCCGCTCGGCGTCGGTGTCCTCGATGCGCAGGACCATCTCACCGCCCTGCTGGCGGGCGAAGATCCAGTTGAACAAGGCCGTGCGGGCACCCCCGATGTGGAGGTAGCCGGTGGGGGCGGGGGCGAAGCGGACTCGCACGGGGGGGCTCACCCCATCCGATGCTAGGCGCCGCCCACCCACCACTACCATCGCCACGATGCTCAAGCGGATCCCAGCGGTGCCGATCATGATCGCCCTGATCGTGATCATGGCCCTCTCGGGCTGCTCCCTCGTGGGCGAGGTGGGGAACGACGCCGCACCGGTCACCACCATCGCCCAGCAGCAGGGCGGCTACCCCACCAGGGTTGCCACGGCGAACGTGCCCACCCTGGAGGTGTTCGCCAGCCGACCCGGCTCGGGAGACCCGCCGCCGGCAACTCCCGAAGGCGAGCGGCCACCCATCCCCAGGGCCGGCCTCAACTCGGCAGGCGTGCGCAAGACCGCCGACGGCTGGGCCTTCGAGAACCCCACCTACTTCGGGAGCCCCCTGGTGAACGTGGTCACCGGCGAGCAGGACGGCTGGCTGAAGGTGATGGTGGCGGCCAGGCCCAACGGCCAAGAGGGCTGGGTGAGGGCCTCGGACGTGACCGTGACGCAGCACGACTTCCACGGCGAGCTGGACCTCTCGGACCGGGTGCTGAGGGTATGGCAAGGCGAGCAGCCGATCGCCGAGACCGAAGTGGTGATCGGGCGGGACGTGACCCCCACCCCCGTGGGCCGCCTCTACGTGAACGAGATCCTCGACACGGCCGCCATCGGCGCGAGCCAGCAGGTGTACGGCCCCTGGCTGCTCTCCACGAGCGCCTACTCGGAGGCCCTCGACGTCTTCGACGACGGCCTCCCGGTGATCGCCTTCCACGGCACCGGCAACCCGGAGCTCATCGGCTCGGCCGCCTCGAACGGCTGCATACGCATGACGAACGACGTGGTGACCATGCTCGCCGAGACCATCCCCGCAGGCACCCCGATAGAAGTGGTCCCCTAAGGGCGAGCCGGGTTAGAGGTCGAGCAGGCCCGAGCGGGTGGCGTCGGCCTCGCAGAGCCGGACGATCTCGGTGTGCGGCTTGCGCAGCAGCTCGGCCGGGACGGCGTCTGCGATCCGCCGGCGCTCGGCGTAGTGCGGCCCCAGGGCCGCCGCGGCGAAGAGCTGCTCACGCGCGGCCACCAGCGAAGGGTCGGCGTCGGCCAGGAAGCCCCACAAGGTGAAGGCCACCGTGAGGTCGTGGATCATGGGTGCCCTGCCGAAGAGAGAGGCCCTCTTGTTGGCCACGGCCACGCACCCGGCGATGGCGTCGTCGACGTCCTCGGCGGCGCTGAGCACCAGGGCGTCCCGGAAGCGCCGGGCCAGGAGCAGCGAGTAACCCTGGTCGGGGCCGGGGTCGCCCAGCAGGGGCCCTCTCGGCTGGCCGCTCCGCAGGTCGGACGGTCGGTGGGCGACCCAGGGGTCGGGGTTCCAGGGGGGCGACTCGTAGACGCGCACCTGCTCGTCGGGCGACGTGGGCACGTAGTTGGGCGCGGCCATGGCGAGAGACTACCCGGCACCCGCCAGGGCACCCGCAAGCCAGGGACCAGGCTCGACCCTCAGCTTGCGGAGTGGAGCAGGCCGTAGATGATCGAGTCGACGAGCGCCTGCCAGGAGGCCTCGATGATGTTCTCCGAGACGCCGACGGTGGTCCACGTGCGGTCGCCGTCTGTGGAGTCGACGAGGACCCTCACCACCGAGCCGGTCGCGGCCACCCCGTCGAGCACCCGCACCTTGAAGTCGGTGAGGTGGATGCGATCGAGGGCCGGGAAGGTGTCGCCCAGGGCCGCCCGCATGGCAACGTCGAGGGCGTTGACCGGGCCGTTGCCCTCCCCCACCGCCACGCGGCGGTCGTCGCCCACCCACAGCTTCACCGTGGCCTCCACCGAGACCTCCAGCTCCTCGCCGGGCACGGCGGCGCCCTGGCCACCCTCCATCGCACGAGCCAGGCCGTTGGCCCGCTCGCGGTGGTAGCTGGATACCCGGTAGGCCTCCACGGAGAAGAACTCGGGCTCCCAGCCGGTGGCACGGCGCATGAGCAGCTCGAGCGAGGCATCCGCCGCCTCGAACAGCCAGCCCCGCGACTCCAGCCGCTTCAGCTCGTCGGTTAGCACGGCCACGGCCGGGTCGTCGAGGTCGACGCCCAGCTCGCGAGCCTTCATCGACATCCCCGCACGACCGCCCAGGTCGGATACGAGGACCCGGCTGTGGTTGCCCACCAGCTCGGGGTCGACGTGCTCGTAGGTGGCGCTTCCGGCCCTGCCCAGCGCCGAGGTGTGCAGGCCTCCCTTGTGGGCGAAGGCCGACACGCCCACGAAGGGGTCGGCTGGCTGCGGGGGCAGGTTCACCAGCTCGGCCACGTGGTGGCTCACCAGGGTGAGGCGCTCCAAGCGGCCCTCGGGCAGGGTGGCCACACCCATCTTCAGCGTGAGGTCGGGGATGACGGTCATCAGGTTGGCGTTGCCCGTGCGCTCGCCGTACCCGTTCACGGTGCCCTGCACGTGGGTGGCCCCGGCCACCACGGCCGCGACCGAGTTGGCCACGGCGCACCCGCTGTCGTTCTGGGTGTGGATCCCCACGGGGACCTCGCCGAGGAACGACACCACCTCGCCGGTGATGCGCTGCACCTCGTGCGGGAGCGAGCCCCCGTTGGTGTCGCAGAGCACCACGCAGTCGGCCCCGTTCGCCGCCGCTGCCTCCACCACCCGCAGCGCGTACTCGGGGTTCGCCTTGTAGCCGTCGAAGAAGTGCTCGGAGTCGAAGAACACCCTCAGGCCCGCGGCCTTCAGGTGGGCGACCGACTCGCCCACCATGGCCACGCCCTCGTCGAGGGTGGTGCGAAGGGCCTCGGTGACGTGGAAGTCCCAGCTCTTGCCCACGATGCACGCCGTGGAGGTGCCGGCGGCGATGAGCGCCTCCAGCGTTGGGTCGTGATCCACCTTGCCGGCCGGGCGGCGGGTGGAGCCGAAGGCAACCAGCTCGGCGGTGCTCAGCGAGAGCTCGGTGGGGGCCCGGCGGAAGAACTCCTCGTCCTTGGGGTTGGCCTGGGGGTAGCCGCCCTCTATCCAGCGGACGCCCAGCCAGTCGAGCTGCTCTGCGATGCGGAGCTTGTCGTCGACGGTGAGGGAGATCCCCTCGAACTGGGCGCCGTCACGCAGCGTGGTGTCGAAGATCTCGACAGCAGCCGGCGTGGCGGGCTCCCGGGTCCCCGCCGCTCGGGCGGGCTCACTCATGGACGTGTTCCAGCCAGTTCTTGTAGCGATCCACCTGGCCCCGCACGGCGCGTCCGTACTCGGCGGCGATGGCCGTGGTCATCGGGCCCGGGCACGTGAGGGGCCGGTCGTCGACCGAGCTCACGGCGCTCACCTCGGCGGCGGTGCCGCACACGAAGATCTCATCCGCGATGTAGAGGTCGCTGCGGCTGATGAACTCGGTGGTCACCTCTATGCCCAGGTCGCGAGCGATCGTGACGGCCGAGTCCTGCGTGAGGCCCTCGAGGGCACCCGCTGCCGGAGGAGGCATCACCAGCGCGCCGTCGCGCCCCACGAAGATGTTCTCGCCGGTGCACTCGCTCACGAAGCCGAGCGGGTTCAACATGATGGCCTCGTCGTAGCCGGCCTTGAGGGCCTCCACCTTGGCGAGCGAGGAGTTCACGTAGTTGCCGGTGGTCTTGGCGAGGGGGGGCATGGAGTTGTGGTCGTGGCGGGTCCACGACGAGACCTTCATGCGCACGCCCTTGGTGGCGGAGTCGTCGCCCAGGTAGGCGCCCCACGGCCAGCAGGCGATGGCCACGTCGACCTTGCACGGCAGCGGGTTCAGGCCCATCTCCCCGTAGCCCAGGTAGGCGATGGGACGGATGTAGCAGGAGGGCAGGCCGCTCAACCGGACCACCTCCTTGGTGGCCTCGACCAGCTCGGCGACCGAGTAGGGGATATCCATCATCATGATCCGGGCGGACGTGTGCAGGCGCTCCATGTGCTCGGTGAGGCGGAACACCGCCGGGCCCTGGTCGGTCTCGTAGGCACGGACGCCCTCGAACACGCCCATCCCGTAGTGGAGGGAGTGGGTGAGAACGTGGATGCGCGCCTCGTCCCAGTCGACGAGCTCGCCGTTCATCCAGATCTTCTCGGTCGGTGTGATGGGCATCGGGTTGGTCTCCCTGCTTAGGTAAGGGTAGAGGGGGTCTCGGCTCAGACGCGCTCGGCTATGGCGTCGCCCACGGCGGCGGTGGAGCCCGACAGGCTCGCCACCTCCGAGCAGGCCTTGCGAACCCGCCCGGCGGCCTCGGCCTCGCCGAGGAAGTCGAGC
>CAYNQN010000047.1:0-12458 GCA_964399375.1 uncultured Rhabdothermincola sp. | reverse complement strand
CCCATGGCGCCTCCGGATCCAGCCTAGCTGGCCATCCTTGACTGGCCAGGCTGGGTCTGATTGGCTCCGAGGTGACAACAGAGCGAACACGCATGGCAGGGGAAGCCGGTCGGAACCCGGCGCTGTCCCGCAACCGTAGGTGTGCCGCCCCAGCCGGGGCGCCTGCACACGAGTCGGAGCACCGGTCGTGAGTGCGGCTCATCAGCACCGTCGTGGACAGCGGAGCTGAGCCTGGGCGCAGCGTATGCGCAACGGTTCCCTGTCCTGGCGACAGAGAGGAACCGACTTGCGTAGGACACCTGTAAGACGATCACTGGCGGCGCTCGTGGCGGTGGCCACGATGGCGGTGGGTTTGGTGGTGACCACGGCGAACCCGGCGCCCGCGGATGCTCACGAGGTGCTCTTCCCCCAGGCCTGGGAGGGGGCACGCTGGCTGGCATCGCAGATGACCGAGGAGGGCTACATACCCGACTTCCAGGGTGATCCCTCGCCGTTGAACACGGTCCAGACCGCCCTGGCGTTAGCGGCCGCCCGCATCCAGGAGCCGTCCTTCGACGCCGCTGTCGACTGGGTGTCCGACAACGTCGAGGCCACGATCGCTCCGGGAGGCATCGACAACCCGGGAGCGGTCGCCTACGTGATCTTGCTGGTCGTGACGGCGGGGGAGGACCCTGCCACCTTCGGCGGGGTGGACCTGCCGGTCCGCCTGCTGGAGACCCTTGACGACGACGGCATGTTCGGAGGCGCGGTGGAGGGCTACGACCCCACCTACAGCGGCGTCTTCAACCAGGGCCTGGCCTTCACGGCGCTCGCCGGAGCCGGTGTTGCGGTTCCCCAGGAGGCGATCGACTGGCTCCTCGCCCAGCAGTGCACTCCCGTCAGCTCCTCGCCCGCGGAGACGATCGGCGGTTGGCAGTCGTACCGTGCCGACACGTCGCAACCGTGCGTGACGCTCGATCCCGAGAACTTCACGGGCACCGACTCCAACTCGTCGGCGCTGGCGGTGCAGGGTCTGGTGGCGATCGACGTGGTCCCCGACGAGGACCCGCTCCAGTACTTCGAGACGATCCAGAACGACGACGGAGGGTTTCCCTTCTTCCTCGGTGACGCCTCGGATCCCAACTCGACGGCGTTGGTGATCCAGGCCCTCCTCGCATCGGACGAGGATCCCGAGCTGGATCCGTGGATCACCGACGGGGGAGACCCCTTCACGTCGCTGTTCAGCTGGCAGATCCCAACGTTCTGCGAGCTCGGGGGCACCGGCGGCTTCGCCAGCCCCTACAGCGGTGGCGTTCCCGACCAGCTCGCCACGCAGCAGGCCGTGTGGGCCGCGGGCGGTGCCTGGTTCCCGATGGACCACGACGACTTCTACGGGATGGAGCTGGAGCCCAACGGGCTGTTCGCCGTGGGCGAGCCCGGGCAGGCCACGCTCGACTGGTTCCCACCGTTGGACTCGCCCCAGTCGGTGGTGGCCTACGAGGTGCGCGACGCCGAGGGCGACCCGGTGGTCGTCACCAGCGGTCTCGTGTGCTGGGTCTCGGTCATCGGCCTGCCGGCGGGCTCGGAGCAGTCGTTCACGGTGGCAGCCATCTTCGAGGACGGCAGCGAGACGTCCAGCGAGACGTCCAACGTGGTGACGATCGAGGCTCCCGAAGAGACCTTCACCGACGTGGTCTCCGGCCAGCCCTTCTACGACGAGATCAACTGGGCCGTGTTCGAGGGCATCACGCGAGGCTTCGACGACGACACCTTCAGGCCCGCCCAATCGGTGACCCGCCAGGCCATGGCGGCGTTCCTCTACCGCTTCGCCGGCGAGCCCGAGTTCGTGGCGCCCGAAGAGCCGACCTTCCCGGACGTTCCCCTGGACCACCCCTTCTACAAGGAGATCGAGTGGCTCTGGGCAGACGGGATCGCCCAGGGATACGACAACGGCGACTTCCAGCCGAACGACCCAGTGACCCGCCAGGCCATGGCGGCGTTCCTGTTCCGCTTCGCCGAGCCCTATTCGTTCGTGCCTGACGTGCCCCAGATCTTCCCGGACGTGCCGCCGAGCAGCCCGTTCTACGGCGAGATCCAGTGGCTGGGCCTCTCGGGGATCACCGAGGGCTACAACGACGGCGACTTCCAGCCGAACACCGCAGTGGCACGCCAGGCCATGGTGGCCTTCATGTACCGCTACACGCTGGAGTACCCGCTCAACATCTGCACCTGCCCGCTCTAGCGTCGACCTGATCGCGCCGGGAGCCGGCTGCCGTACGTCCAACCGACCGGCAGCCGGCTCCCGACCGGTCGTCCCAGCCGAGCTGGGGGTCCTCGCCATAACTTTACATAACGTACATTATCGGCGTTAGGGGAGCCGGGGTCGAGCGTTGCGGCGGCTTGGCGGGCTGGTCCCCCTGCTGGGTCAGGCCTGGGCGATGCGCACGAGGTTGCCCGAGGGGTCGCGCACGGCGCAGTCGCGAGCGCCCCAGGGCTGTGAGGCCGGCTCCTGGACGATCTCGGCGCCCGATGCAAGGACCTTCTCGAAGGTGGCATCGAGGTCGTCGGAGCTGAAGATCGCAGCCTGGAGCGACCCTTGGGTCACGAGCGCCAGGAGGGCGTCGCCCTCGGCCTGCGAACGGCCTCCGTGCGGCTGGAAGAGCACGACGTCGACGTCTTGCTCCGGGGCTCCGACGGTGACCCAACGGAAGCCGTCGGAGGCGACGTCGTTGCGCACCTCCAGGCCGAGGGCGTCACGGTAGAAGCCGATGGCGGAGTCGGGATCGTGGACTGGGATGAACATCGCTGAGATGGAAACTGTCATGCCACGACTGTAAGAGCGGCTACCTGCTCACCGCTTCTCCGATCCTGCTCGATGCGAGGTGGTGGAGCGCCCACCGATCCGCTCTTTGCTCAGACCGTGACCGGCGTGCGGCGTGGCCTTGCGAGGACCTTGCTCACGCAGGAAGGAACCAGCTCGAGCCAGCCGTGGTCGCGTGCCCGGTACCGCGACGGGGTCTCGCCCACGATCTCGGTGAAGCGCGAGCTGAACGAGCCCAGCGACGTGCAGCCTACGGCGAA
Organism: uncultured Rhabdothermincola sp.; assembly: GCA_964399375.1. GTDB lineage: Bacteria > Actinomycetota > Acidimicrobiia > Acidimicrobiales > Acidimicrobilacustridaceae > CAYNQN01. The sequence goes on along the minus strand of CAYNQN010000047.1, from coordinate 9,398 downwards.
GCAGGTGTCGGTCACCGACCTCCCCTCGCGCAGCAAGGCCTTGGCTCGCTCGATGCGCCGGGTCATGAGGTACGAGTGAGGCGTCTCGCCGTAGGTGGCGCGGAACCTGCGCGAGAAGTGCGCAGCAGACATGTGAGCCGCCCTCGCGATGGCCGGGACGTCGAGGGGCTGCGCGTACTCCCGATCCATGAGGTCGCGCGCCCGTCGCAGCTGCACGAGGTCGGCCATCTCCCCCGGTGTCATCGCCACCCACGATAACGAGACCCGCCTTCAAGCACGGTGGTCCACGCTCGCCGTGGCGGCGCAGGCGAGCATCGCAGAGGTGATGGTGGCGAGGTCGGCGTCGTCGACGATGTAGGGAGGGGTGGCGTAGACGAGCTTGCCGAACGGGCGGAGCCAGGCGCCGTGCTCCACGGCGGTCCTCGTGGCCACGCCCATGTCCACGGGCTGGTCCAGCTCGACGACGCCCACGGCGCCGAGCACCCGGACGTCGACGACTCCAGGCATGTCACGGGCCGGGGCCAGGCCCTCGCTCAGCCCTCGCTCGATGCGCGCCACGTCGGCTCGCCATGTCCCCGCGTCGAGCAGCCCGATGCTGGCGTTCGCCACGGCGCAAGCCAGCGGGTTGGCCATGAAGGTGGGACCGTGCATGAGGACGGGGTGCGCTCCCCCGCTGATCCCCTCGGCCACGGCGTCGGTGCAGAGGGTGGCTGCCAGCGAGAGGTAGCCGCCGGTGAGCGCCTTGCCCACGCACATGATGTCGGGTGCGATGCCCGGGCAGTGGTCGACGGCGAAGAGCTCCCCCGTGCGGCCGAAGCCCGTGGCGATCTCGTCGAACACCAGGAGCACCTCGAAGGCGTCGCAGAGCTCCCGCAGCTCGGCCAGGTAGCCGGGGGCGTAGAACCACATCCCCCCCGCCCCCTGCATCACCGGCTCCAGCACCAGCGCTGCCAGCTCGGTGTGGTGCCGCTCCAGCAGGGCCCGAACCTCGCCGAGCCAGCCCGCGTCGGGCTCGCTGGTGAAGCCTGCGGGCGGGCGCGGGGCGAACACGGCAGGCGCGAGCACGTCGGCGAAGAGGTGGTGCATCCCGTTCACCGGGTCGCACACCGACATGGCCCAGAGGGTGTCGCCGTGGTAGCCCCCGCGGACGGCCATCACCTTCGACTTGCCGCTCCTGCCCATCGAGAGCCAGTGCTGCACGGCCATCTTCAGCGCCACCTCCACCGCCACCGACCCGGAGTCGGCGAGGAAGACCCGCTGTAGCGGATCTGGCGTGCGCTCCACCAGCAGCTCGGCGAGCTCCACGGCCGGAGCGTGGGTGAGCCCTCCGAACATCACGTGGGCCATGTCGTCCAGCTGGTCGCGCACGGCGGCGTCGAGCACCGGGTGGGCGTAGCCGTGGATCGCCGACCACCACGAGGCCATGCCGTCCACGAGCCTCCTGCCGTCGGCAAGCTCGAGGTGGGGACCGTGGGCGCCGACGACCAGCTCCGGGCCGGTAGAGACGTCGCCGGCGCCGCGCACGCCTGGCGCGGCGGCGTATGGGTGCCAGAGGTGGCGGCGGTCTCCGGCGAGGATGCGATCGGCGTCCATGACCACCAAAGGATGCCATCGCGGCGGCCGGTCGCAACGGTGCTCGGGCCTCCACTACCGTTGAAGCCCTATGTCTCGCAAGATTGAGGTGGAGCTCACCAGCGACCGCGGCGACGGAACCTGGACGTGGCGGGCGGCTGGCGCCAAGCAGCCCAAGGGGGAGCTGGCAGCTTCGCTCCTCTACGCCGGGGTGAAGGTGGGCGACGTCGTGAGGGCGGAGGCGGAGTTCGAGGTCGACGGCATCGAGGTGACGGCCGTGCTGCCCCCGAAGGCGAAGGAGCGGCCCTCCGACGAGCGCATCGAGATCCTGGGTCCTCCCCGGCGCGACGAGACGCTCGTCACCGCATCGCTGAGCTCCAAGTCTCGCGAGCGTGATCGTTCGGACCGCTCCAGGCCCGATCGTGGCGACCGCCGGGGCCGCCGCCAGGACGGCCGGTCTCGCGATGACCGGCCCCGTGATGGCCGCGACGGCGAGGGACGCGGCGAGCGGGCCTCGTCGGATGCAGACCGCAAGGAGGCCGCCCGCTCCAACGGCGACGGGCAGCGCCCGACCAGGGGCCAGCGCTCCGAGCGCGAGCGCTCAGGCGCAGGGCGCTCCCGTGACTCCCGTCCCGCCCCCGACCTACGGCCCAAGCCCAAGCGGCTGCGGCCCGGGCGCACCCACCGCAACGAGGTGCTCGCCACCCTCCCCGACTCCCACAAGCCCATCGCGGAGCAGGTCCTCAAGGGGGGCGTGCCTGCGGTGCGCCAAGCCGTGGAGAAGCAGAACGAGGCCAACCGCGAGGCGGGCAGGCCCGAGATCGCCCCCGAGCCCATCCTTGCCCTCGCCGAGCAGATCCTTCCCAAGATCCGCACAGCGGAGTGGCGCGACCGCGCCGAGGCTGCCCTGGCCGACCTCGACGAGCTGGACCTGCGCGACCTCCGTTCCGTGGTGGTCGCCTCCGACCAGGGAGCCCGCGACGACGAGTCCCGAGCCATGGCCCAGCAGCTGCGAGAGGGCCTCAACCACAGGGTCGAGGCGGAGCACTCCGCATGGCTCACCGAGATCGCCGTGCTGCTCGCCGACGGGAGGTTGGTGAGGGCCCTGCGGCTCAGCTCCCGGCCACCCAAGGCGGGGTCCCCGCTACCGGCCGACCTCGTCTCGCGCCTGGTCGAGGCCAGCTCGCAGGCGCTCACCTCCGAGACCGGCAAGGAGCGCTTCGCCACGGTCCTCGACGCCCTCGCCTACTCCCCCGTCCGCCTCACCGTCACGGCGGTGTCCGTGCCCGCAGAGCCGGGCGAGGAGCTGACCGCCACCGTGAAGAAGCTGGCCGGCCGGGTGCCCCAGGTCGCCGCCCAGTTCGGCCTGTCCGCGTAGGCCCAGAGCGCCTGAGCCAGCGCTGCTGAACGGGGTCGGCTCAGGGAGCGAGCGGACGATGGACCAGGATGGCCCGAGCGGTCATCCCGAAGCGCTCGAAGAAGTTCTTCGACTCACGGTTGCCGGGTAGCACGATCGCGTCGAGCCCGATGCAGCCCTCGTCGGTGGCCCAGCTCAAGAGCCGCTCCATGAGCACCTCGCCGAGGCCCACGGCCCTGGCCTCGGGCTCCACGTAGATGTCGTCGATGACGGCGAGGAGGCTGGCGTCCGGCAGCTGCTCGAGCCGTGCGATGGCGTAGCCCACGACCACGTCGTCCAGCGTGCCGGCCAGCACCAGCGTCTCGACCGCCCCGACAGCGCCCAGGAGGGCGTCGTCGGCCCGCACCAGAAGCGACTCGACGGGCTCCCTACGGGCTTCGCGCCGCGACCAGAGCTCACCGCCCCGCTGCGAGCGCAGCTCCTCGGTGGCCTGCCCGGACAGCTCGGCTATCCGGGCGAGATCCTCCGCAGTCGCCAGCCGCACGGCCTCCTCCATGGGTTAACCGGTGGACCGCTGGAGCTGGCCGATCCTGCCGAGGATCGTCTTTCGTGCCCTCGATCCCGCCTCGTAGAGCCGCACGGCCTCCAGCTCGTCGGGAGCCAGGCTCTCCAGCCGGGGCACCACCTGGGAGGCCGAGAGGCTGTCGTAGCCGGGGATCGCCAGGTGGTCGGAGCTCGCGGCGGGCTCACCGGCAGCAGGACCGTCGACGGGAGGCTCCTCGACGCCCGGATCCGGCACGGGTCGGAGGTCTGGGCGCTGCGCCTGGCCGGGGGCGAGGCCCGACGAGTCGCGCCCGGCGGGAGCATCTAGGCGATCCGGTCCGACAGGGCCCCCTGCGTCCTGCGACGCAACGTCCTGCTCGTCGCCCCCTCCGGTGCCGGGAGGGCTCTCGGAGCCCTGTGAGGCGATCCTGCGAAGGGTCTCCACGCCGAGGCGCTGGGCGTCTCGCACCTTCCCGCCGAGCGACCCGCCGGCCTTCTGCACCGTGAAGCGCCCCACGGCCCGGGCCTGGGCAACCTGTCCCCTACCCCGCTCCACCAGCTCGGGCACCACGCTGCTCGCATCGGAGACCAGGCCGATGGGAGCGAGGATGCACAGGTCCACCGCCCTCTCGAGGGGCCCTCGGCGCTCGTCGGGATCCACGAGCCGCCTACCTCCGAACCTTGCGAGCCTGCTTGTGGAGCCGCTCGATCGCCGGGCAGACGCTCTCGCCCACGGGGCACTCCATGGAGTCGATCGGCCCGAACTGACCTGGGTTCACCAGCAGGAAGCATCCTGGGCACACGAACTCGTTGGCCTTCTTGGGCTGCACGCCGTCGACCGCCTCGGTGGAGCCGGGGCGGTTGGCCGGCCCCTCCAGCTCCTCCTCGTCCTCCTCGTCGTCGTCGCTCGCAGCGATGCGGTCCTTGAGGATGGTGTCGAGGTCGGCCTCCACGTCATCGGGGGCCTCCTCGTCCTCCTCGTCGTCCTCGTCGCGCTTCTTGGGGACGGGAGCGGCCTCCTCCTCGTCGTCGTCCTCGTCGTCGCCGGACACCGCCTCGTCCTCGGCCGGGAGGTCGTCGTCGTCGAGGTCGTCGTCGGCCAGGCCGTCCTCGTCCAGCTCCTCGTCGAGGTCCTCGGGTTCGGAGACCATCTCTTCTTCGTCAACCAGCTCGTCGTCTGCCATGCGGGGCGGATGATAGGCACGCGCCAGACCGTTCGCGCGCCACGTGAGGGAAATCTTGGGAACGAAAGGTCAGGGAGAGGCACGAAGGCGGCGGACCTCTGCCCGCCGTTCGGATTCAAGTCGCTCCAGCTCGGGTTCGTCGGCGTGGTCGACGAAGCGCATCATCTCCGCGACCGCCCGGTGGCCGGCCTGCTCGGCGATGAGGGTGTGCATCTCGCGGGCCACCTGCCGGTAGGCGGGGTGACCTTGTGGCGTGGTGCGAAGCTCCAGGAGGTGCATCGCCTCCCGGGCGTTCATCTGCATCACGAACCGCACCCTGTACGCCAGGCTCACGGCGTATGAGGCCTCTGCGGGGAAGCGTCGGGCCAGCAGCTCGTAGAGCTCGGCGCTGCGGCCCATCGCCCCTTCGAAGTCGGCCGCCAGGCCCGCCTCCCCCACGTCCGGGGGCATGACGTACCCGTGGCGGGGGGTCAGCGGCTGCCATTCGATCGTGAGCATCCGGTGGCGCTGGAGGTCTCGGAACGCCCCGTAGTCGGCCAGCACGTCGAAGCGGTAGTACGACCGCTCCAGCCCCCGCCCGGGCTTGTGGCGTCGGTTGGTCCTCTCGCCCGCGTAGGCCCGCATCACCGCCAGGCGATCCTCCACCCCCATCGCTCGCACCTCGTCCTCGATGGCGACCTCGCTCATCGAGCTGTAGGGGTAGAGCATGCTGGCGACGAGCTTCACCTCGGCATCGGGATCGAAGTCGACCAGCCGCACCTCACCGCCAGCGGCCAGGCCCTCCGTAGCCGGCTCGTCGTCGGGGAGGAGCCTCTGGGCGACGGTGCCCATGGCCTCCCCGTTTGCTTCCAGGTACTGGCTCCAGGCCACGCCCCGATCGGGGATGTCGACCCTCTTGAGGAACGAGGGGATCACCTTGCGCAGCTCGACCAGCATCATCTCGGCGTAGCGCCTGGCCTCCGGGAGCGGGTGAGCTCTCATGCGCAGCAGGAGCATCTCGTAGCCCTGCCCCGTCCCGTAGATGCCCACGTTGGAGAGCGACGCTGCGGGAAGCACCCCGCGCACGGCGTCGAACGCCTTGGCGCGGATCGCCTGGCGATAGATGAAGTCGGAGTCGTCGGGGGCCTTGGGCACCAGCCGGCGGAAGTGCTCCTGCATCCTCGGCACCAGCTCTGCGTAGGTGTCGAAGAGGCGATCCATCTCGCCCACGTAGCGGGTGCCCGTGGCCGACATCAGGATGTCGGGGGGCCGGTGGTAGCGGTAGCGGCCGCCTATGCGCGAGTCGTAGGCGATGTAGCGGGTGGACTGCTCGAGGTAGGCCATGAGCCGGCCCCACTCGAGGACCTTGGTGAGCAGGTTCGACGCCTGCTCGCAGGCCAGGTGCACGCCCCCGAGCTGGGCGACGGAGTCGTCGCCGTACTCCAGGAACACCCTGTCGTAGAGCTCCTCGGCCCGGCGCAGGCCCACCGTGGCGTCGATGGTGTCGTCGCCGCTGATGTCGAGCTCGCCCACGAACTCGTCGAGGAAGAGGCGGCGGAGGCTCTTGGGAGACCGGGAGTAGCGGGCGAACAGGGCGCCCTTCACCACCTCCGGCAGGTTGACCAGGGCAAAGACCGGCTCGTCGAGGTTGGTGAAGTACCGGCGCAGGATGTTGGCCTCGTCCGCGGTGAACTCCTCAGCCACGTACACAGCCACGGCTCGGCAGCGTAGGGCATCGCAAAGCGCAGCCGGGCGACCCTTGGGAGCTCGCCAGCTGGGCAGGCCGGCCGGCGTTCGCCGTCACCCGCCGCCGGCGCGCCGGCTCGCTCAGGGGCGCAGCCAGACGTCGGCGATGGTCATGGCCAGCGCCTTGGCGCCGTCGAGGACGGCTTCGTCGGCGGCCTCCGATGCCGCATATGAAGCGAACTCGGGCGTGTGGATGCCCACGCCGGCGGGCGCGACCTGGATCATGGGGTGGATGCTGGGCACCAGGTGGCTCACGTTGCCCATGTCGGTGCTGCCGAGCACCTGGTTCTCCCCTTCCGGGATCGAGACCTGCCTGCCCAGCCTCCCCGCGTTGGCCACGTACAGGTCCACCAGCTCCACGTCCGAGACCAGCTCGGCGTAGGGCCGGTCGTCCCAGCGCACCTCCATCTCGCATCCGGCGGCGAGGGCCCCGCCGGCCAGAGCGTCCTGCACCCGTTCGCGCAGCTCGTCGAGCCGCTCGATCACGCCCGTGCGCACGTACCACTCGGCCTCGGCGTGGTCCGGCACGACGTTGGGACGCTCGCCGGCCGAGATGAACACCCCGTGGACCCGCTCCTCCGGCCTGATGTGCTGGCGCAGCGCGGCCACGCCCATGTACCCGAGGACGGCGGCGTCCAGGGCGTTGCGCCCCCGGTGGGGGAAGGCGGCGGCGTGTGCCGCCTCCCCCTTGTAAGTGACCCGCCCGACCTGCACGGCAAGGGTGGACATGGCGACCAGCTCGGCGTCGGCCGGGTGGACCATGAGGGCCGCATCCACGCCCTCGAAGGCACCGGCGCGGGCCATGAGGATCTTGCCCCCTCCCCCCTCCTCCGCGGGGCAGCCCAGCACCAGGACCCGGCCACCCAGCTCACCGGCCACCGAGGCCGCTGCCAGGCCGGCACCCAGGCCCGCTGCCGCGATGACGTTGTGGCCGCAGGCGTGACCCAGCCCGGGGAGGGCGTCGTACTCGCAGAGCACCGCCACGGTGCGCCGACCCGCGCCCGGATCCCCCGCCTCGGCGGCGAGGGCGGTGTCGAGCCCGAAGGCCCCCCTCGTGGTGGTGAGACCCTCCGACTCGAGGGCGCTGGCGAGCAGGTCGTGCGCGAAGTGCTCCTCGAAGCCGAGCTCGGGCCGGGCATGGATCTGCTGGGAGATCTCGAGCAACAGGTCGGCGCGCCGCTCGACCTCGTCGCAGATCCGCTCCTTGGCAGCTTCCAGCTCCACCGCCGGAGCGTAGCCAGGCGCGCAGCGCCCCCGCTCTGCCGACCCAGCGCCCTTGGGCTCAACTGGCGTGCGCTCGTCATCGATCTGATGACAGAGGTAAGCGACCTGCGAGTGGGTGGGGCTCAGACCACGACGGTCAGGGCCTCGTGCTCGACGGCTACGGCGAGGTGCCGGCCGCGGCCCACTCGCACGCCGTCGAGCCAGATCTCCATGGGCCGATCCAGCTCGGCCTCCCAGGAGGCGACACGGCGCTCGTGGATGGAGGGGTGGGGCACGTGGGTCCCGGTGGGCAGCCGCCGACGGGCCGCCAGGCGCTGACTGAAGGAGAGGTCGGCGTCGATCACGTCGAGGCGACCGTCGCCGGGGTGCGACCTGGTCGCCACGTCCCAGCTGCCCAGCCACTCGGCGTTCATGACCGCCAGCACCCTCCCTCGCAGGCCCCGCAGCCCTGCGAGCCCGGCGCGCCGGCCCACCAGGTGGGCCACGAACCAGTGGCGCTCCCCGTCGACCACGGCGGTGCCCACGTCGACCGCGAACGACATGGCGTCCCCCGAGAAGAGCCGGTTCCGGTCGCCCGTGCCCCCCAGGGTGCGGCAGAGATCGCCCCCCAGGAGCCCCACGGCAGGCGGCGCCACGCCGGCGCGGCGTGCCCCCTCCACGATCGAGCGGACCTGAGCGTCATTGCTCGCCACGGCCCCACCGGCCGCCAGCGGACCGGGGGCACCCCAGCCCTGGCCGCGGCGCAGGCTCAACTGCGGCCCTCCACGGGAGCCTCGTCGTCGAGCTCGCCCTCGTCCGGGAGGTCGTCGTCGACCCCCTCGCCCCAGTGCCCCTCGGACTGCAGCTCCTCCTCCACGTCCATCGCCGAGCCTCGCCGGGGGGCGATGGCCGCGGAGGCCGCCACCACGCCCCGGAAGAGGGCGTCCGCCCCCGCCCGTGCGGCGGCCGCAGTGGCAGGCTTGGGAGCGGCCTCGCCCAGCTGGCGCAGCAGGTCGAGCAGCTGCTTGACGTTGCGCACGAAGTCGCCCCCCGACAGCTCCTCGTCGCCCAGCACCTCTTCGAAGGGCTCCCCCGCCGCCCAGGCATGGACGAGCGCGGCGAACCCTGGGTCGGGCTGCCGGCTCGGGGGAAGGCCCAGCCCGGCCTCGTCCTCGTTGAGCTGCCGGCAGATCCGGCCGATCTCCTCGAAGCTGCTCCTGGCGCTGCGGGAGGGGAACCAAGGATCGGGTGCCGGCGCCGAGCTGCGGTGTTCGTAGGTGAAGCACGACACCAGCCCTGCCATGGCGGCGGGGTCGAGGTCGTCCAGCGCCCCCCTCTCGAGGCTCTCGGCTATGAGCAGATCCGACTCGTGGTAGATGCGCACCAGCCCCTCGCCCCTGTCCGTGAGCGACCAGCCCTCCACGTACCCCCAGTCGCCGAGGAGGTCGACGATGCGATCGAAGCGGTCCACCAGGGATGCGGCCTGGCGGCTCCTGCGCCTGGAGCTCCTGTTGGCGGACCTCCCCTGGCGGTCCGCCCGGGCCGGCTGGTCGGCCTGGTACTGGGCGAAGGAGAGCCGCAGGAGCCGGTGGGCCTCCACCTCGGTGTAGCGGCGCACCAGGTTGGCCGCCATGTTGTAGGTGGGCCGGAACGACGAGCGCAGGGCGAAGCGGGTGCTGGCGGCGAGCTGGGCCACCTCGTCGAAGCGGACGAAGGGAGACCACAGCACCAGGGCCGAGCCCTCCTCGTCGATGCCCCGCCGCCCGGCGCGCCCGGTGAGCTGCGTGTACTCCCCCGACGTGATGGCCACGCGC
>CAYNQN010000046.1:0-12502 GCA_964399375.1 uncultured Rhabdothermincola sp. | reverse complement strand
GCCGAGATCTGGCTGGTAGAGGTTGCCCTCGTATCCAACTGAGATGCCGGTGTCTCTCATCCAGGCGATCTCACCACAGAAGGGGTGATCTGCCGGCACGTCGTTGAACGGAGCGCTGTCGCAGGTGGGGTTCTCGCCAAGGGGGCTTCCGTTGATGCGGTAGATGAAAGCGCTCATGGCCTGGCGGGTGAGGGTGAGACCTGGCTGGTAGATCGGGCCTGGCTCATATCCGGTGGAAAGACCCGTGAGGTACATCCAGTTGATCTCGGCGTAGAAGGGGTGATCGGCCCCGACGTCAGAGAACACAGGGACGTCAACTGAGCCCTCGACGCTGGAGACCGGGAGATCGACGTTGACGAAGTTGCAGTCCAAGATCACATCGATCGCAGCGGGCACGGTGCCGACCTGGGGAACGAACACCGTCATCTGCCCTGGTGCCATGGTGTATTCGATCTCGCCCTCGGTGGTTGCTGTGACGCTTCCTTGTGCTGAGAGCACGATGGGGGCGTAGGGATCGGCGATGTAGCCCTCGTCTGGGTAGCGGGTGGGAAAGGACCACTGCCCTGAAGCTGCGCCGCTTGCTTCGATGGCCATGTCGATGTCGAGCACCGAAAGCGAGTACTCGGCTCCGAACTCGGCGGCCACCTCCACGAGGTAGTCAGGGATGGTGATGGTCCAGGTGAAGCTAACCGGAACAGCAGGGCCCACCGGGATCTCGTCCATGACGTGAGCTTCGATTGGTGTCTCGATGACCACTACACCGCCCGAGGGCAACAGCTGGGGCAAGATGTCCAAGATCCCTCTGACCACGTCGTTGGCTCCCACGCACTGCATGACCGGCAGATCGCCAGAAACCACCGTGTGAGAGACATCGCTGGAAACCGAGTTGGACCAGGTGTCGGGATCGTTGGAGGAGAACCGGGCGTTGTATTCACCGGTGCCGATGGCGAAGTTGTTGAGATCCACACTCGCCACCCCGTCGAGCACTGGGATGAAGCCTGAGATGAGGCGATCATCTTCGTAGAAGCGAACCGTGCCGATGGCATCTGAGGGGCTGACCGTCGCGGTGAAGCTCACGGGCTCGCCCACCGCTGTGGTCTCGGAAGGACCGATCTCGAGCGTCGTGGTGGTGGTGGTCTGAGCCCCGGCTGAGTTCGCGAATCCGAGCGTGGCTGCGAAGATGCCGAGCGTCGCGGCCAGAGCCACGAAGGCCTTTGTGGATGGGTGCTTCGAATGCCTCATTGATGCTCCTTCCATAGAGCAGTAGCCGCCTTGGAGACGAGAACTGGCTTGGCCCCGAGGGGCCCTGCGCTCTTTGGGCGCAGGGCCCCTCGGGCAAGGGGGTTGCTTGGCTAGACCACGCTGGTCTGCACGACGAGCGTGTAGCGGTAGAGGAAGGCGCTCATGGCCATGCGCGTCACCGGAAGGGTGGGCCGGAAGGTGCCCTCCGGATCGCCCGTGGAGATGCCCTCTGCCTTCATCCAGGCGATGTAGGGACAGAAGTCATCCGCTACTGGGACATCGCTGAACGGGGCCTCCGTGCAAGCCGGAGGTGCGTCTGGGCCGTTGGCGCTTCTGTAGAGGAACGCACTCATCGCTTGGCGGGAAACAGCACCGGTCGGGTTGAAGGTTCCGTCCGAGTTGCCCTGGGTGATGCCCTTATCTGCCATCCACGCGATCTCACCGCAGAAATCGTTGTCCGTAGAGACATCCGGGAACGGAGCCGACTCGCACTGCGGATCCGAACCAAGAGGACTGCCGTTCAACCGATAGATGAACGCAGACATCGCCTGACGGGTGAGAGTGGCTCCCGGCCGATACTCCGGACCAGGCTCGAACCCGGTGCTCAAGCCGACCTCGGCCATCCAAGTGATCTCGTCGAAGAAATCATCGCCTGGGTTCATGTCAGTGAACTCATACGTCGCGCCTCCCACCGTCACGGTGTTGGAGACCTCGGAGAGCTCCGACTCACCGATCGAGTTCCACGCCGTCACCTTGAAGCTGTAGTCCACGTCGGCTTCCAGGCCGATCACATCCACAGTCGTCACCGCAGCGGTCAAATCAGCGACGGGGAAGTCCCACTCCTCAGGCTCCTCACCAGAAGAGATGAACACCGTAAAACCCGAGATCGGCTGACCCCCATCATCCTCAGGGGCATCCCAAGACACAGTCGCCATCAGACCGCCAGGCGACGCCGTCACATCCAACGGAGGCTGCGGCTCGGACTGAGCCACCACCTCATAGATCACAGCCTCGGAGACACTCCCTGCGAAGTCGGACTCCGGGTCAGGCTGGAACACAGCCACGACCTCGTGCGTGCCCGCCTCCAACTCGTCGGTGATGAGAACTGCGACACCGTCGACGACAGGCGCCGAGCCGATCTCGCCGTGCTCGTCTTCGAACACCACCGTGCCAACCGGTCCGCCGATCTCGGCATCGGGATCCTCAGCTGTGACAGTCGCCGTCAACGTGATGTCTTCACCTTCGAGCGAGCTGCCCTCGGGTTCGATGGTCAGGACTGTCTCTGTTGGTGTGGCCGGGTCTGCGACGAGGTGCGGGATCAGGTCGGACGACGAGCCGTTGACTGCGGACTCGCTCGGTGTGAACACAGCGGACAGCTCGTGCTCACCCGGTGCGAGGTCGTAGAGCAGGATCGACGCCGTACCGCCGTTCACCGGCGCTGTGCCCAGCGAGTCGCCGTCATCGAAGAACTCGACCGTGCCGGCAGACGCCCAACCCGGACTCACCGAAGCTTCGAGCACCACCGGTTGGCCAGGAGCCGAAACACCCGACGGCGACACGTTCAGCGTCGTCTCCGTGTCGACCTCCTCGCTCGCACCCAACACATGCACGACGAACGGCTCAGACGTCGACGGACCGAAGTTCGCCGGAACAGTCGGCGTGAACACCCCAGTCACCTCATACACACCCGCAGGCAACGACGCCGAAGCAGCCGGGCTAGCAAGGCGAGCCAGACCACGACCCGTAGCAGCGGCCGTAGTCGTCACCACAGCGGCAGAACCCAACCCAGTCACCGCACTAGTCGCCGTGTTGCGAGCCGAGTACTCGACGGAGCCAGCCGCGTTGAACGTGACATACCCGTCGACCTGGCTCCACGTGTCGCCCTGATGAACCACCTGCGGATTCACGTTGACGATCTCGGTGCCCGTAGGCATCGGACCCGGATCCCCCGGCACGACGACCTCGTACTCAAAGGTCACCGACGAAGGAGCGAAACCTTGGTTCCGCACGAGGTTGAGTTCTCCACCGTTGAAATCCATCCATTGGGAAGGATTGAACATGATCGTGAGCTCTTGATGACCGAGGTCCTGGTTGCCGGTGATGGCAAACACGGCCTGACCGAATGCGTCAATACTCGTGGAGGCGAATGGCAGTGTGGCATCGGGCGTGGGACGTATAACGAGGGCATTCGGGAAGGGGCCAGTCGAGCTCACGACCTGCGGATCGATCTGGACACCGACATAGAGCGGTTGGCCCTGAGCCACCTTGCCTGTCCCTCGGGTGCTGTCTTCAGAGATCGTGAGCGATGTCGGGATCGCCTCGCCGACCACAGCGTGAGTCACCACCTCGGAAGTAGAATCCTCCCACCACCAAGCTGAAGTGATCGCAGGCTCGAAGACCGCTTGGAGCTCATGGACACCCGGCGCGAGCGCCGTCTGCATGGAGAACGCCCCATCGCTCGCCGCGGTGACGTCGATCAAACCAGTGGCCTGGTTGGCGGGGCTCGTCAACTTCACCCCTTGGCGGGCGGGATCCGGTTCCGAGAGATCGAGAAGGCGAATGCTGCCCGTGAGCAGCGGCGTGGGCGCTGTGATGGTGTTGGGCGCGGGGTCGAGTGTGATGTCGACCGTCACTGGCTCACCAGGCGCCGCCTCAGCAGGGGCCTCCACCGTGATAGTCGTCGGGGTCTTGATGATCGGATTCGAAACGAGGAACTGCGACAAAGCCGAAAAGTGACTCGTCGCCAAGTTGCGGGATTGGCTATCGCTGGGGACAAACCGAGCGGTGACATCCAGCAGACCTTGAGGCAACGCGGACCCAGAAGCACTTGGAAACGTGAGAGATGCCGTCTTCGGCTGGGCGCTCCCGGCCGGGAGATTCGCCTGACCAATGAGCTCTCCGTTGGCATAGAACTCGACCGCTCCAGCAGCACCCGAGATCAGAACTCCATCGACACGGCTCACTACCGCGGACATCGTGACCGGCTGCCCATAAGGGGCTCCTCCAGCGGGACTGAAGGTTACGGGTGACACCTGAGTCGCAGCGCCTGGGGCAATCGCGTTGATGGACGCCAACGTGAGGTCGAGGCTCGTGAACCCACCGGCGAGCTGGCCACCCACCTGGACGGCTCGTGACACCCCAGACGCGTTGACACAAGACCCCGCAGGCGGGAAGGGAACATTGAAATCCGAGCCCGACAACACGAACGGGCCAGGCGCTAGACGCTCCCCCGTGAGGTGCACATCGAAGGGCCCCACCGAACACGTCGAAGCGAAATCCTGGAGACCGGCGCCGTCGTTGAAATCAGCCGACGCGACCTGGAAGAACAGCGACATCGACAGCTCAGCGTCGCCGTCGGGCGCGATCTTGCCTGCTGCTTTGCCGCCGACACCGGCCAGCTGGCCGGTGATCGATCCTCCGTTGGCCAGCGCGTAGGTGGCTGAGCCGAAGACCGCCAGCCCTTCGAGGGTCTGGTTGCCGTCAGCGTCGGTACGGAAGGTGCTGTTGAACAACGAGCCTGCCGGTACCGCCCCAGACGCACGGTTGAGAGAGATCGCCGGAGCGCCACCGCTGAGAGAACGATCCTGAGTGCGAACGGAGCTGGCTGTGGCGGTGTTTTTGGCGATCACAGGTGTGGACCCGACGACCGGGAAGTAGTTGGTGTCGCCTATGTACTCGACCCGTAGCTGGCGGGAACCCGTGTTCATGAACAGGTCGGTTATCTCCGCCGCACCATCAGAGCCCAGTGGCAACAAGCCGACTGGGAACAACTGGCCCCCCGGAGCCCACGTCACCGCAGGATCCCCATCCAGGTAGACACGCACGAAACCACTCGGCGTGGGACCGGGAGAGATCGCAGAGACATCGATCGAAACCGTCGTCACCCACTCATCCGTGTTAGTAGCGGGTGTCCCGACTCTGGCGGTTGGCGCAGCAGCCGACACCGACACACGAGTAGGCGCTCGATTCGTCGGGTTCGTCACTGTCACCTCGACAGGCGCCGACGTCGACGACTCGAAACCCGTGGACCCCAGATAGGTCGCGGTGATCTGGCGGAAACCAACATTGTTGAGAGCGGTCACCAAGACGGCTTGGCTGTCCTCGTTGAGCTCCGCGAAACCCAAGACGGTCCCACCATCGTTGAAGCGCACCGCCCCCGAAGGCGCCGTCACCACCGCTGTCATCGTCACGTCATTGCCGCCCGGCAACGTTGTGGGATCAACCGTCAAGGCCGTGGTGGTCGGGTTGGTCTGTCCGCCGCCCTGAGAGATCGCTGTCTGGAACAAGATCGGGCCAGGAACCTCGCCATCAGGCCAGCAGCGCACAGCCGCCGGGGCGTAGTTGTTGTTCGCCCTAAACGTGTAACCCGAGTTGTCCTCGTTGAAACCGGACATCCGTGTCGACACGTTCGAGCCGATCGGACCGGTTGCCTTCAGCGTCATGTCGAACGACGGCAACTGGAAAGGAGTGTCATTGTCGGGTGGCACGGGGTTCTTCACGACGTCCTGCGTGAACAGCACGATGCGATTCGAACTGAAGCTCGTGTCCAAACCGACCGTGTAGGGCCCCGAGGTGTTGGAAGTTGAGTCGGGCACGATCGAGGCGCTGATGAACTCGGAGTTGGAGGGCAGGTTGAACATCATCCGAACGTCCTTCAACCCCAACACCGTGACCTCGCCCACGATCTGGTTGAACGCCTTGTCGGGCAGGAACCCCTGATCGGGCTTGACCCGCACAGTGAACTCGCTGTCGGGCTCCACCTGGGCTGGATGAGTCACCAGGAACCCGAGCGGCTCAACCTGCGCCTGCCCGATAGTTCCCACACGACCGATACACGAGTTCGACCAAGCAGTCTGGGTCTGGATCGTGCTCTGGGCGCCGGCCACGGAAGGCGGCGGTACTGCCAGGGCCAGCAACGAGCCGACCATGGCCAAGACCAACAGAGCAACGATGACTGCCCGCCACCTATTCATGTGCTTGGACGCGGACGCGCCGCGCGCACCTATACCCAACGACTTACTCATGGAACCCCCCTGGATTGCTTCTGACTGACTGCTACTGACCTGTCTGACTGACTGCTTCTTGGAACTCGTCTCTTCTCTGTTCAGATCGGCTGGTGGGTGACGGGCAGTCCGCAAGAGCTCCGTCAGCGGAGCTCGAGCGCCGCTAGGCGATCGACGGAGCGCTAGGAGCTCGCGGCTACTGCCCGGCAGGACCCGCCAGACCCCGGCGGCAGGATCCGCCGGCCCTCAAGGGCGGACCCCCACGGGTGCCGGAGCGGACTCGGATTCGAGGGCGTGCGAACGGCGGTGCTCGTCGACGATGGCCGCACGCAGCGATGTGATGGCCGGTCGGTCGCGATCGGTCGACCGGTAGGCGATGGAGATGGGCAGCACCCAACCGGGAAGGTCCACCGACACCTCCACCAGCCGTCCCTCGGCCAGGGCCCTGGCAACGGTGGAGCGGGCGGCGATGCGCACGGCGGCGTTCGACTCGTCGCCGTCGGAGGCGCCGTCGCCCTCTGCGTGATGCGAGCCGCCGTTGGTCGTCGCCGTGACGCCCACGGCCAGCGCTGCGATCTCGGATGCCGACACCGCACCCGAGCGCGAGGCCAGGGGATGGTCGGGCGGAGCCACCCAGATGACCGGGTCGGCGAAGAGCTGCTCCACGACCACGTCGGCCGGCGGCGTCGCCACCGACCTCATGCTCCGCTTGCCCGGAGACCTGGGGGCGGCATCGCCCTCGTCGTCAGCAGCCGGGGCGGAGGCCGAGCCCGATCCGTTGGCAACCCCCTGTGATCCCCCGGGCACCAGGTCGGCGGGCTCGATCGACTCGGCACCGAGTGCAGATCCCAGCTCGGGGACGTCGGCGGGGGTGAAGGTTCCCAGGGCCACGTCGGCGCTGCCGTCGCTGACGGCGGCGAGCACCAGGTCGGTGTCGGCCTCGGATCGCACGTCGAACCTCACGCCGGCCAGCTCGCCGCCGAGCACCGTGAGCGCCGGGGCGATCGACGGCTGCACCACCACCCGGAGGAGGTCGTCGTCGTCGACGATGCGCAGCGCCTGCTCCACGGAGGTGACCGCCGACTGGGCGTATGGGAGGAGCCTGTAGGCGGCGGGCTTGGGCTGCATGCCGTGGGGAAGGCGGGAGAACAACTGCACCCCGAGCCGTCGCTCCAAGCGGCGGATGCGCTCGGATACCGACTGCTGGGTCACTCCCAGCTGGGACGCGGCCCGGCTCACGCTTCGCTCGCGAACCACGAGGATGAAGGACCTCAGATCATCGATGCTCAGTGACACGGCTACTCCCGGACCTCTCTCCGACGGGCCACTCTCCGAGTGACCCTGGGCACCTTATCAGGCTTTCTCCTGTGATGTTTCCATCATATCGCTGTAAACCTTCTGGTGGAAAGAGATAGTCCTGTTCAAACACAGGACTAAACCCGCTGACCAGGACTTTCGACCGAAAGAAAAATCCCTAGAGGCAGTCCCAGGGACCCTCGTGGCACAGGGCAAGCGGGTTCGAGAAGGGGAGGTGAGGCCCGGATGGTGCAAGGGCGAGGCCCGGCGACCACTCCTCGTGACCGTCTAGGGTCCGCAGCGGAGGTGAGCCCATGATCGAGGTGCAGGACCTGCACAAGCGGTACGGCGCGAAGATGGCCGTCGACGGCCTCTCGTTCATCGTCCAACCGGGGGTCGTGACCGGGTTCCTGGGCCCCAACGGGGCGGGGAAGTCCACCACGATGCGCCTCATCCTCGGCTTGGACCGCCCCACGGAGGGCACGGCCCTCATCGGGGGCAAGCCCCACAGCCAGTCCCGTGAGGCCCTCCACCAGGTGGGCGCCCTGCTCGACGCCAAGGACATAAACGGCGGCCGCAGCGCCTACAACCACCTGCTCGCCCTGGCCCAGAGCAACGGCATCGGTCGCCGCCGGGTGAAGGAGGTGCTCGACCTGGTGGGCATCGCGGCGGTGGCGAAGCAGCGCTCACGGGGCTTCTCCCTCGGCATGTCCCAGCGCCTCGGCATCGCCGCCACCATGCTCGGCGACCCACCCGTGCTCATGTTCGACGAACCGGTGAATGGCCTCGACCCCGGCGGCATCCTCTGGATCCGCAACTTCATGAAGTCCCTGGCTGCCGAGGGCCGCACGGTGCTGGTGTCCAGCCACCTGATGAGCGAGATGGCCGTCACCGCCGAGCGCCTCATCATCATCGGCAAGGGCAAGCTGCTCGCCGACACCACCACCGAGGACTTCCTGGAGCAAAGCTCCACGAACCACGTGCGGGTGCGCTCGCCGCAGCTGTCCCAGCTCCAGGAGGCGCTGGAGTCGGCCGGCTACAACTCCGATCCCGCGGACGGCCAGCTCCAGGTGCACGACGTCACCTGCGCCCAGGTGGGCGACCTGGCCTTCACCCACCGCATCCCCATCTACGAGCTGTTCGAGGAGCGAGCCTCTCTGGAGCAGGCCTTCATGGAGATGACGGGCGAGAGCGTGGAGTACCAGGCCGGCCTGCCACCGCCCCCCGAAGGGGTACCGGCGGCTCCTGCCCCACCAGCGCCGGCATCGGCCGCCCAGCCACCCGCCCCACCGGCACCGGGAGGCCCGTCGTGAGCGCCGGTCAGACCTCGCTCGCCAACCTGACCCGCTCGGAGTGGACGAAGCTCCGATCCGTCCGGTCCACCTTCTGGACCACCCTCACGCTCGTCGTCGTGACCATCGGGTTCTCCGTGCTCTTGTGCTCGGTGATCGCTGCCACCTGGGAGCAGGCGACCCAGCAGAACCGTGACAGCTTCGACGCCACGAGCGTGAGCCTCGGAGGCATGCTCTTCGGGCAGCTCGCGCTCGTGGTGCTGGGGGTGATGGTCATCAGCACCGAGTACTCCACCGGCGGGATCCGCACGACCCTCACCGCCGTGCCGCAGAGGGTGAAGCTGCTGGCAGGCAAGGGGATCGTGCTCCTGGCCTTCTCGCTCGTCGTGGGCCTGGTCACCTCCTTCGCCTCGTTCTTCATCGGCCAGCTGATCCTGGGCACCAAGGGCATAAACGTCGACATCGGGGACCCCGACGTGCTGCGTGCCGTCGTGGGGGGCGGCCTATACCTCGCCGCCAGCGCCATGTTCGGCTTCGCCCTCGGCGCCCTGATGCGCAGCACGGCGGGTGGGATCACGATGGCCGTCGGCGCGCTGTTCGTGCTCCCGATCATCGCAGCGCTCCTCCCCGGCAGCTGGGGAGAACAGGTCGGGAAGTACCTCACCAGCAACGCGGGCTCGCAGGTGATGACGGTGGAGTCGAACGGGACCTCCCTCGGCCCCTGGGCGGGCTTCGCCGTGTTCTGCGTTTGGTGGATCGTGATCTTGTTGGTGGCCGGGGTTCTCATGCGCCGCCGAGACGCCTAGGGTCGGCGCAGGACGAGGCCCAGGCGGAGGATCATGAGCAACCGACCCACCAAGAAGCGCTCCTCTTCGCAGCGAATGAAGGATGCCCGCAACCAGGCCGAGCGCTCGAGCCGAGCCATCTGGATCTTCGGGGCCGTGATCCTGGCGGTGCTCGTGATCGGCCTCATCGCCGTTCTCGTCGCCCGCCCTGGCGGGGAGCCCGATGGAGGAGGGGCGTCGCCGTCCGGCGGCACCGTCGTTCCCAGCGGCGACCTGGAGTACGGGCAGGTGCAGGTTCAGGGCGAGAACCTGCCTGCCCGGCCCGCTTCGGGGACCGACCCCGCCGTGGGCATGTCCATCCCCACCATCGACGGCCAGACGTTCGACGGCAGCACCCTCGACATCACGCCCTCCGACGGGCGGTCCAAGGTGGTCATGGTCATCGCCCACTGGTGCCCGCACTGCCAGGCGGAGGTGCCCCGCCTGCAGGACTGGCTCGACCAGAACGGCATGCCGTCCGACGTCGACATCTACGCCGTGTCCACCGCGGTCGACTCGGGTAGGCCGAACTTCCCAGCCGGTCGCTGGCTGCGCAGGGAGGGCTGGAGCGTGCCGACCATGGTCGACAGCGAGCAGGGCACTGCCGCTGCGGCGCTCGGAGCCTCGAGCTACCCGTTCTTCGTGTCGGTGGACGCCGGGGGCAAGGTGGTGACCCGCACCAGCGGAGAGATCTCCATGCAAACCTGGGACGGGCTCTTGAACGCCGCCCGCTCCGGTGGGCCGGTGAACGTCGGTGGGTAGGTTCCCCGCGCTGCTCGCAGCGGCGCTCGCCTCGCTCCTCCTCCTCCTTTGGGCCGCGCCTGCGGGGGCCCACAGCGAGACGGGCGAGATGACGGTGATCGTGGCTGAGCAGACCGGTCCCTCCACCGTGCGCCTGGAGGTGGGGATCACCTTCACGAACGACGGCCACCTCGCAGAGGAGGCCACGGTGTCGGCCACCTTCGCCGGAAGCGGTGGGCCGTCGCTCACCGCCCCGGTCACCCTGGGCCACATCTCCGGGGGCCGCTACGGGACAGAGGTGGAGCTCGCCTCGGGCACCTGGGAAGCGAACATCGCCTCCATCGACCCTGAGGCTTCGGCGACGACGACCGTGGTGGTGAGCCCCGACTTCGGCACGACGACCACCACGTCGCCCTCGTCCACCACCACCACGGCGGCCCCCGTCGTGGAGACCGACAGCTCCGACAGCGGGACCTCGTGGGCGGTACCCGTGATCGTCGTGGCGGTCGCGCTGGCCGTAGGCGCAGCCATCGGCGTGCTCCTCGCCTTCCGCAAACGCCCTCCGTCCACATGACCCACGCCTCTCACCTGACCAGCGCCCCCCAACCTGGGTAGAGACGCCTTCCGGCGGGTAGATACCGGGACGTGAGAGAGAGCCCGGTGATCATCGGGATCATCGTCGGCATGCTGGCCGGCGTGGTGCTGATGCTGCTGTTCGGCGGCTGGTGGTGGATCGCCATCGGCGTCCTCGTAGCCGGCGGGGCCTCGCTCTTCCTGCCTCGCACGTGAGGGAAATGGCACTCCCAACGGGATTCGAACCCGTGTCTCCACCTTGAGAGGGTGGTGTCCTAGGCCACTAGACGATGGGAGCAGGGCGACGCATCTTATCGGTAGCTCGCCGGCCATCGAACCCGGCGTTCCGGGTCGTCCAGGATCGCAGCGACACGCCAGCTCCAGGGCCGGCTCCCCGGCTACCCGAACTGCCCTTGCCCCTCCCCTAATGGGTGTAGTTGAATGAGGCGCTTCGGCAGGCGGAACCCAGACGTTCAATGTCGGAAGGCGCGAGGTGGGGGGCCGCGTGCCAAGGTGGTGCCTATGAGGGCAAGGCTCAGCTTCGAGGACCTGGTGACGGCCGCCGAGGCCATCATCGACCGGTCCGGGTGGGACCAGCTGACCATGACGGGGCTGGCCGCTGAGCTGGGCGTGCGGGTCCCTTCGCTCTACCACCACGTGCGCAGCCTCGACGCCCTGCGGGCATCGGTGCAGGTCCGCACCATGAGCCAGCTGGGCGCAGAGCTACGGGCCGCAGCCATGGGCCGCACGGGAGAGGACGGGCTGCGCGCCCTGGCCAACGTGCAGCGCTCGTTCGCCCACCGGTTCCCCCGGCGCTACGAGGGCACCACCCGGGCACCCATCGACCGGCCGGCGTTCATCGCCGCCGCCCTCGACGCCAACGAGGCGCTGGTGGCGATGGTCCGCTCCTACGGCCTGGGGGGCGAGACGGCTCTGTACGTGGAGGCCTCGGCCTTCGCGGCCCTCCACGGCTTCATCGTGCTGGAGATCTCGGGTTTCTTCGACGAGGACTTCGACTTCGACCGCGACCAGGTGTTCGAGCGGGTCCTCGAAGGGGCCATCTCGATCATCGCCAACGCCAGTCACACCTCCGGCAACACTGCCGGCAACAGCAACACTGCCGGCAACAGCAACAAGGCGGGCACGACCAGGGCCGGAGACAACAAGGCCGGGGAGGCCGAGGAGCCATGCACGACCTGGTGATCCGGGGCGGGACGGTGGTGGACGGCACCGGCGACCCCGCACGCACGGCCGACGTCGCCATCACCGGTGGTGTGGTGGCAGAGGTGGGCAAGGTGCACGACAGGGGCCGCGAGGAGATCGACGCCGACGGCCTGGTGGTCACGCCCGGCTTCGTCGACATACACACCCACTTCGACGGGCAGGCCACCTGGGACCCCATGCTCAGCCCCACCTGCTGGCACGGCGTGACCACGGTTGTCATGGGCAACTGCGGCGTGGGCTTCGCACCGGTGGAACCCGACCGGCACGACTGGCTCATCGGGCTCATGGAGGGCGTGGAGGACATCCC
>CAYNQN010000045.1:9531-12588 GCA_964399375.1 uncultured Rhabdothermincola sp. | reverse complement strand
CGTTGTTGATCTTGTGCGAGCCGGTGTGGTTGAGGTCCTCGCGCTTGAGCAGCAGGCGCAGCCCCAGCTCGTCGGAGAGGCGGTGGAGCTCGGTGATCACCGAGGGACGGCCGGCGTAGTCGGAGAGCAGGTCGTCGAGCTCGTTGCGGAACCCCGGGTCGACCCAGGCCTGGCGGAAGGCCTCCTCCAGCTCGGCGCAGGCCGGCACGAGGGTCTCGGGCACGAACCTGCCGCCGAAGGTGCCGAAGCGCCCCTCGGGGCCTGGGTCTGGGAGGCTCACGTCGCCCACCGTAACGCCCACCGACCGGCGCCCAGGAACCCGTTCACGAGCAGCGGGAAGGCTCGGGGCGGGATCAGGCAGGAAGGGAGCCGTCGGGCTCCCACTCGTGGTCGTAGAGCTCGGGGCCCTCGCCATCGCCGGTGGCGGCAGCGGGGAGGTCGTCGAGCCCGTCGGGGCCCGCTGCCTTTGCGGCGTTGACGAAGCGCATGACCTTCACGGCGTCCTTGCGGCCAGGAGCCGCCTCCACACCGCTCGACACGTCCACGCCCCACGGGCTGATGCGGTCGATGGCGCCGGCGACGTTGTCGGGGTTGAGACCCCCCGCCAGGATGATCCGGCGCTCGGTGGGGAGCCCCTCGGCGAGGGTCCAGTCGAAGACCTCCCCCGATCCCGGTATGAGGGCGTCGATGAGCACGGCGTCCACGTCGTAGTCGCCGGCGCGCGAGAGCTGCTCGTCGACCGCGGCGAATGCCTTCACCACGAACGGGACCCTCTGGTGGATCCAGGCGGCCTCGGCCGGCGACTCGTGCCCGTGCAGCTGCGCACCACGCAGGCCCAGCGTGTTGACGGTCTCGACCACCCGCTGGGCCGACTCGTCGCGGAAGACCCCGACGGTGAGGGTCTCGTGCGGAAGCCTGCGCACGATGTCACGCACCTGGCCGGGCGCCACCTTGCGCTTGGAGGGGGCGAACACGAAGCCGACAGCGTCGGCCCCCATGGCAACGGCCAGGAGGGCGTCCTCCTCGGTGGTGATGCCGCAGATCTTCACGAACACCTTGAGAAACCTCCGAAAAGGTCACGTCTGTCGCCACTCACGGCTTTGATCCTCGCTGCGCTCGGATCGAACACCTGTGCTTGCTGAACCCTCGCCCAAGGGCTCAGATGCAAAGGTACCGGAGGAGCGCAGCAAGCAGGTGAACAGGGCGACCGGTCTACGTCGCGCCGGAGCGCAACGCGGCGACCGCTGCGGCGGGATCGGCCGCCGTCACCAGCGACTCGCCCACCAGCACCGCCTGGTACCCGGCCTCCGCCAGCCCTGCGGCGTCAGCGGGCCCGCTCACCCCGGACTCGGCGATGCTCACCGTGGTCTCCGCTATCAGGCCGGCGAGGCTCGCCGCCCGGTGCGAGTCCACCTCGAAGGTCACCAGGTCGCGCTGGTTCACCCCCACCAGGTCGGCTCCCAACACGAAGGCCCGGCCCAGCTCCACCTCGTCGTGCACCTCCACCAGGGCGTCGAGGCCGACCCGCCGGGACAGCACCAGCAGGCTGGCCAGCTCCACGTAGTCGAGGGCGGCCACGATCAGCAGCACGGCGTCGGCCCCCATGATCCTCGCGTCGCACACGTCCCTGGGCGACACCGTGAAGTCCTTCCGAAGCACCGGCAGGCTCGTTGCCTCCCGGGCCGCAGCGAGGTCGTCGGGCGAACCACCGAAGAACTCCGGGTCGGTGAGCACCGACAGGCACGTGGCGCCACCCCTCTCGTACTCCCTCGCAAGGGCCGCCGGATCGAGGTCGGCCCGCAGGTCGCCCTTCGATGGTGAGCGCCGCTTCACCTCGGCTACCACCGCTGGGCGCGGGCCGGCGGGATCGGCGGCGGCGTCCGCGATGGCCTGGCGGAACCCCCGGGTGGGAGGACATGCGATGGCCTGATCCACCAGCTCCGGAAGCGGCCTGTCGTCCAGCTCCGCGGCTGCCCGGTGAGCCGCCAGGATCCGATCGAGATAGGTACCGGCCACATGACCGAGGCTAGACGGCGCGAACCTCGTTCACGCAGGCGAGGGCGACGGAAACAGGCGCTGGATCCTGCGGACTAGGCCGAGCGCACCCGGGCCACGTACGCGAGGGCCACGGAGGCGTCGGGGGCCACGCTGGTGACGGTGGCGCTCTCGCCCCCGACCAGCTGGATCTCCTCGCCCGGCTGGATCGCCTGGCCCGCCAGCACGACCGGCGAGTCGCCACCCAGATCCAGCACCGTCAGGTTCCTGGGCACGTTGCCACCTCTCGAGTCGATGCGCGCCACCAGCTCCTGGCCCGTGTAGCACCCCTTGGTGAAGCTCACGGAGGCGTCGATGACCCACTGGCCGACCTCGGCGGGGATGGTCCTGGAGGTCAGCTCGGCGCCCATGGCCGGGATGCCCGAGGCGATGCGAGCGTTCTCGTAGGCGTCGGGCCCGTCGGGCGTGGCCACCTGGCGGCCACCGGGCTCCAGCGACAGCTCGGCGCGCACCCTCAGCTTGAAGCGCTCCAGCCGATCGATCACGGCCTGGCCCCACCCGGCGTCCACGTCGAGCGCCAGGTCGTGGCCACCCAGCGGCTCCACCCGCAGCCACGCTTCGACCTTCCCGTTGGGCTGCAGGAGGAACGACCACGCTGCCTCGCCCCGGCCGATCTCGGAGACGTCCTGGCTCAGCTGGCCCTGGAGGAACGAGCGGGCGTCGGGGCCCTCCACGCGGATGACGTCCCTCGATGGCCGAGCCTCCCAGGGTTGAGGGGGCGACCCGCCCGAGCCGCCCTCGCTCACGATGAGCCCGCAGCCTTCGTGGGCTCGTGTGCTCCGCCCGATCGCGGCCCGGGACCCCGAGCCGCTCCCTGCGGGGAGCGCTGTGCGGTCATGCGCCGGGCGGGCGGGATCGCCACCAGGATGGCCCGGGCCTTGTTGCGGCACTCCATGTCCTCGTCGGCCGGCACGCTGTCGGCCACGATCCCCGCCCCGGCCTGGACCGATGCGCTGCCGTCGGCACCCACCACCAGCGTCCGTATGGCGATGGCCGTGTCGA
>CAYNQN010000045.1:1922-9521 GCA_964399375.1 uncultured Rhabdothermincola sp. | reverse complement strand
ACTATGCCCGCATACGGGCCGCGCTTGGTGGGCTCCAGCGAGTCGATGATCTCCATGGCACGCACCTTGGGCGCCCCCGAGACCGTTCCCGCGGGGAGGGTGGCGCGCAGCACGTCGATGGGCGTGCGCCCCTCGGCCAGCTCACCGGAGACTTGCGACGTGAGGTGCATGACGTGGCTGTAGCGCTCGAGGGTCATCGTCTCGTCCACCTGCTCGGTGCCGAACCGCACCACCCTGCCCACGTCGTTGCGGGCGAGGTCGATGAGCATCACGTGCTCGGCCACCTCCTTGGGGTGCTCGCGGAGCTCGGCGCCGAGGCGGCGGTCCTCCTCGTCGGTGGCTCCCCGGCGCCGCGTGCCGGCGATGGGCCGGGAGATCACCCGCCCGTCGATCAGCTTCACCATGGGCTCGGGCGAGCAGCCCACCAGCGTCACCGACGGGTGGCGCACGAAGTACATGTAGGGGCTCGGGTTCACCTGGCGCAGCACCCGGTAGACGTCGAAGGGATCGGCATCCAGGTCCACGTCGAAGCGCTGCGAGAGCACGATCTGGAAGGCGTCGCCGGCCAGGATGTGCTCCTTGGCCACCTCCACGGCCCGCTCGTAGGTGCCGCCGGCCATCGACGAGCGGACCTCCGGCAGCTCCTCGGCGCCGAGCTCGGCCGATGCCGGCTCGAGCAGCGGCTCGTCGACCGGGCTGGCTCCGTCGAGCGCCAGCTCGCCGAGGCGCTGCACCGCCTCGTCGTAGAGCGAGTCGAGGGCATCGGCGCTGGCACCCGGCGGCACGAAGGCGTTGGAGATGAGCGTGACGCGCTGGCCGAAGTGGTCGAAGGCAGCCAGCTCGCCGATGATCGAGAGCACAGCGTCGGGCAGGCCGGCGTCGTCGGCGGGCACGTCGGCCAGCTCCTCCACCTCCCGCACCACGTCGTAGCCGAGGAACCCCACCAGGCCCCCGTGCAGGGGCGGCAGGCCCTCGATCCGCGGCGAGCGGAACCTGGCCAGCAGGTCCTCCACGGCCAGCAGGATCCCCTCGTCGAGCCGCACCCCCTCCGGCACCGAGCCGCCGGCGGCGACCCGGCGGCCTCTGGCCTCAAGGGTCCCGGCCGCCCGGCGACCCACGAACGACCACCGGCTCCACCGCTCGCCGTGCTCCACCGACTCCAGCAGGAACCCTGGCTCGCCTCCCCGGGTGAGCCGGGCGAAGGCCGCCAGCGGCGTGATCATGTCGGCCACCAGCTCCTGCCACACGGGCACGACCGTGTGGTCGCGCGCCAGGCGGTGGAACTCCTCCCTGCTGGGCTGGATCACCGTCGGTCTTCTACCCGTTCCCGGTGCTGCCCGAGCCAGCTTGGGGAGCGGGGCCGGGGGCTGCGTCGGGCCCCGGGCCGAACGACCTGAAGAAGCACGAGTAGCTCCCCGTGTGGCAAGCGCCCTTGCCCTCCTGGTCGACGACGAACAGGAGCGTGTCGCCGTCGCAGTCGTAGTAGGCCTCGCGCACGAACTGGCGGTCGCCCGAGGTCTCCCCCTTGCACCAGTACTCCTGGCGGGAGCGGCTCCAGAACCACGTGCGGCCGGTCTCCAGGGTGCGCTCCAGCGACTCCCGGTTCATCCAGGCCATCATCAGCACCCTGCCCGTGCCCGCCTCCTGCACTATCGCCGGCACGAGTCCGTCGGAGTTGAAGGTCACCTCCCCGAGCTGCTCGGGGGTGGCGGGTATGGGCGTGATGGCGGGCATAGCCGCTCATCGTATTGGGGATGGCTCGCCGGCTACGAGCCCGATAGCTGGTCCTGGCCCACCGGCTCGCCGCCCCCCGCCTCGGAGGCGGGCCCGGAGCCCGCCGCCGGCAGCCACAGCGTGACCGTGCACCCCTCGCCGGGCTCGCTCTCGATGAGCAGCGACCCCCCGCCGGCCTGCACCACGTCCACCACGGTGGTGAGCCCCAGCCCAGAGCTCCCCGCCTTGGTCGAGACGTTGGGCTCGGTGGCCCTGGCGAGGAGGTCGGGCTCCATGCCCGGCCCGTCGTCGGCCACCTTCAGCTCCACTCCCCTGCGGCCGTCGTGGCTGGCGGGGGCCACCGAGATCGAGATGGAGCCCTCGGAGTCGGCCAGGGCCTCCCTGGCGTTGACGACCAGGTTGAGCAGGGCCCGGCGCATCCCGAGCTGGGACGCCTGGATGGCGGGTAGGTCCTTGGCGACGTGCCGCTTGACCGACACGGCATCGCCGGCCATGGCGTCGAGCAGGGGTGCGAGCTGGTCGAGGAGCCACTTCAGGTCGACCGCCCGCGTGGCCGGCACGGAGCGCCGGACGATGCTGCGCAGGCCCCCCGTGAGGCGCCTGCTCTCCTCGATGGCCCGGCGCATCACGTCGACGCTGGCCTTGGCCTCGCGCTGGTTCCCCCGGGCCAGCTGGCGCTCGATCATGTCTGCCCTCAGCGCCATGGCGCCGAGGAGGTTGTCGAGATCGTGGGCCAGCCCCGCGAGCGCGAGGGCTTCCGGGCCAGCGTCTGCGGACTCGTCCTCCACTACAGCCATCGGCTACCCCCTAGCCGCGATCCCCGCTCGCAACCGTAGTTCCTCGGGGAGGCCCGAGGGGGCGAGTCAGAGCTTCAGGACCCTCGCGGCGTTGTGACGGAGGAACTTGGGCCACACGTCGTCGTTGAAGGGCACCTGGGGGAGGTCGGCGAAGATGCGGTCGTAGGTGAGGCCGGCCGGGAAGTAGCCGGCGTAGATGACCTTCTCGGAGCCCCTGGTGTTGGCGTAGTCGATGATCGCCTTGGAGTAGTGGCGGGGCGCGAACGCAGAGGTGGAGTAGTAGAGGTTCGGCCACTTCAACATGAGCTTCACGGCGAGGTCGGTCCAGGGCTCCGCACCGTGGCGCATCACGAAGCGCAGGTCGGGGAAGAACCAGCACACCTCGTCGATGAGCTCCACCTTCTGCGGCGCCAGCGGCACTCGGGGGCCGGGGACCCCGGCGCACACGAAGATCGGGATGTCGAGCTCCACGCACTTGGCGTAGATCGGGTAGTAGCGCTTGTCGTTGATGGGCACCTGCACGCCGGCGGGGAAGGTGGTGGCCGCCTTGATCCCGAAGCGGTCGTGCATCTCCACGAGGAACCTCACGGCGTCCATCCCCTGGTTGGGGTCGACCGCCGCCGACGCTATGAAGCGGTCCGGGTGCTCCTTCAGCGCGCGGACGGCGTCCTCGCGATCTGGCGCAACCCCCACCATCGCGGCGTCGATCCCGAAGCGGTCGAGGTTGTCGAGCACCACGGCCACCGGGTCGACGTTGTCCTCAAGGTCCGGCGGTATGTCCTTGAACATGTACTCGGCCGGGAAGCGGAACTCCTCCTTGCTCTCCTGGTCGCGCAGGTGAGGAGCCAGGAACTTGTAGACCTGGCGGCGGTCGCGGCTGGGGAACCCGACCATCGTGTCGATGATCCCTATGTCGGTCGGCATGCCCATGCGCGTCAGCCTAGGTGCGCAGCGCTAGAGGCCTCGACGGCCGAAGGGGCCGCCTGCCGATTGCCGGCTCCCACCCCTCAGTCCGCCGGGGTGTTCTTGCGCGACGCCGTGGGCGCCGGCGGGATGTACACGGGCTGCTCGCCGTCGGTGGGGCCGGGAGGCACCCACATCGCCCTCTCCTTGGAGACCGGCTCGTCGTAGAACTGAGCGAACCACTTGCGGAACTTCATGAAGGGCGGGTCGGTGTCAGCCAGCGCCGGGCGCGACACGTGGGCCTTGTTCACCCAGATCGGGCGGTCCTCCTCGAACTGCTTGCACACCTCGTCGATGAAGGCCTTGCCCACGCCGGAGGTGCTTGCCTCGTCGCCCAGCTTGCGCACCTTGAAGTTGAACCTCACCTGGGTGTGGGTGTCGTCCACGGGGGTCGTGGCCGCCACCAACAGCGTGTCGACGATGCCCCGGAACCAGGTGAAGCCGAACCCCGGGCCCTGGTTCTCTATGTCGATGCGACCGTCGACCACACCCCTCGGCGTGGGGAAGCGCTGGACCGACCGGGTGCGCGACACCCAGCCACTGGAGTCGTAGTCCTCGATCTCGGGGACGATCTCGGTGTGGTGTACGTAGCGGAAGTGCGGGCTGTCGACCGTGTTCTCGGCCAGCTCCTGGATCCCTGCGTTGACCGAGAGGTCGACCGTGGTCCACGGCGTGAACTCGTCGCTGAAGGCCTCGGGCGGCATGGAGAGCTGCCACTTGGGCGCCTCGCCCCGCGGGTGGAACCAGGCCATCACCAGGTGGTCGCCCAGCTCCACGACCGGGTACGACGGTACGTGGGCCTTGGCGTTGGTCCGGTTGCTGTAGGGGATATCGGTGTTGCGGCCCTCGCCGTCGAAGCGCCAACCGTGGAACGGGCACTCGATCTCGCAGCCCTTCACCATGCCGCCGTGGCCGAAGTGGGCCCCCAGGTGCGGGCAGAAGGCGTCCTGCACGTGGGCGACGCCCTCCTCGTCTCGCCAGATCACCAGGTGCTGGCCCAGGTAGTAGCGGGGCAGCACGGCGCCGACGGGCAGCTCGTGCGACCAGGCCACGGCGAACCAGCCGAAGGGCACCTTGAACGGGTAGCGCTGGTCGGGGCCGGGCCCGCCGGCGGGCGCCGGTGCGGGATCTGCAGGTCGAGCAGTGGGAGCCTCGGCTCGCTCGCTCGAGGGGGCTGTGGGTTCGAGTACGTCAGTCATCTAGCTTCAGCACCTTCCGGGCGTTGTCACGCAGGAACTTGGGCCACACGTCTTCGTTCAGCGGCACGCCGGGCAGCTCGCCCATGATCCTCTCCAGCGAGAGGCCCATCGGGAAGTACCCGGCGTACATCACCTTGTCGGCACCCCTCGTGTTGGCGTAGTCGATGATCGCCTTGGGGTAGTAGCGAGGGGCGAACGCAGAGGTGGAGTAGTAGAGGTTGGGCCACTTCAACATGAGCTTCACGGCGAGGTCGGCCCAGGGCTCCGCACCGTGTCGCATGACCAGCTTCAGGTCGGGGAAGAACCAGCAGACCTCGTCGATGAGCTCGGTGGCCTGGCACGCCATGGGCACGCGCGGGCCGGGCACGCCGGTGCACACGAAGATCGGCAGGTCCAGCTCCACGCACTTGGCGTAGATCGGGTAGGCCTTCTTGTCGTTGATGGGGACCTGGGGGTTGCAGCCCGCCGGGAACAGCTGGGCGCTGCGCACGCCGTCGGCGGCGGCCGCCTCCAGAAGCCTCACGGCGTCCATGCCGTCGTTGGGGTCGACGGCCACCGAGGCCACGAAGCGGTCCGGGTGCTTCAGCAACGCCTCGGCGGTGGGACCCTCGTGGGCCCAGGCCACCATCGCCACATCGACGCCGTAGCGGTCCATCTCGGAGACCACGTACCCCACGGGGTCGTCGGCCGGATCGGGCGGGACCTCGTGGAACATGTACTGGACGGGGAACTCGAAGTCCTGGCTCTCCTCGCGCAGCTGGGGCTTGAGGAACTCGTACCACTGGCCCCGATCGCCGTCGGGTATGCCCAACATGGTGTCGACTACTCCGACGGTGGGTGCGATCGTGCGCTGGTGTGCCATCGCCACCCATTATAGAACAGGTTCTAGTTTTCCCCGCTCTTCCCCTCCGCCCTGGCCGCCCTGCGCCCGTAGCGGTGGCGGAACAGGAGCCAGCCCCCCAGGCCGGCCGGCAGCGGCAGCCAGTAGGAGGCGATGCGGTAGGCGAGGGTGGCGAGCAGGGCCTGGTCGCCCGGGACCCCCGCCAGCACCAGCATCGCCGTCAGGCCCGCCTCCACGAAGCCGAGGCCGCCCGGCGTGATGGGGATCATCGCGAGCACAGCCCCCGCTCCGTAGGCGAGCAGGATGAGGCTCAGGCGGGGACTGGCGCCAACGGCGTAGAGGGCGGCCACCAGCGCCAGGTAGTCGAGGAGCCACTTGCCCACCGCTGCGAGCAGGGCCTGCTCCCAACGGGCACCGAGGGCAGAGACCATCCCGTTGCGCTGGGCGATGATGCTCTGCGCCGTCGGGGGGTTGGGCCGGTGGAAGCGGCCGTAGATCGGCCTGGCGGTCCTCTCTACCAGGCGGCCGAAGGCGGCGAGGGGAGCGTCGAAGCGGACGACCACGAAGGCGACCACGAAGAGCATCACGAAGATGGCGAACCCGCCCCAGGCCACCAGCGAGAGGCTCTCGGGCACCGGCGCGCCGAAGATCGACCCCAGCACCGCGACGAGGGGGATGGCGAAGAGCACCCCGTTGGAGATGAAGGAGGTGGCGGCGATCGCCGCCCCGGCCGTCCCCCTCTGGACACCCGAGGCCGAGAGCATCCGCCAGCTGAGAGCGGTGCCCCCCACGGCGCCACCCGGGACTATCCGGCTCACGGCGTTGGAGGCCAGCTGCGAGGTGGAGGCCACGAACCAACCCACCTGAGGGAGGGCGATGCGGATGAGCCACCACACGGCCACGAAGCTCGCCGTCTCGAACGCCACTATGGCGACGAGCCAGATCGGGTTCATCTGGAAGAGCTGGGGAGTCTCGGCGAAGAGCGACAGCAGGCTCGGGGCCAACCCGTACAGGACGAGCGCCGAGACGACCATCAACGCCAACCGCATGGCGATGGCCCATCCCGAAGACCTGGCCCTCTCGTCGACCTCGGCATCCGCGACGGCGAGAGGAGGTTCTATGCCTCCGGGGCCGAGCTGCACGGGCCCGAGAGTACCGAACGACCGGCGGCCCGCGGCTGGGGCCGCTCTATGGTTGGCCGGTGGAACGGTCGGCCGCTCGATGAGCCTTGGTGAGAGCGCTCTGCTGGTGGCCGCCGGCATGGGGGCGGGCGTCGTGAACGGCGTGGCCGGTGGCGGCTCGCTCGTCTCGTTCCCCGCCCTGCTGGCCCTGGGCTACTCGCCCGTCACGGCCAACGTCACCTCTGCGGTGGGCATATGGCCCGGCTACCTCGGGGGCACCATCGGGTTCCGCAAGGCCCTGGCCGACCAGGGGGGCCTGCTGCGCTCGCTGGCCTGGGTGATAGTGCCCGGCGAGATCCTGGGGGCCGTGCTGCTCCTGGCCCTTCCCGGCGACTCCTTCCGGGCCGTGGTCCCCTACCTGCTCTTCTTCGCGTGCGCCCTGTTCGCGGCCCAACCCCTGCTGGTGCGGCTCCTGCGGTCGGCACCGGGCACGGCCCGCTCGCACGTGGTGGCGCGCCAGGCGGCCACGTTCGCCGCCAGCGTCTACGGCGCCTACTTCGGCGCGGGGCTGGGTGTGATCCTGCTGGCCGTCTTCGGGCTCACGGTCTCGGGCAACCTCAACAAGACCAACGCCGTGAGGAGCGCGGCGGTGCTGCTGGGCGCCACCGTGTCTGCCATCGCCTTCGTGATCGCAGCTCCGGTCGACTGGTCGGCGGCGGCCACGATGGCCGCCACGAGCCTGGTAGGGGGCCTCCTGGGAGCCCACCTCGCCCAGCGCATGCCCTCGGTGGCCCTCAGGGTGGTCGTGATCGCCCTCGGCCTGGCCACGGCCATCCGACTGCTCGCTGGCTGAGCGCTGGCGCTGGCCAGCTCGGGCGCTCAGTCGTAATAGCGGAAGATGATCTCGGCCACGCACGAGGGCTTGGCGGCACCCTCGACCTCGA
>CAYNQN010000045.1:0-1822 GCA_964399375.1 uncultured Rhabdothermincola sp. | reverse complement strand
TAGCGGAAGATGATCTCGGCCACGCACGAGGGCTTGGCGGCACCCTCGACCTCGAAGGTGAAGGTCATGTACACCTGGATGCCGTCGCCCGCGATGTCCTCGATCTTGTCGAGCTGAGCCCCGAGGCGGAGCTTGGAGCCCACCGGCACCGGCGAGGGGAAGCGAACCTTGCCGCAGCCGTAGTTCACGGCCATGCGCACGCCTTCGACCTTCATGATCTGGGGCATGAGGGCGGGGCCGAGCGAGATGGTGAGGTAGCCGTGGGCGATGGCACCACCGAATGGGCTCTCCTTGGCTGCGCGCTCGGGGTCGACGTGGATCCACTGGTGGTCGCCGGTGGCGTCGGCGAACTGGTTCACGCGCTCCTGGCTGATCTCCAGCCAGTCGCTGTACCCGAGGTGCTGGCCCACGAGCTCCTTGAGGCCGGCTGTTCCCTGAACGGTCGTCGTCATGGCGACGATGTTTGCTCAGCTCGGGCGCCGGGGCCAACTCCCGCTCTGCCCGGCCCCCGGCCGACCCGGCAAGCCGGACCCGGCCGTGCGAAATGGGCTACTTGAACCAGACGCGCTGGTAGTCGCGGCTCATGGGGTGCACCAGCAGCGCGAAGAGGGCCACGGGGAAGATGGCGCCGATGAGGACGACCGGGCTGAACAGAGCGCCCACCCCGTCGACCAGGATGGGTAGGCCGAGAGCGAAGAGCACCCCCACGGAGGCCACGCCTACGCCCAGGATGTAACCCCAGCGCTTCTCGTTGGCTATGCCCAGCCCTGAGGCCACCTCGCCCACGATGAGCACCAGGGCGATGGGGTTGAGGAAGCCGCCGAAGAGGAGCGACATGGCCGCGTTCACGTAGAGCAGGATCACGGCGATGTAGAGGGTCTGCGGCTGGGAGGGGTTCGTCCACCGGCGGGTCTCCATCGGGCCATTGTTACAGCTGGACGCCGTCTTGCCTCTTCCGCACGGTCGGCGACGCCTCCCGTGATCAGAGGAGGACGGAGTACCGCCGGTGGGACTGGTAGATCTCAAAGCCGAGGTCCTCGTAGAGGCGGCGCGCCGGGACGTTGTCGGCCTCCACGTAGAGCATGCCGGTGCCGATGCCCTGGCGAGCCAGCCAGTCGAGCCCGGCGAGGGTGAGGCTGCGTCCCAACCCCAGTCCCTGGAAGTCGGGATCCACGCCGATCACGTAGATCTCGCCCACCGTGGGCTCCAGGTCGGCGTGGACCTTGGTCCAGCAGAAGCCGGCCAGCCTCGTGGCCCCCGAGTCGTCGGTGCGCTCGTGCAGCAGGAAGCCCTCCGGGTCGAACCAGGGCTCCACCTCGCGGTCGAGGACCTTCTGCACGTCCCAGCCACCCTGGTCGGGGTGCCACGCGAACGCTCGGTTGTTCACCTCGATCCAGGCCTGCTCGTCGACCCCCGGCACGAAGGCTCGCGTGTCCAGCTCGCCCGGATCGTCCATGGGGAGCGGGCGGCGCAGCTGGAGGATCTCCCTCACCACCTCGAAGCCGGCTGCTGCGGCGGCCTCGTCGTGGCGCCGGGATGCCGGCTCGATCGCCACCACGAGCCGGGCCGCTCCTCGCTCCCGCGCCCGGCTGGCCGCCAGCGAGAAGTCGGCGGCGGCCTCGACGGCCTCCGATATGGCGGCGCTGCCTGGCTCGTCGAGGGCGCCCGGTGGATCAACGATGACCTCGATCACCCCCAGCACAGTAGGTGGCCCACCGGCGGGATCGGGGTGGTGGGTTCGGGCTGGTGAGGGGTCGGAGCCCAATAGCCTCCCGGGCATGGGTCGACCGAGGACGCCGAAGGGCCGCGCCGTCAAGACGGC
>CAYNQN010000044.1:0-12623 GCA_964399375.1 uncultured Rhabdothermincola sp. | reverse complement strand
CCTCGTAGACGAGGTGGTGCAGGCCACGCTCACCGGTCGAGCCGATGTACATGCCAGGCCGCTTGCGTACGGCTTCGAGGCCCTCTAGGACCGTGATGTCCTTGGCGCCGTAAGAGTCGGTCGTCTGGGCCACGATGGCTCCCATCCTACCAGCCGGTGGGACCCTGCCGTGACCTATGAGCGCCCCCTGAACCGCCCTCGGCCAGGCCTCAGGACCCCTTCGGCGGGACCTCCACCCGCACCTGCAAGCGCTCCAGCCCGGGCTCGCCCAGCACCTCCCTGGCGCGCGCCAGCACCTCGATCTCGAGGAAGCGCAGCTGGGGCGCCCACGCAGGATCGCTCACCTGCACCACGAGCGTGCCATGGTGCACCGTCACCGGCTTGGTGTGCTCGGCCACCTGCTCGCCCACCACCTCCGCCCAGTGCTCGAAGAGCCCTCCTATGGCCGAGGCCGAGGGTGCGCCGAGGCGCTTCACCAACCGGTCGAGGCTCTCTCCGATGCCGCTCGGCTCCTTCTCGGGGTTCGACGGCAGAGGTTCCCAGGGCACGGCGTCATTCTGGCCCCGGGCGCACCTCTCCCGCTCCCACCACCAGGGTGCGCTCGGGTACGGCGCCGGGGGGGAGGCCCGCAGCGGTGCTGAGCACGGTCTGGCCAGGCGGGAGGTTCGTGAGCAGGGCGTGGCTGCGGTCGGCGTCGAGCTCCGAGAACACGTCGTCGAGCAGCAGGATGGGTGGCTCTCCCACCGACGACGACACCAGCTCGTGCACCGCGAGCCGCAACGCGAGCGCCAGCGAGCGCTGCTCGCCCTGCGAAGCGTGGGTGCGCGCCGGCAGACCACCGATGGTGAACGTCACCTCGTCGCGATGTGGGCCAACCAGGCTCACACCTCTGCGCAGCTCGTCGGGCCGGGCCTTCTCGATGGCCGCCGCCAGGCCATCGGCCCTCCAGGGAGCCTCGTAGGTGGCCGTGACCTCTGCGGCCCGCGAAGCCAGCCTGTCGTAGGCCCCGGCCAGCACGGGCGAGAGCCCCGCCAGCAGGTCTGCCCGGGCATCGGCCAGGGCCTCCCCCAGCTCGGCCAGCTTCGAGTCCCACACCGCCAGGGTGTGGGCGTCGGCCTCCTCCAGGTCGCCCCTGCGGCCCCCGGGGCGACTCGCCACGCTCCGCAGCAAGGCGTTGCGCTGCCGCAGCACCTTGTCGAGGTCGCTTCGCAGCACGTCGTGGCGGGGGTGCACGCTCACGAGGGCGTCGTCGAGGAAGCGACGGCGCTCGGAAGGGCCCCCCTTCACCAACGAGAGGTCGTCGGGCGAGAACACCGACACCCTCAGGGCGCCGAGCAGGTCCCTCGTCCTAGCCAGCCGTTGGCGGTTCACCATCACGCGGCTGCGGCCCGTGGGCGACAGCTCTGCCTCAATGAGCACCTTGCGGCCCTCGCGCTCGCCCTCCGCACGCAACACGGCGGTGGTCGCCCCCTGGCGCACCAGAGCGTCGTTGGGGGCACCCCTGAACGAGCCGAGGGTGGCGAGGTAGCCGATGGCCTCCAAGAGGTTGGTCTTTCCCTCGCCGTTGGGGCCCACCACTGCGGTCAGGCCCTCGGCCAGCTCCACTTCGGCCGTGGCGTAGCTGCGGAA
This sequence comes from uncultured Rhabdothermincola sp., assembly GCA_964399375.1. Lineage (GTDB taxonomy): Bacteria > Actinomycetota > Acidimicrobiia > Acidimicrobiales > Acidimicrobilacustridaceae > CAYNQN01. The sequence continues at coordinate 10,994 of CAYNQN010000044.1, read as the reverse complement.
GTCGGTCAGCCAGAGCTGGCGGAGCAGCAAGGCTCTGCCGGCCCTGTCAGCTCACGCGCACGGGCATGAGCAGGTAGAGGAAGTCGGCGCTCTCGTTGGAGCGCACGAGCGCCGGCTTGAGAGCGTCGATGGTCTCCAGGGTTATCTCGTCGCCCGAGCTCACCTCGATGCCTGCGATGAGGTACTCGGGGTTGAACGCCACCGTCAGCTCCGAGCCCTCGTACTTGGCGTCCAGCACCTCCTGGGCCTGGCCCACGTCCTGGGTCACGGCCAGCAGCTCCAGCGACCCCTCGCTCATGGCGAGTCGCACAGGGGTGGCCTCCCGGGCCAGCAGGCTCACACGCCGCAGAGCGTCGAGTAGAGGCTCGCGACCCACGGTGAGCCTGTTCGAGTGGCTCTGGGGGATGAGGCCGCGGTAGTTGGGGAACTCGCCCTCGATGAGGCGGGTCACCAGCTGGAGCTCGCCCACCTCGAAGCTGGCGTCGCGCTCCCCCAGCCTCAGGATCACCTGCTCGGTGTCCTCGTTGAGCACCCTGGCCAGCTCTTTCAGGGCGTTGGAGGGCACCAGGACGCTCTGGCCCTCGGCCAGCACCGAGATGCCTCGCAGGTCTCGCACGGCTAGGCGGTACGAGTCGGTGGCCACCAGTCGCAGGCCGTCGCCCTCGGCCGCCATGAGCACACCGGTGAGGATGGGCCGCGACTCGTCGGTGCTGGCTGCCGACACGACCTGGCGCAGCGCATCGGCGAAGGCCCGGGCGTCGAGCCGCACCACGTGGTCGGCCGGGGCGGCGATATTGGGGAACTCGTGGGCGGCGATGGTGCGCACCGAGAACTGCGAGCGGCCCGAGAGGATCCGGGCCTCGTCGTCGCCCACCTCCACCTCCACGGCACCCGACTCGAGGGCCCTCACGATGTCGCCCGTGAGCTTGGCGGGGAGCACCGCCACGCCGTCTGCACTGCCCGACACCGTGACCCGCATCGAGATCGTGAGGTCGAGGTCGGTCCCGGTGAGGCGGAGCTGATCGCCCGCCAGGTCGAGCCGCACCCCGGTGAGCACCGGGAGCGAAGCTCCACGAACCGTGACAGCACGGCCGACCGCGCTGAACGCATCTACCAGCAGGTCCCGCTCACACCGGAACTTCACGTCGTCTTCCTCTCGTGATCCCCGAAGGACCAGCGCCTCGGTGCTCTGGCCCTTCTATCTCTAGAAGATCTATTGAACTAGCAGTAGTAGTAGGGGCTGTGGATTGTGGACCAAGGCGTGATTTGGCTGGTCACACCGCCAATGGTTACCAGCGAGATCTCCACAGGAATCACAGCCTGGCACCGATGCGCGCCGCGGGCAGTGGATTACCGCCTAGTTCTCCACTACTTCCCATAGCGGTTCCACAGAGTTCTCCAGAGATCCTGTGGGTGATCATGGCCCGGTCCGGATTACCTGGGTCAGCTCGGTGACCTGGTCGTAGATCTGCCGGCGCTCCTTCATGAGTCCGCCCACCTTCTCCACGGCGTGGATCACTGTGGTGTGGTCTCGGCCGCCGAACTCGCGGGCGATGGCCGGGTAGCTGAGGTCGGTGAGCTCGCGGCACACGTACATGCTGATCTGCCGGGCCGTCACCAGGGGGCGCCGGCGCGACTTGCCGCAGATCTCCTCCACCGAGAACCCGAACATCTCGGAGGTCTTCTCGAGGATGCGATCTGGTGTGATGGGCCTCGGCTGGTTGTCGCTGATGATGTCGGCAAGGACCCGCTCGGCCAGCTCCACCGTGAGCTGCTCGTTGGTGAGGCTGGCGAAGGCCGAGACCCGGATGAGGGCCCCCTCCAGCTCGCGGATGTTGTTGGTGATGTGCGACGCGATGAACACCAGCACGTCGTCGGGCGGCCTCACCGTCTCGCTGTCGGCCTTGCGGCGCAGGATGGCCAGGCGGGTCTCGAGCTCGGGTGGGTTGATCTCGGTGGTGAGGCCCATCTTGAACCGGCTCCGCAGGCGATCCTCGAGGGTGGCGATGGCGTCCGGTGGCCGGTCGGACGACAGCACGATCTGGCGATTGGCCTGGTAGAGGGCGTTGAAGGTGTGGAAGAGCTCCTCTTGGAGCTGCTCGCTCTTCTCGATGAACTGGATGTCGTCGAGGAGAAGGACGTCCATCTCTCGGTAGCGCTTCTTGAAGCCGCCCATGGCGCCGGCCCGGATGGCATCGACGAACTCGTTCAGGAAGGTCTCGGTGGTGACGTAGCGAACCGTGAAGCGCGGGTAGTTCTCGTTGACGTACCGCGCGATCGCCTGGAGGAGGTGGGTCTTGCCCAGGCCGGCGTCGCCGTAGATGAACAGCGGGTTGTAGGAGCGGGCGGGGGTCTCGGCCACCGAGAGGGCCGCAGCGTGGGCGAACCGGTTGGACGTGCCGATCACGAAGGTCTCGAAGCTGTAGCGAGGGTTCACCTGCTCGGTGGCCGAAAGCTTGGCCTGGGAGCGGGCTCCGTTGGGCGACGTGATCGCGGCCACCTCTGCGGTTTCCTCAGCTTCTTCCACAGCGGAGTCACCATCTGGCTCGGCGCTCACCTCCACCCGCAGCCTCAGCTCCGGTGCCCCCGAGTCGGCCAGGGCACTGCTGAGCAGCTCCATGTAGCGGCCCTCGATGCGCTCTTTGACCATCCGGCTGGGAACGCCTATCACCAGGGCGCCGTCCTCCACGACCAGCGGCTTCGCGGCGTTGAAGGTGGTGAGCCAAACAGCCTCGGAGACCTGGCTGCGCAGCATGTCGGCGCAAGCGGCCCAGAGCTCACGGGTGTCTTCCACCGACCCGACCGCCCCCTTTCGCGCATAGTGATTCCACAGCAACGTCCACAGCTGTGGAAAACAGCTGGAACCGGCATGAGCGGGTGTGCCCGTTGACGAGCCGGTTGAGCGATAGGCGGGTGACGCTCACCGGCTCGGTGTGGGCTGCGACCGTACCACCGGCAACGGTGGGCTGCACGAAGCGATCTCGATCGCAAGAGCGTGTGCAGCCAATGCTCACCGGGGTGAGAGCGAGGCCCCCTCGGCGCCGTGTTGGGCCGATCGCGGTGGTGAACGGATTGGTGCGCGCGTAGGTGAAGTTCTAGCCTCGTGCAGACCTGAACGAATAGGTCACGTCTGTTGCGGGCACGTCTCTCGACTCGCTCTGCTCGGGTCGATGACGCCGCTGTGCTTGCCGGGACCTTCGCCTAATCGGCTCGGGTCCAGGCCGTCGAGGAGGCACCCAGTTGAAGCGAACCTTTCAGCCGAACAACCGCCGCCGGGCGAGGCGGCACGGCTTTCGCCAGCGCATGTCGACCCGCGCCGGCCGGCGGATCCTGAGCGCTCGCCGTCTCAAGGGCCGGGCCAGGCTGTCGGCCTGATCTGGCGTATCCGCGATCGCCACACATTCTCCGAGCTCCGCCGCCGTGGTCGGCGAGTCCAGCAAGGGCCCCTCACTTTGATCTTCCTGGCCGACCCATCTGAGACACCCACCCCCCCGAGGGTCGCCTACGCCGTGGGCCGCAAGGTGGGCGGCGCTGTCACGAGGAACCGCATGCGCCGGCGCCTCCGGGCCATCGTCGCCGATGCCCACCGCTCTGGCCGGCCATCGCTGGCGCCGGGCTCCTACCTGTTCATCCCCAGGTCAGAGGCCATCTCCACTCCTCACGATGAGCTGACAGGGGCTGTCAAAGGGGTCATCGAGAAGGTACGGGCAGCATGACGGCCCTCGCCCCCATAACCCTGGCAAGGCCCCTTTTCAGCGAGCCTCTCCCCAATTCGGAAGGGGACGAGAGCCCACCAGAGATCAGGAAAGCCAGTTTCGCAGTAAAGGCTCTTTCTGTGCCTATCCATGCATATCGGTGGCTGTTCGCCTGGAGAGCCCCGGTTTGCAGGTACGACCCGTCGTGCTCCAGGTATGCCCTGGAGGCCTTGGAGGTGCATGGGGTGTGGAAGGGGTCTTGGCTGGCATTGAAGAGGCTGGCCCGGTGCCATCCCTGGGGAGGGCACGGCTGGGACCCGGTACCGCCCAGGAGGCCGGCTGAGCGATGAACGCCTTCTACGACGCCCTGGCGTCGGTCCTCGCCTTCTTCTACGACCTGGTTCCCAACTACGCCATCGCCATCACGCTGCTCACGCTGGTGGTGATGGTGATCGTGACGCCCCTGACCCTCAAGGGCACCCGGTCGATGATGATGATGCAGCAGCTCCAGCCGGAGATGCGCAAGATCCAGCAGCGCTACAAGGACGACCGGGAGCAGCTGAACGCCGAGCTGCTCAAGTTCTACAAGGAGAAGGGCATCAACCCCCTCGGGGGATGCCTGCCCCTTCTGGTGCAGGCGCCAATCTTCTTGGTGCTCTACCAGGTGCTGCGGGGGCTCACCCGGCGCGCCACCGACATGGGTTTCGACCTGGGCTGGGCCAGTGGCCAACTCGGCATCGGGGCCGACGCCAGCCAGGCGCCGGCCTTCGTACGTGTGTTCGATCCGGCCTACCTGAGTCCGTCGTCGACGATGTACCAGACGCTCCACGAGTCCACGACGATGACGTCGTTCGGCCTGGACCTGGCGGAGAGCCCCAGCGACGCTCTGAGCAGGGGTTTCATCCACTTCATACCCTTCTTGGTGCTCATCGCGATCGTGGCCGTCACGGGCTTCGTCCAGCAGCGCCAGATCCAGGGCAGGAACCCCAACACCCAGATCAACCCGCAGCAGCAGATGATCATGAAGATCATGCCGATCTTCCTGCCGGTGATCTCGTTCACGCTGCCGGCGGGCCTGGTGCTCTACTTCGCCGTCTCGAACCTCTACCGCATAGGCCAGCAGGCGTTCATATCCCGCAGCATCTACGGCATCACCCGCAAGGACAAGGTGGAGGCCAAGGCCCTCAAGAAGTCGGGGAACGGCAACGGCGACGGCAACGGCAAGCAGGTCAAGGAGCTGCAAGCGGCCGACGACGAGGATGCGCAGCCGAAGGCGAGCAAGGGCGGATCGCAGCGAGGCAGGCGTCAGAAGGCCACGAAGGGCGAGGACGAGGCGCAGAGCGGCGGATCACAGAAGTCTCCCGAGCCCTCCGAGGGCTCGGGATCCAAGAAGCAGGATGGCTCGGCTGGAGAAGGTCGTAACCGCAACCGGAGCCGGGGCAGCCGCCCCCGTCGTGATGCTCCTCCGGCAACGCTCCAGCCCAGGGCCCGGAAGAAGAAGAGGTAACACGAGTCGTGGAATGGGTGGAGACCACCGGACGCTCGATCGAGTTGGCCAAGGATGCCGCTCTGGATCAGCTGGGAGTGGACGAATCGGAAGCAGAGTTCGAGGTTGTCGAGGAGGCCAAGACCAGCCTCTTCGGGATGGTTCGCCGCGAGGCTCGGGTGCGTGCCCGGGTCCGGCCTGCCCAGCCTCGGCCCAAGGCCGAGAGGCGTGACCGCCGCAAGCGCAGCGGTGGCAAGGGGCGGTCCGAGCGGTCGTCGAAGAAGCCGAAGGAGAAGTCCGGCTCCCCCACCGAGGCCAAGCAGGGCGAGAGGTCCGGCGGCGGTGGTGGTGGTTCAGGGTCTGGGTCCGGATCGAGCTCTGGTCAGCGGCGCAAGCGTCGCTCCAGGGGAGGTTCCGGGAACGGTTCAGGAGAAGGATCGGCGTCGCGCGACGTCGAAGAGGTCACGACGAGTCAATCAGGAGGAGCCACAGTGGGTGCGGAGATCACGATGAGCATCGAAGCCCAAGGCGAGGTCGTCGCAGACTTCATGGACGGCGTGGTAGGCGCCTTCGATCTGGATGCGGAGATCTCGACCGTGCCGGTCGACGAGGAGACCGTGGAGGTCCGTGTCGACGGCGACGACCTGGGCCTGTTGATCGGCCCGAAGGGCCAGACGTTGGCTGCTCTGCAGGAGCTGGCCCGCACGGTCATCTACCGCCAGGCCGACGGCCCCACCGGCGGCCGGGTTCGCCTCGACGTGTCGGGCTACCGCGAGAAGCGCCGCGTGGCCCTCGAGCAGTTCGCCAAGACCGTGGCCGATGAGGTGAAGGAGAGCGGCACCGAGAAGGCCCTCGAGCCGATGAGCGCTCCCGACCGCAAGATCGTGCACGACACGGCCAACGCCATCGACGGCATCGTGACGGTGTCGGAGGGCGAGGAGCCCAGGCGCCGAGTGGTCATCCGCCCTGCCGACTGACAGCCGGCGCCACCCCCGTGTTGAGGTCAGGCGTTGACCGGCCTCACCACTGAGCAGCGCACCTCTCTGGAGGCCCAGCTGCGGAGGGCCCAGCAGCGAGGGATCATCGGCAAGGGCCCTCTGGGTGCTCACATCGAGCACAGCCTCGCCTTCCTCGCCGCGCTGGAGCCGCTGATCGGCGGCGCCCTCGATGTGTCGGAGAGTGGACCCGTTCGCCTGATCGACCTGGGCAGCGGGGGAGGGCTGCCAGGGCTGGTCCTTGGTGCAGCACTCCCCCACGCCCAGGTGTGCCTGGTGGATTCGAGCCAGCGGCGGGCCGACGAGCTGCGGCTGGCAGCCGGCGAGCTGGAGCTCTCGAACGTGACCGTGATCCACGGCAGGGCCGAGGAGCTGGCCCGGCTGGATGGGATGCGCTCGGTGTTCACGGGCGTCACCGCCCGTGCGTTCGGCCCCTCTGCGGTCACTGCCGAGTGCGCCGCCGGGTTCCTGGCGGTGGGCGGGTCTCTGGTGGTGAGCGAGCCCCCCGATCCAGCCCCCGAGCGTTGGCCCGCCGACGGCCTGGCGCAGCTGGGGATGGAGCTCGCCCCCTCTCCCCCAGGCTTCCAGGTGATCCGCCAGACCTCCCCCTGCCCCGACAAGTTCCCCCGCCGCCCCGGCATCCCCTCCAAGCGTCCGCTTTTCTAGAAACCAAGCGAAGCTCATCTTTCCCATGCCGGGGCTGGCCACCTGAGGCGATGTTTCACGTGAAACACTCGGACGCCGCGCAGGTCCCGGTGGGTGCGAGGTCAAGGCTGCCGGCCGGCCGCGTCCCGCAGCCTTGAGGAGGCCTCTTGCGCGGAGCTTGCCAGTGTCGATAGACGTAGGGCAGGCCTCCGAACAGCAAGGGACGTCGACCGGCGGTAGGCAGCCACCGACCGGGAGGACCGGCTCAGGGCGCCGACGGATGTTTCACGTGAAACACGGGGTCAAAGGCTTGACCCCGGCGGGCCTACCGTGAAGGATGAGCGAGTGCCAGCCGAGCCTTCCGAAGAGACCAAATCTTCGGGGCCGAGCTTGCTCCGGCGGTTCTTTCCCCCCGGTTCCCCGCAGTCCGAAGACGAACGCGACAACGAAGAGCGGGAGCCTGAGGACGAGAGGGAGATCGTGATCGACGTGCCACCTGATCTGGTGGAGATGGAGCACGTGATCACCGAGGGGGATGCCCCAGACCCGGCGAAGCGAGATCTGCCTCGAGTCATAGCAGTTACCAACCAGAAGGGCGGGGTGGGGAAGACCACCACGGCCGTGAACCTGGGGGCGTGCCTGGCCGAGCTGGGCTACCGGACCCTCGTGGTCGACCTGGACCCGCAGGGGAACGCCAGCACAGGGCTGGGGATCAACATCCGCTCGCTGGACTCGTCGATGTACCACGTCATCGTGAACGGGGCACCGCTGGACGACTGCATCGAGGGGTCGTCTGTGAGGAACCTCTTCGTGGCACCGGCCAGCCTCGACCTGGCAGGGGCCGAGATCGAGCTGGTGCCGGCCTTCAGCAGGGAGCTGAAGCTGCGCCAGGCCCTCGCGGACGTGAGGGACGACTACGACTACGTGCTCATCGACTGCCCACCATCGCTCGGTCTGCTCACCGTGAACGGGCTGGCTGCCGCCTCTGAGGTGCTGGTACCCATCCAGTGCGAGTACTACGCGCTGGAGGGCCTTGGCCAACTGCTGCGCAACGTCGACCTCGTCCAGAGGAACCTCAACGAAGGCCTCGTGGTGAGCTCGATCGTGCTCGTGATGTACGACGCGCGCACCAAGCTTGCCGACCAGGTGGCCACAGAGGTGAGGACGCACTTCGGCGACAAGGTCCTCCGCCAGGTGGTACCCAGGACCGTACGCCTCTCGGAGGCCCCGTCGTTCGGCCAGCCGATCATCACTTTCGACCCCAGCTCCCGGGGGGCCATCGCCTACAGGGAGCTAGCCAAGGAGGTAAGCGGTGGCCCGGCGTAGCGGTTTGGGGAAGGGGCTGGGGGCGCTGATACCCACCAGCGAGCTGTCGGAGGACCCGGGCACCCAGCTGAAGGAGGTGCCGCTCTCGGCGATAGAGCCCAACCCGCACCAGCCGCGTAGCTACTTCGACGAGGAGGCCCTGGTAGCCTTGGCTGCCTCGATCGCCGAGGTGGGGGTGCTGCAGCCGGTGCTCCTGAGGCAGGCCAGCCCCGAGCACTTCGAGCTGATAGCGGGGGAGAGACGCTGGCGGGCCGCCAAGCGAGCCGGCCTCGACACGGTTCCAGCCCTGATCCGCACCGTGGAGGGCACGGCGTCGTTGGAGCAGGCGCTGGTGGAGAACACCCATCGGGAAGACCTCAACCCCCTGGAGGAGGCCGCGGCCTATCAGGGCCTGCTGGAGGACTTCTCGCTCACGCAGGACGAGGTGGCCAGGCGGGTGGGCAAGAGCCGCTCGGCCATCGCCAACACCATCCGGCTGCTCCAGCTGCCGCCCGGTGTGCAGAAGCTCGTGGTCGACGGTCAGCTCTCGGCGGGTCACGCCAGGGCGTTGCTGGGTGCCCCCGACCAGTCGTTCCAGGAGGAGCTCGGGCGCCTGGCGGTAGCCGAGGAGTTGACCGTGCGCGAGGTGGAGGACCTGGTTCGGCGCCAGGTCCAGGGTGACCGTGACGCACCCGCCCCCTCCGCGAGCGTCTCGAGCCCGCGGGCGCCAGGCTCCACGAAGCCTGCAGCCATCCTCGAGCTGGAGGAGCTGCTGGCCGACCGCCTCGACACCAAGGTGAGCGTCTCGATGGGGGCCAACCGGGGCCGGGTGGTCATCAACTTCGCCACGCTGGAGGACCTGGAGCGCATCTACCAGGTCATCGTGGACGAATCCCCCGGCTGAGCTTCGGCAAGGGTCTCTTCACCGTCTATTTCGCTAGGCCGCCGCGCCCGTGGAGCGCCAGTGGGGCCATCCACAACCTGTGACCAAACCTGTGGTCAACCTTCAGAGGTGGTCGCGGGACCCCGGGCGCTTCAGCTCTCGACCGGTGAGGATGCCCAGGCGCTGAGGGCGTAGGCAAGCGTCTGGGCCAGGGGAGCGGAGCTCTCCACGATGGCCTCAGCGGGCCCGAGTGAGCAGAGCACGGCCGTCATTCGAGTCTCGCGGAGCACCGGTAGGCGGACGCCTCGGGGGTCGGCGGTGGAGATATCGAGGTTCGACCGGATCGCATCGGTCACCAGGTCGGCCAGGCGGTGCCCGCCTGCGCTCTCGAAGCCCGCCGTGGCGTAGTAGGCGGTCCGGCAGGGCCCGGCGACGTCGATCTCGAGTCCCACGTATGCATCGGCATCGAAGGCGTTCGCCTCGCTCGCCTGTACGGAGGGATCGGGGTGCTCCAGCACGGCCACCATGGCGCCTGCCTCTTGGATCACCTTCGCCAGAGCCGTGGCGATCACGCCCAGGCCACCGCACTCGCCCACCACGATCCGACGATCGCCGAGCGCCTTGGGCGCCCTGCGGAGCCGTTCCCGCTCACGCACCCCGGCACCTGGCACGGGAGCCTCGACACGAGGGCTGAGCCTCCTCATGGCCCCCACGGCGTCGGGGCCGGCTACACCGTCGACGGTGAGGCCGCAGTTCCGCTGAAAGTCCTTGAGGGCACGCTCGGTCTGGGGACCGAAGATGCCGTCGACTCGCCCCGCGTCAAAACCGAGTGCCCCCAGACGTAGCTGAATTTCAGATACGTCATCTCCCCGAAGCATAGGTGCACGTAGGTAGACGAGGCGATCGCCCAACCTGTGCCCGGCTTCGACGAGGGCAGACCACGTGAGCTGGTCGCAGATGCCGGTGACCGGCAGGCAGCGGGCCTCCTGGAACTGGCGGACCGCCTGCTCGACGAGCTCGCCGTAGGAATCTCCCTCGGGGGAGGGGTTCGCGAACCCCGCCGCGATCAACCGGCCGCGCAGGTCTCTTACTGCTTCACCGTGGTCGCCCGGGGCGAGGTGGAGGTCGCCTGCCACGGCCGGTCGGATCGCTTACGAGGATCAGATGTAGGGGTCGAGCTCTTGGAGGAGCTGTCCCTTGCCCTTGGCCCCGACTATGCGAGCCGCTTCCTTCCCGTCCTTGAAGACGATCATGGTGGGGATGCTCATCACCGAGAAGCGCAGGGCGATGTCGGGGTTCTCGTCGACGTTCAGCTTCGCCACCTGGAGCTTGCCCGCCTTCTCGGTGGCGATCTCGTCGAGCACCGGAGCAACCATCTTGCAGGGCCCGCACCACTCGGCCCAGAAATCGACCAGCACGGGCTCGCTGGCCGAGCCGATCGTCTCGTCGAATGTGGACCCCGAGAGGGTGATGGTGTCTGACATCGCTCTTTCTCCGATCACGTCGAACTTGCAGGGAGGTTCACGATGTGAAACCTCGTGATGGCCCTCTGCATTCCGTGGCGCCACCGTAGCGTGGCGCTGGGTGGCTCAGTGGAGGTTGGCCTCCAGCCAGCGCTCGGCGTCGATGGCGGCCATGCACCCGGTCCCGGCGGCCGTGATGGCCTGGCGGTACACGTGGTCCTGCACGTCGCCGCAGGCGAACACCCCGTCGACGTTGGTGGCCGTGCCGACGCCGTCGCGCCCGGTCACCAGGTAGCCGCTGTCGGTCATCTCCAGCTGGCCCTTGAACAGGTCGGTGTTGGGCTTGTGCCCGATGGCCACGAACAGGCCGGTCACAGGCAGCGTCGAGACCTCGTCGGTGAGCACGTTGCGCACCACCACGCCCTCGACGCGGTCAGACCCCACCACCTCGTCGACCACGTGGTTCCAGAGGAAGTCGATCTTGGGGTTGGCCAAGGCCCGGTCCTGCATGATCTTCGAGGC
>CAYNQN010000043.1:0-12623 GCA_964399375.1 uncultured Rhabdothermincola sp. | reverse complement strand
GGTGGGCCAGAAGTTCGCTCGCGAGATCTTCTTCCTGGGAAGGGAGTACTCGGCGGCCGACGCCCAGCGCATGGGGATGGTCAACGAGGTGGTGCCCCACGCCGAGCTGGAGCGCACGGCGCTCGACTGGGGTCGAGCCATCAACGCCAAGAGCCCCACGGCCCAGCGCATGCTCAAGTTCGCCTTCAACCTGGTGGACGACGGCCTGGTGGGCCAGCAGGTGTTCGCAGGGGAGGCCACCCGCCTCGCCTACATGACCGACGAGGCCGCCGAGGGCCGTGACGCCTTCCTGGAGCGGCGCGACCCCGACTGGTCTCCGTTCCCCTGGCACTTCTAGCCACCGGCTCCCATGTTCGATCACCGCTTCGTCCACTCCATCGCCGTCGACCTGCTCCGCCAGCCCGACGTGACCGGGCGCGCCGTTGGCGCCGACGAGCTCTTCCAGGTGCAGATGGTGCAGTCGCTGCTCGATGGCAACTACGAGGGCGACGTGACCATCGGCGAGCTGCGCGACAAGGGCAGCTTCGGCATCGGCACCATCCAGGGCCTCGACGGCGAGCTGGTGGTGGTCGACGGCGACTTCTGGAACATCGACATCGAGGGCGCGAGCCGCCTGGCCACCGACGACCAGCACGTCCCCTTCGCCGTGCTCACCGATCTCCAGGTGGACGTGACCATCGACCTCCCGTCCCGCATGACCAAAGAGCAGGTGCAGGAGCGCATCCACGAGGTGCTCGACGACCCGGGTGGCATCTACGCCGTCCGCTTCGACGGCCGCTTCGAGCACGTGCAGTTCCGCAGCGTGCGCCACCAGGAACCCCCCTACCGTCCCTTCGCCGAGGTGCTGGAGACCGACCAGCAGATCTTCGAGCGCTCGGGTCTCGACGCGGTGATGGTGGGCTTCCACTTCCCCGACCGTGCCGAGGGCGTGAACTTCCCCGGTTGGCACTTCCACATGGTCGACGCCTCCCGCAGCACTGGCGGCCACGTCTACGACTTCGTGCTGGAGCACGCCACCGTTGGCGTCGGGCGCATGCGCAGGGTGCACCTCGAGCTCCCCGAGAGGGGCCTGGCCGACGTGCTGGCGCTCGACGAGGCCGAGCGGCGCGCCCAGGTGAGCCTCATGCGCGAGGGCCCCGCCACGCCGGCCGAGATGGCCTCGCGGCTGGGCACAGACCCGGCCGAGGCCACCGAGAGCCTCGACCGCCTCGTGGAGCGGGGCTTCGCCGATCTCGAAGAGGGCACCACCCGCTACCGGCCCCACCTGGGTCGCAGCCGCACGGCGCGCCTCCCGGCCGCCCTCGACGACCTGTAGCGTCAGCGGCGCATGGAGTGCAGGTTCCCTCACCACGGCCGGCCCCCGGGCCGGCCTCTCGACCACCTCTAGGGGTCACCGGTCCATGATCGAAAGGGGACATCGCCTCGACCCGAGACGTTGGTCGGCCGGCACCCGCATCGCCGTGGGCCTGGTGGTGGCCGCGCTCGTACCCATGTTGGTCGTGGCGTTCGCCGGGGTCACCCGTGGCCGCCAGGCCGTGGAGGGCTCGCAGCTCACCAACGTCGCCGCCACCGCCCAGTTCAGCTCGGCGACGCTCAACGAGTTCATCTCCGGTGTCATCACCCAGGCCGACCAGCTGGCCACCCAGCCCGAGGTGGTGGCGGCCCTCTCCAGCGGCGACCCCACCTCCCTCGCCTCACCGCTCGATCCGGCCGTGCTCAGTTCCGTGCTCACCTCCAGCCCCGACTTCTCCGGCGTGATGCTGCTCGGGCGCACCGGCGTGGTGGTCGACGGGCTGCCGCTGAACGCGGCGGGCAGCGGTCCCTACGGGTCGCAGGGCTGGTTCTACGACGCCCTGAGCGGTTCGGCGGCGGTGAGCGAGATCATCGCCGGCACCCAGCCCTCGGGCCTCTCGATGTACGTGGCCGTCCCCGCCCGCCCACCTGGCTCGGCAGCGGTGGGCGTGGTGGCCATCGAGGTGCGGGCCGAGGCCGTGCTCTGGGCGCTCAACCAGGCCCCGCAGACACCGGGGTCGCAGGTGCTGCTGGCGAGCAGGGAGACGGTGGTGGTGGGGGCGAGGGACCACCGGCTGCGCTACGTGGCGCTGGGCGACCTGAGCGAGGGGGTCTCCTCGCTGCTCATAACGCAGCGGGGCTACCCGGTGGAGAGCATCGAGTCTCTCGACATGGACGGCTTCGGCGAGACCATGACCGGCGAGGGGACAATCACCGAGACGTTCCTCCCGGGCGCGGGGGCTCAGATCGTGGCCTACGACCAGGTGGGCGAGCGCAGCATGTGGGTGGTGGTGGCCGAGCCCCGGGCCACGTTCCTCGAGCCCATCGAGTCGCTGGCCCGGCAGATCATGGTGGCCGGGCTGGTGATCGGCATCGTCGCCGTGATCGCCGCGGTGGTGATCGCCAGGCGGGTCTCGCGTCCCATCACCGCGATAACCCAGGCTGCGGCATCGGTGGAGAGGGGCGAGAGCATCGACGGCTCGCGCCTCGAGCGCTACACGCACGGCCACAGCGACATCGCCGACCTGGCGAGGGTGATGCGGCAGATGGTGCGCGAGGTGGCAGAGCGCGAGAGGCGCCTGCGCGAGCAGTTGAAGGCTCTCAAGGTGGAGATCGACCACGAGCGCCGTGCCAAGGAGGTCGCCGAGGTCACCGATACCGACTTCTTCAAGGACCTGGAGGCGCGCGCAGCCGAGATGCGCGCCCGTGCGAAGGGCGAGAGCTCGTGAAGCTCCTCGCGGCTCTGGTCTCGCTCGTCCTGCTGGTGGGGGCGGGCACGTCGTGCTCGTCGGGCAGCAGTGCGGCAGGCGCCGACTGCGAATCGGTGGCCATCGCCTTCGTGGGGCCGCTCACGGGCCCCACCTCCGCGCTGGGGAGGCCGTTGCGCAACGCGGTGCAGATGGCGCTGGGCCAGCAGGATCCCGACGAGTGCCCCGTGGGCCTCGTGGAGTTCGACACCCAGGGCAACCCCGATCAGGCCGGTCGCATAGCGCGCCAGCTGGTGGACCAGTCCGACATCGTCGGGGTGGTGGGGCCGACGCAGTCGGGCGAGACCAGCGTGGCCATGCCGATCTTCGAGGCAGCGGGGCTCGCGGTTCTCACGCCGTCGGCAACCAACGCGGAGCTGGGCACCAAGGGTTGGCGCAGCTTCCACCGCATGGTCACCAGCGACTCCACGCAGGGCCCGGCCATCGCCCGCTACCTCGCCAGCGCGCTGGGCTTCACCCGCATAGCGATCATCGACGACGGCGACCTCTACGGCGACGGCATCGCCGACCTCGTGGCCAGCTCGCTGCCGGCCTTCGGTGCCCAGGTGGTTGCCCGTCGCTCCATCGATCCCGCCAGCCGTGACTACACCGGTGCCATCAGCGAGGTCACCGCCGCCCAGCCCCAGGCCCTCTTCTTCGGGGGGACCGACGTGATAGGGGCGCGCCTCGTGCGCCAGCTGCGCGAGGCGGGCAAGACCACCCTGTTCAGCGCGCCCGACGCCGTGTTCACCAGCGAGTTCCTCATCGCCGCCGGTGCCGCCTCCCAGGGCGCGGTGGTGACCTGCCCGTGCGCTCCCACCGCCAACGGACAGAGAGCCTCGCTGCGGTTGTTCGCCTCGCGCTACCTGGACGCCTTCGGCGCGGCACCGGGGCCGTTCGGAGCCGAGGCCTACGACGCTGCGATCATGCTGGTGAAGGCGATCCACGAGGCCGGGCCCAGCCGGGCGGGCGTGCTGGACGCGATCGACGGCATGGCCATCGAGGGGGCGACGGGAGCGGTGAGCTTCGACGACGACGGCGAGGTCACCGAGGGCCCGGTGTACATCTACGTGGTGCAGGACGATCGCTACGTGCCCACCGCCGAGGTGGTGGGCGACCAGGTGGAGCCCGCCGGCGGCCGCTAGGCCCCTCGCTCGCCGCGCAGCATCGAGTAGAGCTTGCGCGGGATGCGCGCCAGGCGCATGGTCTTGGTGTTGAGCAGGCTCGTGAGGGCGGCCTGGGCGTCGTAGCGGTATCGCCTCTCCTCGGCCAGCTCGGCGCGTGCCTGCGAGAGCTGGGCCGCCAGCTCGTCGTTGCGGGCGCGGGCGGCGACCAGGTCGGCCTCGACCACCTCGGTGGCCTCGGTGGCGTCGGCGGTGGCAGAGCGGGCCTCGTGCAGGAGCCTCTCCACCTCGATCACCCGGTGGTAGAAGTCGCCGAGGGCGGCCTCGGCGTCGCGCCTGCGGCGCTCCTCGTCGATCACCATGGGAGCCTCCTGTAGGTGTGGCGGAAGATGTTCAACGGGGTCACCAGGTCGAGAGCGGTCACACCGGTCATCGAACCGGGGTGGCGGCGGTACCGCACCAGTGGCTCCGGTACCCAGGCCCCTTCGAAGCCCTCGTCGGCGAGCGCCAGCCAGAAGGCGTAGTCCTCCAGGCCGTAGATGGCGCTGTCGTCCTCCCGGAACCCTCCCACGGCTTCCCAAGCCTTGCGGTCGATGAGCGACATGGCGTCGATGTAGGGGCCCAGTGCGAGGGTCCTGGTGTTCCACGGCAGGGCGGAGACGAGGTCGGGCGGGCCCTCGAACACCTCGAGGATGCAGTAGGCCACGGCGGCGCCCGTTGCGTCGAGCTCGTCACGCAGCTTCCAGAGGGCGTCGGGGTACACGGCGTTGTCGGCGTCCAGAAGGAAGCAGCGGTCGCTGCGCGCCTCGGCGATGGCGAGGTTGCGGGCCTTGGAGAGGCCCCTGTTGGCCGCGCGCAGCACAGCGGCGACGGGAGCCTCCGGGTTGTCCTCGATGAAGCCCTCGATGGCGGCGCGGGAGCCGTCGGTGGAGGCGTCCTCCACCACGATGACCTCCAGCTCCACGTTGCGCGAGGTCAGCACCGAGCCGATGGCGTCGAGCACCGTTGCCTCGTAGTTGTACAGCGGCACGATCACCGAGACCTCGGGCTGCGCACGCTCGAAGGCGGGCGTGGCGATGCGCTCCACTGCCTCGGGGTCGATGCCGGCTCGCTCCAGCTCCATGCGCTGGAGTCGGCGCTGGAGCGCGATCTGGCCCAGCAGCGCCCTTCGGAGCCCGGCCATCGTGCGGTACTCGGCGGTCTCGGGCACCTCCAGGGGCGCGGGGGGTGGAGGTACCTCGGGGAGCGTCAGCTCGAAGCCCTCCAGGCCGGGAACCCCCGGCGTGCCGGAACCTTCCCCGACCTGTCCCGCTGCCACCCGGGCCGAGGCCTCCGAGAGCACCGAGGCGTCCCGGTCGGTGGGGTCGGTGGGGTCGGTGGGGGCGGTGGCCCCCCCTGCCGCCGTCTCGCAGAGGGGCTCGAGCACCCCTGCCAGGAGCAGGTCGGCCAGCTGCATCTCGGAGCGCACGAAGTCGTAGGCGTTGCGGGCGATCTTGGCCCGCAGGCCCTCGTCGGCGAGCAGCGCCGTGACGTGGGCGGCCAACATCGGGCCGTCGCTGGAGACCATGTGGACCATCGGCTCCAGCGGCTCCGCGCCCAGGGACGGCTCGGTGAGCAGCACGGCGCCGTTCGCTATCGCCTCTATGGCCCGTACCCACTCGAAGTAGGCGATCTCGTCGCGGTGGACGTTCAGCAGGATCCGCGACCGGGCCAGCAGCTCGGCCTTGTCGCGCCCGGCAAGGAAGTAGCGCGACGGCTCCGTCACGGGGATGCGCGGGTCGTGGAACAGCAGCCGCGAGCTGCGATGGGCGAGCACCGGGGCGACCCTGCCCACGAGGGCGCGCCGTCGGGGGGTGGAGCCCCCCATGAAGCACACGTCCACGTCACGCTCGGAGGCGTCTGCCCCTCCCCAGGCGTCGAGGCTCGAGTGGTAGCCCAGGGGAGCCCGCCTGGCGGCGATGCCCGAGCGGTTCAGCTCCTCGGTGCCCACGGGGCTTATGTCCATCACGAACGGCGCCATCTCCACCCATGGGCGCTGCACCTCCCACCAGTGCGAGCCGGGCTGCTCGGTGGTGAGCATGGCGCAGCGGCGGGCGACGGCTCGCCGCTCGCGGTCGGTGAGCTGGGGGCCCACCACGAAGTACTCGTGCGGTGCCACGATCAGCTCCACCACACCCGCCTCGCCGGTGGGGATGCCGTCCACCTTCACCTGCGCGTCGAAGCCGAGGTCGCCCAGGGCGGCCGCGTAGAGCTGGGCAAGATCTCTCATGAAGAGGTTCCCACCGCCCGCCACGTGGAGGTTGCAGGCCAGAGCCATGCCCAAGACGCTATCCCAGCGTGGCTCGCCCTCCCTGAGCCGAGAGGGTGAGGGCAGCGGGCGGCCCTGCCCGTCGCCTCGACGGTGTTGGCCGGGTCGGCAGCGTCGTCCGAAGGGCTAGGCGGCCTTCGTCCAGCGGTAGGAGGCGCTGATCCTGGGCCCGACCCGCGCCGAGACCTTGGGCACTCCGTGCTCCCACTGGCGCTGGCAAGCGCCCCCCATCACCAGCAGGTCGCCCGAGGCAGGTGAGAGGTCCACGGAGGTCCCCCCGCCCAGGGGGCGTATGCGGAAGGGCCGGCGGGCACCGAGGGTGACGATGGCGATGAGCGTGTCGTCGAGCTGTCGCAGCTCCCTGTCGCGGTGGAAGGCCACGCTGTCGCGCCCATCGCGGTAGAGGTTGAGGCCGACCGATCCGAAGCTCACGCCGTAGCGATCCCCCAGGACGTCCCGCACCTCCGCCAGGGCTCCGTGGGGGAGTGGATCGCCCTCCCGGTACCAGCACGACATGCGAGGGGTGTCGACCAGTCGCTCGTACATCCTCTGCTGGCTCTGGCGCCATGGCACCGCTTCCAGCAGGTGCACCAGCAGGGCGTCTGCTCCCCAGAGCCACAGGTGGCCCACGTCCACCCAGCTATCGGCGTCCAGCTGGATGCGCTCGATGCGGGCCGCCCGCTCGGCGGAGGGTTCGCCGGTGCCGAAGAGGGTGGCCTGGATGGGCTCCACCCTCGCAGTCTAGCGAACGTACGTTCGTCTTGGTCACAATTAGTGGCCGACTGGATCTTGGTGGGTGTCGGCTGTACCTTGTTAGTTACTTGAAGAAGTCTTGTATGGTGAGGTAGCTTGAACTTGTATCTCTCAACAAGAGGTTATGGGATTGCCCGTGATTAGGGGGGCAGATGTCTTTCAGCGTCAATGACCTTCGAACCTTCACACTCGTTGCGCACGAGCGGAGCGTAAGCGGGGCGGCCCAGATCCTGGGAGTCGCCCAGCAATCGGTGTCGGAGAGGATCAGGAGGCTCGAACGCCGCCTGGGTGTCGACCTGTTCGTCCGGCGTCCCCATGGCATGTCGCCTTCCGCCGCCGGCTATCGCTTCCTGCCCTACGCCCAACGCATCCTCGCCCTCGTCGACGAGGCGGCCGGCGTCCTCGACGAGGAGGACGTGGTGAGGGTGTCGGTCCAGCAGTCGGTCGCCGCCACAGTCGTGCCCTTCGTGGAGGCGTCGATTGCCGGCGTGACCCTCAAGTTCGTCCAGGAGGTCGACAGCGCACGGGTGCTCGCAGCCGTGGCCGACGGCACCTGCGATGTGGGCTTCGGGTCGTTCGCCATCGGCGAGGGGCCCTTGGGCATGCCCGACCGTGAGGGCCCCTCGGCCGACCTCGCCGATGCGGCCAGGTTCCCCTCGGCTCGCGACATCGTGATCGAGCGGGCCTTCGACGATCCGGTCGTGTGCGTGGGCACCCCCGACCACCCCCTCTCGAGCCGTGGGCCGCTCCACTTCTCCGAGTTGCCGGGCTGGGGCGTGGCGCTTGGGGCGAGCGCCGACGACGCCGCGGCCATGGCTCGCCCGGTGGAGGACGGCAAGGGCTCGGTGGCGCTGTACCCGCGCTCCAACGTGGCCTCCGAGCTGGCCGACGGCTCGTTGGTGGAGCTGGAGGTGGTCGACCTGCCCGAGTGGGTGGTGCCGATCCACGTGGCCTACCGGTCCAGCGACCGCGACCGGCCGTTGGTGGGGGCCCTGCGCGAGATCTTCGGCGGCTCGCTGCCCAGCACCTCTCTCGCCGGCGCCACCGCCGTCCACGAGGTCGACAAGGACGTCGCCTAACGCCGGGCGCGAAGCAGCTCTCGATCCAGTCAACGCAAGCCGTTCAGTTCAGTCAGAAGCAATCAGGGGGGTTCAATGAGTTCATCGTTGGGTAGAAGTGCGCGCGGCGTGACCGCGTCCACGCACATGAAGAGGTGGCGAGCTGCCACCATGCTTCCTGGACGGCGAACCGCCGTCGTCGCACTGCTGGTGCTGGCCATGGTCGGCTCGCTGCTCGCACTGGCCGTCCCGCCACCTTCGGTGGCCGGCGCCCAGGACGCCCCCGGAGGTGTCACGACCAGCGTCAGCTTCGACACCGACTGCGTCGGCCGTGCTCCGGCCGGTTCCCAGCCCCAGGCCAACGAGATGGGCTTCGACACCATCGCCCCGGCAACCGTTGAGCCTGACACGGAGTTCACCTATCGGATCCAACCGCAGGAGGGCTTCTTCCCCGACACCAACCCGTCTCCGATCGGTGAGGTGTCGGTCAACTTCCTGCTCAACATCAACTTCATGTACTCGCTGCCGGCTAACGCGGCGGTGCAGACCGTCGCCGTCGTGCCTGGCAGTGGCCACGGCTACGACGGCATGCCCACGGTCGCGGTGAACACCACCGACTACAGCCCTGGGCGAATAGTGCTCTTCGTGCCGCTGGT
Source organism: uncultured Rhabdothermincola sp. (assembly GCA_964399375.1). Lineage (GTDB taxonomy): Bacteria > Actinomycetota > Acidimicrobiia > Acidimicrobiales > Acidimicrobilacustridaceae > CAYNQN01. The sequence continues at coordinate 3,965 of CAYNQN010000043.1, read as the reverse complement.
GCCGAAGAACCCGACAGGCCCGAACAGGGAGACCTTCTTCCAGCTACCCGCCATCGACGTGACGGTGCTGGCAACCGGTGAAATCGGCAGCAACATCACCTCTCGGGTGCCGGGCACCAACGAGCCGACGTCGGGCTACGTGTTCCAGGCGGACTCGGCCCAGGTCGCCAACGTCCGCTGCTGGCCGGCGAGCGGTCTTCCCGCGCCTGTCCTGTTCCAGACGGCGATCGTCCGTGGAGGAGGAGAGACCCTTCCCACGACGACCCAGCTCGCGGTGAACCCGCCAGCAGTGGCAGCGGGCTACGACGCCACCTTCTCGGCCTCGGTCGACGCCCCGTTCGGTGTCGTCCGGTTCAACGACGGCGCGACGGTGCTGGGATACGCGGAGCTGGACAGCGACGGCGTTGCCACGTTGACGGCCCCTCTCAACACCGTCGGCAGCCGTCCGATCATCGCCACGTACCTCGGTGCTGCCGGCTACGACTCCTCGACCTCTGATCCGGTCGTGGTCCAGGTGGTGAACCCGGCGAACCGGTTGCCGGTGAGCATCGGCATCACAACCTCTCCTCTAGCAGGGAACAACATTCGTCCCGACACGCTGGCGTCGACGACGATCACGGCGACCGTGACTCCATCGAGCCCGGTGGCTACCCCAACCGGCACGGTTCTGTTCTACGACGGGAACGAGCTTTTGGGAAGCAGCGTTGTTGCTGGTGGTGGTGGTTCGGCTTCGGCAGCGTTCTCCGCGTCGGGCCTCTTGCGTGGCGGTCATCAACTACGTGCGGAGTACATGGGTGACAACAACTACTTCCCGGTATCCGGCCAGTATCCGTTCTACGCCTTGCCAAACCTCAATAAGAGCTTCCATGTGCAGCGGGTGCCCGGACCCGTTTGGACGATGGACTTCAACGGAGCCACGAGCGAAGTTGCGGGTGGCTTCAACGACTGGAGTGCTTCGTTCCTCACCGACGTCGACCTGAGCCAGGATCTCACCGGCTTTCTCGCGGCCCCGGTGTCGAGCAGCTCGGCCCTGCGTGAGACCACCCTCGTCGTGGGTGGAACCGAAGAAGAGCCGCATACGGTTACCGGCTACCTGAACTCGCTCGGTGAGAACCCCGGTGGCATCGCCTCCGGTACAGACGCCGAGGCGTGGCTCGATCTCACTCTTGCCTTCCAGGCGATCAAGATGGACTTGGGAAGCGGCGAGATCTCCCTCAGCTCGGATTGCGTGCTGGGGCCATGGGATGTCGAGACCGACGGAACGAGGGCAGGCACCAACGGTGCCATCACCCTGGAAGGCTCCGACTTCTTCATCCCTGGCGCCCCGAACGGAAGTTGCAGGGACGCATCCAACGTCTCACGAGCTGCGACGGTCAACTCCTTGATCGCTGGCAGTGATACGAGCTTCACGCTCACGAGCAGCGGCTCGGTCGCCCCCGGCAACCCGACCCACATTGCGAGCTTCACCGTGACCCCCTCGGAGCCCACGGCCTTCGGCGAGCCCGTGTTCATAGAGGCTCAGATCGAGCGGGTGGACGGCGTCTCGATCTCTGGTGTCGGCAACATCGGGACCGTCTACTACTACTCGGGCGACACTCTCATCGGCGAGGCAGGAACGACCTCGAACAACACGATCGGAAGGGTGTCTCGGCTCGAGATGCCTTCGAACTTCAACCCCAGCCCCCAGGCCCCGCTGCCGACCCCGGCACTGTTCCAGGGTGAGCACGAGCTCTGGGCGTACATGGTCCCCGAGGGCAACAGCATGGACTCCATCACCGTCACTCCGCCCAGTGACACCGTCCTCCACACCGTGACGGCTCCAGTCGAAAAGACCGAGCTTGGCATGGAGATCGAAGCGCAATCGACCGCTGCAGCAGGCCAGCCTGCCACCGTGAACATCTCCTTGGACCCAGCTCCGAACGAGTGGAACGGGGATGCGCCGATCGACGGAGCAATCAGGCTCTACGACCGCAGTGAGCCCGACCAGGGTCTCCAGGAGATCAGGAGCAGCGGCGGCCAACGAGGCATCCCGATCGACGAGACGACGCCGGGTGAGCTCACGGTTGAGATAGCGCTGGCTCCAGGCGAGCACGACCTCCAGGCCGTCTACGTTCCCAGCAACCAGACCGCCTGGCACTGGGCCAGCAGTGAATCGAACATGGCAGCCCACCAGGTGCTCGGTTCACTACTCCCCACGGAGGTGGTCGTCATACGTGAAACCACGTACGGAGGGCCCTACCTCCCGTTGGGTTCTCTTAGCAACCAGTTCGGCGCGACAATCGGCGTGACCGCTGCTGGACGTGAGTTGCCGTTCGGACCGAACTCAGGCGGGCTCTTCGCCTCGGTGGACGGTGGCGAGCCGCAGCTGTTCGCGATCTCGGCCTTCGCCCCTTACGTGAACACCTTCGGGATCCAAGGCGCTGGCGCCGGTGAGCCGATGTCGCCCGGCGTGCACGAGATCACCTTCTGGTACGACCCGCTGCGCCTCACGGGTTCGGGCATCATCTCGATTCCCTACCCCGGAGACAACGGCAACCTCGGCTTCGCCAAGTCGGAGCCGGTGACGATCACCTATGAGGTCGTCGAGCCGAACAGCCTCGACTTCGCAGGTCCGATGCCGACGGCCGCCTGGATGCAGGACATCGTTCCCACCGGAAGCTCGGCGTTCAACGACCCAGCTCCTCCAACTCCGGCCGTCGCAGGCCAGGCCTGGAGCCAGATCAACGGGTTCGCAACCGGTGGCGTGGCAGGGTCCACGGCCTACTTCGCGCAGAACATGGACACCATGACCGTCACGGCTCTGGGGAGCGCGAACAACTCCACGAGCACGAGCAGCTCCAGCGGCCAAGGATTGGCGCGGGTGACCAACTCGGCCGCCACAGCGTCGCTGCCGGCTGGTACGTATGAGGTGTGGGGCGTGTTCACGCCGACCGACCCGGTCAACTTCGTTGGCTCGATCTCTCCGCGCTACACCCAGATCGTCATCCCGAACGGCTCCACGCTGGCAACCAACACCCAGCTCTCCGCCCTTCCCGAGGGCAGCTCCTCGGTCGGTCAGGGAGTCCAGCTCACCGCGACCGTCGGTCCTGCGGGATCCGCAGGAACTGTCGTCTTCCGCGATGGTGATACTGAGATCGGCTCAGCCAGCACCCTGGCGGGTTCGGCGAGCATCCTGGTCTTCGACCTCGAGCTTGGCGACCACGACCTGACTGCTGAGTTCGTTCCGGAGAACCCAGCTGTCGTCGCAGGTTCCACATCAGCAGTCGTCGAACACGACGTCGTGGCTGCCCCAGCTCCTGAGGTGGTCCTTTCCATCTCACCTGAGCTGTCGGCCTTCGAAGGAGAAGAGGTGACCTTCACGGCCACCTTGGATCCAGCCGAGGCCACGGGCACCGTGGAGTTCGCTCCCTCAGAGGGAGATCCCGTGGGAACAGCTCCCGTCGTCGACGGAGTAGCCACCCTCACGGTCAACGCCACTGACATCGGAGTAGGCGACTACGCCTTCACGGCCAGCTTCGAGCCAGATGATCCGTTCACCTGGGCTCCGGCTGAGTCGGACCCGGTGGACTACATCATCGAAGAGGCACCGGATGTCATCCCGACATCCACTGAGCTTGTCGTCAGCCCTGAGGGCTCGGCAGTCTTCGGCTCTGACGTGACCCTCACAGCAACTGTCAGCCCCGCTGACGCTGGCGGCACTGTCACCTTCTTCCACGAGGAGACGGAGCTGGGAACCGTCGAGACCGAAGACGGAGTCGCGGTGCTCGTGGTCGATGACCTGCCGGTCGGAACCCACACCCTCACGGCTGCGTTCAACCCAGATGACGAAGAGACCTACGCAGGCTCTGCTTCTGTGGCCCAGGACTACGAGATCACGGCCAACCCGGATCTTCCCGGTGCTCCCACAGATGTCACGGCAACGGGGCTGGGTCTCATGGCCAATGTCGCCTGGAGCGCCCCCGAAG
>CAYNQN010000042.1:0-12951 GCA_964399375.1 uncultured Rhabdothermincola sp. | reverse complement strand
CTTGGCTCAGCTGGACTCCTCGGACGTCGAGCTGGCCGGGCCGGCCGACGCATCCACGTGCGCCGACGCCGACCTCGTGGTGATCGCGACGGGTGCCGCTCCCCGACCACCTGCCCTGCCGGGAGTCGACGCGGGCAACGTGCTCTCTGCCCGGGAGGCCCTGGTGTCTCGGCTCGCCGAGAGGACCGTCGTGGTCATCGGTGCCGGGCCCACGGGAGCCCAGACCGCCCTGAGCCTCCAGGGGGATGGTGCGATCGTCACGGTTGTCGAGCGGGCTCCGCGGATCCTCCCCGGCGAGCCCCGGATGCAGCTCGACACCTACGGCGAGGCCCTCTCGTCGGCGGGCGCCAGCGTCCTCACCTCGACGACCGCCAGGGCCATCACCGGCACGGGTGTGGAGGTGGAGGGGCCAGGCGGCGCCTCCACGCTGCCCGCCGAGGTGATCGTGCACGCCACCGGGCGGGCCCCGAGGCTCGACCTGGCAGAGGACCTGCGGGCCCGGGGAGCCAACGTGCAGCTCATCGGCTCGGCCCTCAGGCTGGGCACGCTGCACGATGCCATCCACGACGCCTTCGACCTTGCCCTCCAGCTCGCACGACGCTGACCGCACGGCCTGAGGCCCTCAGGCCGGGCGGTGGGCCACCTGGTAGTCGACGGCGAGGACCTCGCCGCCAGAGGGATCTTCCAGCGTGCCGCGGAAGCGCTCGCCGAAGCGCATGTCGCCACCGATCACGGGGATGGTGCCCAGGAACACGAAGTCGCCGTCGGCCGGCTCCACGTCCTGAGAGCGCAGGAACGAGATCAGCTCCTCCACGGGTGCGATCTGGACCATCGTCCCCTGCTGGTAGGCGACGCCGTCCACCCAGCTCCGCAGCACCAGCGAGTCGGGGTCGCCCAACTGCTCGAGCGCCAGCGCCCGCGCCGAGACGACCTTCGGGCACGCCGCCTTGCTCTCGGCGATGTCGCGCCGCTCGATCTCTCGATCGGTGTGATCGCTCCCCACCGCCAGCAGGGCCCGGCCCTCGTGGAAGACGAGCACTGGCTCGACCTCGCCCGACGTGCGCTCGCCGCCCACCTCGACGCTCTCCGACGACGTGAGCAGGGCTGGATCGAGCCTCATGAGCGTGGGGGTCGACGGCGGCGCCTTGATGCCCAGCTCCTCCAGCTCGGCCAGGTGGGCTTCCACCGCCTCACGGTCGCGCCCCGTGAAGCCGGCCACGAAGAGCCGCGACGGCTCGACGTCGACGGTCCGGCCCTCGCCGGCGACCTCGATCCTCATGAGCGCCACGACCCCCCGGGCGAGGGAGCGACGGCGCTGGCGCCCCGACGCCCAGGGGGATCGAACGAGCGGTCCTCGAGCACTCGGAACGAGGATCGCAGGGACTTCACCTCGTCCAGGTCGATCTCGGCGTCGAGCCGGGTGGGCTCCGAGCCGGCCTGGGCGATGATCTCTCCGTAGGGGCCGACGACGGCGCTGTTGCCGCCGAGGGCCACGCCCCGGTCGTTGCCGGCCGCGTTGCAGCCGATCACGAAGGCCTGGTTCTCGATGGCCCGGGCAACGAGGAGCGACCTCCAGTGCTCGACGCGCGTCGCAGGCCAGGCGGCCGGGATCACGTACAGAGCCACGTCGTCGACCATCGAGCGGAACAGCTCGGGGAACCGCAGGTCGTAGCAGGTCGCCATGCCGGCGCGCTCCTCGGCGAGGGGGAAGGTGACCACCTCTTCGCCGGCCGTGAGCAGCTCCCTCTCCCTCGAGCCGTAGCCGAACACGTGGATCTTGCGGTAGCGAGCCAGCTCGGCGCCGTCGGGCCCGAACACGATGCTCGTGTTGTAGAGGCCCCCGTCGCGCTCCACCACGCTGCCCATGTGGATGGTGCTCCCGAGCTCGGCCGCGACCGCCGAGAAGCGCCTCAGCAGCTCGCTCTCGGCCAGCGCCACCGCTTCGCGCTCGTAGTTGTCGAAGCCGAAGTAGCCCACGTGCCACATCTCGGGCAGCACGACCAGATCGGCGCCGCGCGTGGAGCGCACCAGGTCGACCGCGTCGTCGACGTGTGCCATCAGTGGCCTGCCCTCCTGGGGCGACGCGAGCTGGAGGCAGCTGACCCGCAGGGCGCTCACCGCGGAACCCTCACCACGGGTCCCCTCACCACAGGGCCCCTCACCACAGGGCCCTCGCAGCCGACGACACGACCTGGTCGTACGAGCCTTCGAGCGTGGTCGACCCGATGGCCCTGGCGAAGGCCGACAGGTCGGACACCTCCGAGGGCTCGATGGCCGCTTCGTAGAAGGGGGCGTCACGAGCCACGAGCTCGCCGGCCAGCGATGCCTCCAACGGGGGGAAGAGCCGGCCGGCCACCTGCGAGCCGGCGGCGTTCGGGTCTCGCCGCAGGATCTCGTGAGCCTCCACCAGAGCCCCGACCGTTGCCAGCACGCCTTCATCGTGCTCGTCGGCCCGCCGCGCCATCAGGGCGGCAAACGTGTAGTGGGACAGGCCCGGGGGCTGCAGCGAGCGCCGGGCGTCGGTGACCACCCGCCCGATCCCCTCCCTCACGGCCAGCTCTGCACCCATGCCGTTCGCCCAGAAGCCGTCGACCTCTCCCCGCTGCAGTGCCCTGGCCGCCTGCACACCGAACGAAGGCCCCAGCTCGGGGATGCTCGGCACGGGCACCAGCTCCACCGAGCCCGGCCCAACGTCGGCGCGCTCGAGAGCGAGCTGCAGGGCGGCATCGGGGCCCGGGGCGGCGGCGATGCGCAACCCCATGGCACGCGGGAGATCGTCCCAGACCTGGATCTCCAGGTCGGAGCGCAGCACCAGGAACCAGTAGGTGCGATGCGAGAGGGCCGCCATCAGGCACACGTCGAGGTCGTCGCCGGCCTCGTGGAAGACGGTGTGCGCCGCTCCGGCGACCACGTCCACCTCGCCGGCGCGCAGGGCCGCCACGGCGTCGGTGACCGGGAACATGAGCGAGAGGTCGGCCTCGAAGCCTCGCCGCTCGAGGCAGCCCAGCTCCACCGCCGCGAGAGCGGGGAAGTACGAGGGGGAGATCAGGTCGGGTACCACTATCCGCAAGGGGCCCTCGCTAGACATCAGACCTGCCCTTCCAGAAGACCACCTTGGTGTCGATCAGCACGATCAGCCGGTCGAACGCCCAGCCCAGGATCCCCAGGAACAGCACCACCGCCAGCGCCTTCTGGGGCTGGAAGTTGGAGCTGAAGTTCCGGATGAGGAAGCCCATGCCCCGGCTCTCGCCGATGAGCTCGGTCACCACGATCACCAGCAACATGATGGGCAGGGCCACGCGCACGCCCGTGAGGAACGAGGGCAGGGCGCTGGGGGCGATCACCTGCCGGAAGCGGCGGAAGCGGCTCGCGCCGACGTTGGCCGCCACCGAGAGCATGGGCCCCGGGGTCGAGCGCACCCCTCTGTAGACGTTGTACGCGATCGGGTAGAGGCACTCCAGCGCCACCAGGGCGATCTTCGAGCTCGACCCGATGCCGAAGATGAAGATGAAGAAGGGGTAGAGCGCGATCTTGGGCACGGGGTAGGTGGCGGCCAGGAACGGCTCGACGATCGCGTCGGCGACACGGTTGCGGGCCATGACGAACCCCAAGACCGATCCGGCCACGCAAGCGATGAGGAACCCCGTGAAGCCCCGCTGCAGGGTGACGAAGACCTGGTCCCAGAAGCGACCGTTCTGAAGCTCCTCGAAGAGGGCCGAGACGATCGCCGTGAACGACGGCATCAGGCGGTTGTTCGCCACCGCCGAAGCGATCTGCCAGGCGACGATCACCGCGAGCACGCTCCCGAGCCGCACCCACCTGGAGCGGTTCGACCACGCGCGGCCCCGGGCCCACAAGCGCTCCCGCTCGAGCGCGGGCCCGTCGTCCTCGATCTTCGCGGGATCCTCCACGAGCTCGACCTCGACCGCCTCACGCATAGCGGGCGAGCTCCAGCTCCTGGCCCTTGGTGACGGCCCGGCCCACCATCACGACGACGCGGTCTCCGACGAACCCCACGAGGGCCAGCGCGAGCATCGACCCGTACATCCGCTCGTAGTTCCCGCCCAGGTACGCCTGGTAGATGATCCCGCCCAGCCCGCCGCCGGCCGAGATGACCTCCACCGAGAAGAGCACCACGAGCGCGAGGGCGAGGCTGATCCTCAACCCCACGAAGATCTGGGGCGTGGCGGCTCGCAGCACGACGCTGCGGAACCGCTCAACCCGGTTGGCCCCCACGTTGCGGGCCACCCAGAGGAGGTGGGGGTCGACGTCCCTGGTGCCACTCATGGTGTTGATGTAGGCGGGGTAGAAGCACGACACGGCGATGATCAGCACCCTGGCGGGGTCGGAGAAGCCCATCCACACGGCCACCACGGGGAACAGCGCGATCTTCGGGAGGGCGTAGGTGAGAGCCACCAGGGGGTCGACCACGTCGTCGACCAGGCGCACGCCACCCGCCACCAGGCCGACCAGCACCCCCACCCCGGCCCCCAGGAGGAAGCCGGCCAGGACGCGCTTGAGGCTGATGGCGGTGGCCGACCAGAAGTCGCCCTCGGTGTAGCCGTCCACCATGCCTGCGATCACCTGGCTGGGGGGCAGCACGTAGCTGGGGAGCATGTCCAGGGCCCAGGCGAGCTGCCAGCCCAGGAGCACCACCACGGCGGCGGCGAGCGACACCGGCCAGCGCGCAGCCAGCAGCGCCTTCAACTCTCGCCCACCGATACCTTGCGCTGCTCCTCTCGGAGCAGCCCCCAGAGCCGGTTGTGGTAGTCGAGGAACTCCACGCTCTTCTTGGTCTCCTCGCCGCGTGGCCTGGGGAGCTCTATGTCGACGATCTCGATGATGCGGCCCGGCCGTGCGCTCATGACCGCCACCCGATCGCCCAGGAACACGGCCTCGTAGATGTCGTGGGTCACGAACACCACGGTGAGGCCGGTCTCCTGGCAGATGCGGTTGAGCTCTTCCTGCATGACCTCGCGGGTGAGGGCGTCGAGCGCGCCGAAGGGCTCGTCCATCAAGAGGGCCTCGGGCTCCAGCGCGAGGGTGCGAGCGAGGGCGGCGCGCTGGCGCATCCCTCCCGATAGCTCACCCGGGTAAGCGGTGCCGAACCCGCCGAGGCCCACCTTCTCGAGCAGCTCCTGGCCCCTGGCGCGCGCCTGCTTCCGGGAGGCACCACCCACCTCGTATGGCCACGAGACGTTCTGGATGACGGTCCACCACGGGTAGAGGGTCGCCTGCTGGAAGACCATGCCCAGGTGGCGGCCCGGCTTCACCACGGGCTCGCCCCGCAGGAGCACCTCGCCCGAGGTGGCCGTCTCGAAGCCGCCGGCTATGTGGAGCAGCGTGCTCTTGCCGCACCCGCTCGGCCCGAGGATGGTGAGGAACTCGCCATCCTGGACCGAGAGCGAGGTGCCCGAGAGCGCCTCGACGGTGCGGCGTGACCTGGTGAAGCTCTTGGCGACGTCCCGGATCTCGAGCACGGGCCTCGTGGACGAGGACCCGTTGGTGGCCGCTCCCTCGAGCATGGCTAGCTCCTCTCCGACGTGACCCCCGACCGGAAGAGCTCTGTCGCGGAGACCCGCTGGTTCTCTGTCAGGATCCCATACGCGATCATCTGATCGATCAGGGCGTCGATCTCCGAGGCGCTCACGGCCAGGTCGTTCGGGTGCACCCAGTCCTGGGCTGCGAGGAACACCTCCAGCGGCGACTGGGTCATCTGCTTCTCGACGAAGAGCGTGCGGGCCTTGTCGAGGTTGGCGTTGTACCAGGTGGTGGCCGCCTCCAAGTCGCTCATGAAGGCGCACACGGCCGCCAGGTTGTCGTCGACGAACCCGGAGTCGAACACCACCCACTGAACGTCGCGCTCCATGCCCGGGCCGGTGAGGGCGTCGAACACCTCGACCACGCCGCCCTTCTTCATCGCCTGCGTGTAGAAGGGCTCCACGATCGTGGCCACGTCGATCTGGCCGGTGCGCAGCGCCTCCTCCTGGGCGGGGGCCGGGAGCACCACGTACTCGGCGTCGGTCTGGAAGTCGTAGCCGGCCCTGGCAACGGCCGACTTGGCCGCCAGGTCGGTGTCGGACCCGAGGTCGAAGATGCCGATCTTCTTGCCCTCGAGGTCGGAGATCGAGTTGATGCCGCTCCCCTCCAGCGTCAGGAACCGGCTCACGAAGCCCTCGTCCGACTCACGCATGAGCGTGCCCAGGACGGTCACGGGCAGGCCGGCCGACTTGGCCTTCACGACGGCCGGCGGGTTGCCGGTGAACCCCTGGAGCTCACCCGACTGGAAGCCGGTGAAGCGGTCCTCCACGGAACGGAACGGCGTGAGGCTGATGTCGTACCACTTGCCCTGGTTGGGCGTGACCGACGGGTTCGCCTGGAGTATCCAGATGGGCTCGTCGGCCACCAGGCCGCGGCCGTAGTTGATCTGGACCGGCTGTGCGGGCGGCGTCGAGAGGTCGACGTCTTCGCAAGACGTGTCGCTCGACGAGCCGTCGCCGGAGGCGGAGTCGCTCCCGCCTCCCCCGCAGGCGCTCAGCACCAGCGCCATCGCCAGAGCTGTCACCGATAGGACGCTGAATCTGCGCATCTTCGTTGCTCCTTTGGTTCTTGCTGGAGACGGTGCGGCCCCTCGCACCCAAGTGCCCCGGGTGTCCTCCAACAAAACTAGATTATTGAAGATGATATCTTAAGTCAAGTAGTAAACATAAGTAAAGGGCCGGCTGACCGATCCTGGCCCAGGAACTAGTTGTAAAAAGTAAGCTACTCAACTATTATACTTAAAACCCTGATCGAGGAGATTCCATCATGGCGATGTCCTTCATCCCGGCTTCTGCGGATGCGGCCAAGGCCGCCCTGTCCAGTGTGGCGGCAACTGTGACGGTCATCACCTTTCGTGACGAGGGGGGCAGGCCGTCGGGCATGACGGCCACCGCGTTCGCCAGCGCCTCGTACGACCCCGTGATGGAGGTGGTGTGCGTGAACGCGGCCAACCGCACCTACGAGGGGATCAAGCAGGCCGGCCGCTTCGGCGTGAACACGCTGTCGAGCGCCCTGGCCCACATCTCGGACCACTGCGCCAAGCCCGGTGACGACAAGACGCTCGACCCCGCTTGGGTCCTCGACCAGGACGACCCCGAAGCACCCCCCGCCATCGACGGGGCGTTGGCCTACTTCGACCTCGACCTCGTGTCGCAGATGCAGGCGGGCAGCGGCGTGGTGCTGCTGGGCGAGGCCAGGCAGATCGGCCGGGCCCAGGACGGCTCGCCGCTGCTGCACCACCGCGGCTCGTACCGCGAGGTGGGCCCGGCGTTGGCGGGCTAAGCGCCGCTAGGAGACCGAGGGCGGAGGCGTTCCCGGGGGTGCTGCCTGGAGCGCCCGCCGGATGGCCTCTCCCAGCTCGGAGTCCCTGGGCAACCCCACGTAGAACGCGAAGATGGCCAGGGCGGCCGCCCGCTCCCGCTCGTCGATCTCGCCCTGGAAGTAGGCGATCTCGCGGTGAACGGCGTGGTCGATCTGGCGGAGCCTCTCGACCCCTTCGGGCGTGGCGCTCAGGCCGATCACCCTGCGGTCGGTGGTCGACGGGGTGCGCTGGACGAGGCCCATGTCCTCCAGCTGCTTGGTGAGCCGCGAGGCGAAGGCCGGCGCCACGTCGAGGCGGGCCGACACCCAGTGCACGGGGATGAGGTCGCCGTCGGACCCGTAGATCTGCAGGAGCGCCTGGTGCTGGAGCGGCTCGAGGCCCGCCTCCTTGGCCTCCTGGTTGACGATGCGCAGGACCTTGCGCATGACGAAGCGGGCGTGGGCGATGGAGATCACGTACTCCCGGAAGTCCTGGTTCCGGGTCTCCTCGTTCACGTCGGCCCACTCGCCGAAGGCGTCCATGGCGGCGCTGGGCAAGCCCGAGCCATTCCCCTGGCCAGCCTTGCCCTCGCCAACCTTGCCCCCCACCCCGGCCGTCACGACGTGGCCTCCGCGTACCACGAGGCGATCTCGTCGCTGGTGGTCACCCACACGTCGTCGTGCGAGACGATGTGCTCGAGGGCCGACGCCAGGTACTTCGACTGGTAGGGCTGGCCGATCAGGAAGGGGTGGATGCCCACGCCCATGACCCTGCCTCCCTCTGCCCGGAGCACGTCGAACTGGTCGACGAGGGCGCGCTCGAAGGCGGGCCCGTCCTGGTTGCGGAAGCAGAACATGGGTATGTCGTTCACCTCGCTCGAGTAGGGGACGGATATCAACCGTCCCGACCTCGTGTTGAAGTCGTAGGGATGATCGTCGTTGGCCCAGTCGAGGAGGTAGCTCATCCCCAGCTCAGCCAGCAGGTGGTGCGTGGCCATCGACGGCTGCAACACGGGACTGAGCCAACCCACCGGCCTGGTGCCGCAGTGCTCAGAGATAGTGTCTATCACTTCGGTCAGGTACTGACGTTCCTCATCTTCGCCCATGAGCGACTGGAGCGTGGAGTTGTCCCTGCCGTGGGCCACCCACGACCAGCCGCGGATGTTCCCCTCCTCGATGACCTCGGGGTAGAGGGTGCACACCGCGCTGTTGAGCAGGATGCTCGGGCGCACCCCGTAGCGTTCGAGGATGTCGGCGATGCGCCAGAGGCCCACCCTCAGCCCGTAGTCGCGCCAGCCGGCGTTGAGGGCGTCGGGCACCATCTCGGCCGTGAAGGGCGCCATGCTGAGCGCCGGCTTGCCCAGCTCGTAGTGCTCCACGTTCACCCCGATCCAGAACGCGATGCGAGCGCCGCCGGGCAGCTCCAGGGGCTGCCGACGAACCATCGTGCTGAAGTCGTACAGCTCGTTGTCCATGTCTCCACTCTCCGGTGTGTCAGATCTCCCTGCAACGCAGCTCTTGCCGCTACCGGCGGCAGCTCATGGCATGTAGGTGCCGCCGTTCACGTGGATCACCTGGCCCGTGATGCTCCGGGAGGCATCCGAGAGCAGGAACGCGGCCACCTCGGCGCAGTCGGAGGGCTCTGGCACGAAGCCCAGCAGCATCGAGCGGCGCAGCTCCTCCACGCCGGCGTCACCGCCGTTCATGGCACGAAAGCGCGGCGTGTCGGTGGGGCCGGGGGCGATGCAGTTAGCCCTCACCCCGTTGGGCGCAGCGGCCACCGCCAGCGAGCGCGTGAAGCCGATCACCCCCGCCTTGGCCGCCGCGTAGGCGACCCTGTCGGGCCCGGGCAGCACCCCGTAGGAGCTGCTGGTGGTCACGAGCGAGCCCGCACCCTGGCCCCTCATGATCCGCAGCGCCGCCTGGCAAGTCACGAACGCGCTCGTGAGGTTGAACCTCACCTCGGCGTCCCAGTCGTCGAGGGACATCTCGTCGATCTCGCCGAGGTGCCCCCCGCCGACGCAGGTCACCACCCCGTCCAGCCGGCCCTTGCGGTCGACCACTTGGCTCAGCACGTCCCGCACGGCCACGGGGTTGGTGGCGTCGCACGGTGCGTGATCGATCTGCTCTTCGCCCCCGGGCGGGCTCGCGGGGTCGGCGACGGTCACGAACGCCCCCAGCCCCGCTGCTCGGGCAGCGATCGCCCAGCCGATCCCGGAGCTGCCCCCGAAGACGGCCAACGCCTTGCCTTGCAGGTCTTCCACCGCACCTCCTTGAGAGGATGAAGGGGTCTAGAGGATGAACGTGAGGTTCCCCAGGGGGGAGTCGCTGTCGACGAGGAGCACGGTCTTGCGCGAGATGCGCAACCTGCCTTCCTCGGATCGCAGCATGTGGTGAGCCGTGCCGGAGTAGACCGTCCTGCGCTCGCGCCGCAGCTCGGTGACCACGAAGCTCGACCTCACCTGCAGGGCGCCCTCGCCCGCGCGCCACACCTGCACGCTCCCCATGAGCCGTGAGGTGCGCGACGGCGGGTCCTGCGCGTACATGAACCCGCTGCGCATCCGCTCGATGCGCTCACGCATGCGGCCGTGGTCGTCGTACGCGATCGACACGTCTCGCTCGGGATCGGGGTCGTCCCGGCGGATGGGGACCCAGTAGACGCAGTCCTCGGTGTACAGATCGCTCCACTCGTCGTACCGGTGGTCGTCGAGGAGCTGACCCTCGCGGGCGAGCAGCTGGTAGGCCTCGCTCCACTCCTCGGATGAGGCGTCGGGAAAGCCAACGGGCGCGCTGCGGAGCGCGTCGGGCGATCCGATGCCGATGCCGTCGTTCTCGGTGCCGGGGGTGCTCATGAGAGCGCCTCCATCATCCGCGCCCACTGGCGGTAGAAGGCCCGCTGCGGCACCTCGTCGGCCGACGAGCCCACGCGGGAGCCATCGGGTGCCTGCTCCTCGGTGGCGGCCCCGCGGCTGAACACCACGTGGTCCTCCACCGTGGCGTCGAGGCCGTCGGTCACCCGCTCGAAGGCCACCTCCAGGTCGTCGGGCCCGCCGAAGCCGGCCGGGCCGTAGAAGCCCTCGTGGGCGCGCAGCAGCGCTGCGCTCTCCTCGGGAGGGGCTCCGCGCATCATCATCGGGTAGAGGCGCACCTCCGTCTCCGACGGGCCGAGCGGGATCACCTGGCGCAGCTGCGCACCCACGAACCCCAGCGTTGGGAAGATGATGAGGTTGAACGGCAGCGTCCCGATGCCCACGCCGTGCCCGCCGGTGCGGGGGTCGCCGAACTCGGCCACGGAGTGTCCGTTGCCGAGGTCGATGGTGCGCCAGGTGGGGTTCTTCAGGATGTTGCGGACCATCGTCGAAGACGTGCCCGAGCGCTCCCGGAGGATCTCCAGGTAGCTCTTGTGCACGAAGGCGAAGTGGTAGTTGTCGATCGTGTTCTCCACCTGGAGCTTCCAGTTGCCCCGGTACGAGAGGCGCTGGACGCCCGCTGAGAGCTCGATGCCGTCGGTGCCCTGGTCGGCCACCATCTCCAGGTAGGGCGCCGCCGCCCCCAGGTACTCCTCCAGGGTCGGGCCCTCGGGCGAGAGCCGGCCGAAGACGAAACCCCGGAAGGTGTCGACCGCCCCGAGGGGGGTGAGGCCCAGCTTCGAGCGATCCAGCGAGTCGTAGGCCTGGTCGTAGGTGACCGCCTTCAGCGATCCGTCGAGGCCGTAGGTCCAGCCGTGGTAGGCGCACCGGAACATGTGGGCGCTCCCCGACTGGCCCTGGCACACCGATGCCGCCCGGTGCCTGCACCGGTTGAGCAACCCGTGCACTCTGCCGTCCTCGTCGCGCACCACCACCACCGGTTGGCCCGCCACCACGGCCGCCTTCCAGGAGCCGGGCTCGGCGATCTCGCTCTCGTGCGCCAGGTAGATCCAGCACCGCTCGAAGACCCGCTCGTTCTCGGCCTGGAACACCTCGGTGTCGCGGTAGGCGCGCCCGCTCACCTCCCAGCCCGGGCTCACCATCCCGTAGAGATCGAGATCGCCCATGGGGCCTCCTCTGCACTCGTGGTCGACCAGCCTGCCTGCTCGTCCGAGATCAAGTCCCCCTTCGCGACGGCGTCCGGGGTCTCGCCTTCAACCTGGACCTGGACCGGGCGACCGAGCATCGAGCTCGCCCACTCCAGCTGTCCCCGGAGGATCGCCTCCCTGATGGCACTGGACGAGACGACCTGTCCCTCCAGGCGCACGAGCGGCACCCCCTCCACCTCGATGCCGCGCTCGGCGCAGAGCGCCGTCAGCACGTCCACGTCGCCGGCGGCGCGACTGCCGAACCGGAAGTTCTCGCCCACCACGACCCTCTTGGCCGCCAGGCGCTCCACGATGACCACGTCCACGAACTCCGCTGGGCTGAGGCTCCTCAGCCACTGGTCGAACTCGAGGACGTGCACGCTCCCGCCCGCTGCTTCGGCCACGGTGGCGAGCCGGAGCTCGTGGGCCATCAGGAGGCGAGGAGCGTTGGCCGGGTCCACGACCTCACGCGGGTGTCGGTCGAACGTGACCACCGTGGGCTCGTGGCCCTCGGCGGCCGCGCGCTCGCGGGCGATGCTCAGGATCCGTTGGTGCCCGAGGTGCACACCGTCGAAGAAGCCGATGGTGACGGTGCTCATCTAGTGAGCCCTCCGGCTGAGGTCGATGCGCGGCGGCCGGGCCTCCGGGTCGACGATGACGTCGATGAGCGCCGGGCGCCCCGAGGCGAGGGCTTCGGCAAGCGCTGCGGCAAAGGTGCCGGGCGTGTCCACCCGCAGGCCCAGGCAGCCGAACAGCTCGGCCAGCTGGGCCAGGTCGGGGTTGGTGTGGTCCACGCCGATGGCGGGCCCGTAGGCCTCCACCCGCTTGCGCTGCGAGCCCAGCCGGAAGTTGTTGAAGACCACCACCACCACCGGGAGCTCCTCGCGGGCCAGGGTCTCCAGGTCGCCGATCTGGAGCATCAGCTCGCCGTCCCCCGTGCACGCGACGACCGTCTGCGCGGGCCTCCGGATCTTGGCCCCCATGGCGAGGCCGAGGGCGCAGCCCATGGCGCCGAGGGTGGTGGACATCAGGTGGGTGCCGGGCGGGTCGACGGGCACCATGAAGCCGTAGAAGGCGTGGTCGCCCGCGCCGTGCGTGAGGATGGCGTCGGCGGGCAGCTGATCCATCAGCGCGGCCACGACCTCCTGGGGCTGCACCTTCCCGTTGTCGGGGCCGCTGTCGACCCAGGAGTCGATCGAGCTGCGGGCCTCTTCGGAGACCCGGTCGGTCCACCTCCGGCGCTCGTCGGAGACCGGCACCTCGGCGCTCTCGAGCGCGGGGACGAGCTCCTCGGCGAAGACCCTTGCGTCCGAGGTGATGCCCACGGTCACGTCGTGGTCCCGCCCCAGCGCGCCGGCATCTATGTCGACCTGCACGATCGGAGCGCCTGGCGGGAGCAGGGCGCCCCTGGCCAGCTGGAGGTCGGAGAGGCGGCTGCCGATGGCGACGACGAGGTCGGCATCGGAGATCGCCGCGCCCGGCGCCTCGTAGCCCACGATCCCCGACGGCCCCAGGCTGAGCGGGTGGTGCTCGGGGACGACCCCCCTCGACGT
>CAYNQN010000041.1:0-13704 GCA_964399375.1 uncultured Rhabdothermincola sp. | reverse complement strand
GGAGGATGTGCTCGGTGCCGATGTAGTTGTGGTTGAGGAGGCGGGCCTCCTCTTGAGCCAGAACGACGACCCGGCGGGCCCTATCTGTGAAACGCTCGAACAAGGCGATTGCCTCCTGGTTCCCCGACCTGGGAAAAGGCCGTAATCAATTCTAACCGGGCCAGTTGGGGCATCGGCTAGCGGTGCGAATAACGTTCAGAGGTGCCAACACCCAACCCCCTGCTCTCTCTTCCCGTTCTCCGCTCCGATCTGGAGCGGGTGGAGGAGGGCCTCCGGGCAGCGGTGATCTCGGCCGACCCCTTCCTCACGGAGATCGCCAGCCACCTCATGAAGGCCGGCGGCAAGAGGGTGCGGCCGGCGTTCTCCCTGGTGGCGGCGGCCACACCGAGCCCCCGGATGGCGCCTGCCGGCCACGACGTGGTGCAGGGCGCCATCGCCGTGGAGTTGGTGCACCTGGGTTCCCTGTACCACGACGACGTGATGGACCACGCTGCCATGCGCCGCACGGTGGAGAGCGTGAACGCCCGCTGGGGCAACCTCAAGGCCATCCTGGCCGGCGACTACCTGCTGGCCAAGGCCTCGGAGATCGCAGCGGCGATCGGCACCGAGGTGGCCGGCCTGCTGGCTGCCACCATCGCCCGGCTCTGCGAGGGCCAGGTGCTGGAGCTGCAGCACGCCTTCGACGTGGACCGCTCGGAGGAGTCGTACATGACGGCCATAGCGGGCAAGACGGCCGCCCTGCTGGCCAGCGCCTGCCGGATCGGGGCGCTCACCGGCGCCCTCACCGGGGAGCAGGTGGACGCGCTCACCAGGTTCGGCCAGGGCTACGGGATGGCCTTCCAGGTGGTCGACGACGTGCTCGACGTGGTGGCAACGCCCGAGGCCATCGGCAAGCCCGTGGGCCACGACCTGGTGGAGGGCATCTACACCCTTCCGGTGATCCGCACCTTGGCCGAGGGAGGCTCGGGCGCCGACCAGCTGCGTGACCTGCTGGGCGAGCCCCTGGCCGCCGACCAGCTGGAGGTGGCGCGCAAGATCGTGAGGGAGGGCAGCGGCGTGGAGTCTGCTCTGGTGACCGCCCGGGGCTTCATCGACGAGGCGCTCACCTCGCTCGACGCCCTGCCCGACGGCGAGGCCACCGGCTCCCTGCGCGCCGCAGCCACCCACCTGCTCGGCTCCGCCTCGCTATGACATCTGCGCCGACTCCGCATGCGTCGTCGCCGCCGGCTTCGCCGATCCGAGTGTCGTCTCCCTAGCTGCTCCGCTCTGCTTCGCAGCGTCGCCCTCTCTAGTTCTTCTCGTAGACCAGGCGGAGGCCGTAGAGGGTGAGCCAGGGCTCGGCCCCGGTTATGTAGGTGGAGAGCGGCGTGATGAGGTCGGCCAGGCCGCCGGTGGAGATGATCTTCGACGGCCCCAGCTCGGCCTGGATGCGCTCGCAGAGCCCGTCGACCTGGGCGGCGAAGCCGTAGACGGCGCCCGACTGGATCGACTCCACGGTGGAGCGGCCCAGCACGTTGCGGGGCTCGCGCAGCTCCACGGCCCGCAGGGCGGCGGCCCTGCCCACCAGGGCGTCCATGCTTATCTCGATGCCCGGGGCGATGGCGCCACCCAGGTACTCGCCCGTGGCCGAGACGGCGTCGCAGGTGGTGGCGGTGCCGAAGTCGACCACGATCGTGGGCCCGCCGTACAGGTCGAAGGCCGCCACGGCGTTGGCGATGCGGTCGGCGCCGACCTCCTTGGGGTTCTCGTAGTTGATGGAGATGCCGGTGCGCACGCCCGGCTCTATCACCACGGGGTCGAAGGTGAGGTAGCGCTGGGCGAGGTCGCGCAGGCTGGCCGTGACGCGGGGAACCCCCGACGACACGGCCATGCCGGCCAGGTCGTCGAGCGAGTAGCCGCGCAGGCCCAGGAAGCCCTGGAGCAGCACGGCGGTCTCGTCGGCCGTGCGGTCGGCCTGGGTGGCGACGCGCCAGTGGTCGAGCAGGCCGGTCTCGGGCCGGCGGTCGCTCGACGGCTCCACCTCCATGTCGTAGAGGCCCACCACCGTCTGGGTGTTGCCTGCATCGATCGCTATCAGCACCGTTCGTCCCCCGTCCCTCAGGTTGCAGCAGCCGGCGAGATGTCGAGCCCGAGGTCGAGCGCGGGGGCCGAGCTGGTGAGCCGGCCCACCGATATGCAGTCGACCCCCCGCTGGGCGTAGGCAGCGATGGTCTCCAGGTCGACGCCACCGGAGACCTCCACCAGCGGCCGGCCGGCGCCACGACCACCGGAAGCCGCCTCGACGGCGGCCACGCACTCGCCCACCTCCCGGGGGCTCATGTTGTCGAGCAGCACGGCATCGGCTCCAGCTCCCACCGCCTCCAGCACCTGGTCGAGGCGGTCGCACTCCACGTGGACCGTGCGGCCCGGCCACTGGGCACGAGCCCTGCGGACACCTTCGGCGATGCCCAGGCCCACCAGGTGGTTGTCCTTCAAGAGCACGGCATCGGAGAGGTTCCCCCGGTGGTTGGCGCCACCACCGGCGCGCACGGCGGCCTTCTCGAGGCTCCGCAGGCCGGGCGTGGTCTTGCGGGTGTCCCACACGCGAGTCGCCGGGCTGGTGGCGGCAGCGGCGTCGACGTAGCGAGCCGTGAGCGTGGCCACCCCGGAGAGGTGGCCGAGGAAGTTGAGGGCGGTGCGCTCGGCGGTGAGCACCGACGACAGCCGGCCCTGCACCTGGCCCAGCACCTGGCCGGGGGCGACCTTCGAGCCATCCAGGGCCGCCCACGAGACCTGCACCGAGGGGTCCACCTGGGCGAAGGCCTCTGTGGCGCAGGCGGTGCCCGCCAGCACGCCGGGCTCACGGGCGACGAAGGCCGCCGTCGCCCGGGCCCCGGCGTCGAGCAGGCACGACGTGATGTCGCCGAGAGGCAAGAGGTCCTCCGCCAGCGCCACCCTCACGGCCTCGGCCACCGCTGCCCGGGGCGGTTCGTACAGGTCAGTCACAGCGCACCAGCATCGCCCAACACCAAGCGGCACAGCCACCGCTGGTCGTCGCGCTCGGGGAAGTCGGTGCGGGTGTGGGAACCTCGGCTCTCCTCGCGGGCCCCGGCCATGGCCACCATGGCGCCGGCCACCGTGGCCAGATTGGCCACGGCCGCAGCCACCCGGTCGGCAGGGGAGGCGGCGATGGCCTCGCTCACCTCCGAGATCACCTTGGCAGCCACACCCAGCGAGGCCGCCGAGCGCAGCACGCCTGCCTCGGTGGTCATGGTGCGCTGGAGCTGGTCGCGCAGGGTTGCCACGGGATCGGCGGCGGCGCCCTCCTCCGCCATCTCCGCCTGCTCCTGCTGGGCCTGCTCGCCTGCCCGGGCGAGCACCTCGGAGAGGGCGGGGTGCACGGGCGCCACCAGCGCCCTGCCGCCGATCACCCCGGGTGGCGCCCCCATCACCGCTCGCATCGCACCGGTGGGCGCTGGGCTCTCCCGCCCCGCCTCCACGGCCTCCACGGCCCTGAAGGCAAAGACCATCCCGTCGAGCAGCGAGTTCGAGGCGAGCCTGTTGGCTCCGTGCACACCGGAGCAGGCCACCTCGCCGGCAGCCCACAGACCCGGCAGCGAAGAGGCCCCGTCGAGGTCGGTCACCACACCGCCGCACAGGTAGTGGGCGGCGGGGGCGATGGGGAGCCAGTCGGTGGCCGGGTCGAGCCCGATGGAGCGCACCTGCTCGCTGAGGGTGGGGAACCGCTGGTCGAAGCCGTCGAGGACCGTGGCGTCGAGCCACATGTGGTCCACGCCCTGCTCCGCCATCCGCTGGGTCATGGCGCGCGACACCGCGTCACGCGGGGCGAGCTCGTCGACGAACCGCTGGCCCTCGGCGTCGCGCAGCAGCGCCCCATGGCCGCGGAGGGCCTCCGACAGCAACGGCCTGGGCATGCGGGGGTGGTGCAGGGCGGTGGGGTGGAACTGCATGAACTCCAGGTCGGCCACGGCAGCCCCCGCCCGCAGGGCCATGGCCACGCCGTCGCCCGTCACCTCCACCGGGTTGGTGGTGACGGCGAAGATCTGGCCGGCTCCCCCCGTCGCCAGCAGCACGTGGCTGGCTCGCACCTCGCCGCGCGTGCCGTCGGGACCGAGCATGGTCACCCCCGCGCAGCGCCCTCCTGTGACGATGAGGTCGAGGGCGAAGGTGTTCTCGTGGAGGGCCGCGGCGGTCGCCCTCACGGCCTCCACCAGGGCCCGCTCGATCTCGGCCCCGGTGGCCGCACCGCCGGCGTGCAGGATGCGGGCCATGCTGTGGCCACCCTCCCTGGCCAGCTGGTACCGGCCCGCCTCGTCGCGGTCGAACATGGCGCCGAGGCCGATGAGCTCGTTCACCCTTCCAGGCCCCTCGTCCACGAGAACCCGGGCGGCGTCGGTGTCGCAGAGGCCAGCCCCTGCGGCCAGGGTGTCGGCCAGGTGCAGGTCGGTGGAGTCGGGATCGTCGTGCAGCACGGCGGCCACCCCGCCCTGAGCCCATCGGGTGGTGGCCTGCTGGAGGCTGCCCTTGGTGAGCACCCCCACGCGCATGCCGTGGACACCCGCAGCTCGCACCGCAGCCGACAGGCCGGCCACGCCGCTGCCCAGCACCAGCAGGTCGAGGTGGTCTTGGGCGCCCGAGGAGGTCATGTTGGTTCCGGCCTGGGATAGGGGAAGTTGGGAACCCTCAGCCGGCGGAGGCGATCAGTCGGCCTGGAAGCCGGCCAGGTCGGCGAGGTCGGCCTCGATCTCGCGGTACAGCACCGGGCCGGAGATCCGCTCGGCCTCGGCGTCGGCCGCTGCCACCACCTCGTCGACCGGGCGGTTGGCGGTGTCGACGTGGACGATCGCGGGCGCGAAGCCCTCGAGCTCGGCCTCCTCGTAGTCGGCGTAGGAGAACACGATCACCCGGTCGCCGGGCTGCACGAGGCGGGCCGCCGCGCCGTTGAGGCACACGTCACCGGGGCCTCCGGGGATGGCATAGGTCTCGAGCCGGGTGCCGTTGTCGATGTCGACCACAGCCACCTGCTCCCACTCACGGATGTTCGCCAGCTCCATGAGCTTCGAGTCGAGGGTGATGGAGCCCACGTAGTGCAGGTTCGCATCGGTGACCCGGGCCCGGTGGATCTTGGACTTCAACATGCGCCGACGCATCGTCAACTCCTCTGCTTGGCGCCTCTCGGTCACCGTGCTCAGTGGGATCGTTCAGTCGAGATCAATCGATTTCGTGGACCCCTACGGAGCCCGCACTCCCAGGTTATCCAACAGCCGGGGCGCGCCCAATCTCGCGGCCACCAGCAATCGCACCTCGCCCTCGATCACCTGGGGGCGGCGCATGGTGGCAGGGTCGACCACCTCGGCGTAGTCGAGGTGCGCCAGGGGCTCGGCCTCGATGATGTCGGCCATCAGTCGGGCCACGACATCGGGGTCGTGCTCGCCTGCCAGGATGCTCGCCGCACCCGACTGCAGGGCCCGGAACAGCACCGGCGCCGACTCCCGCTCGGCGGGGGTGAGGTAGACGTTGCGGCTCGACATGGCCAGCCCGTCGAGCTCACGGACGATGGGGCAACCCACCACCTCCACCGGGAAGTCGAGGTCGTGTGCCATCCGGGCGACGATGGCCAGCTGCTGGTAGTCCTTCTCGCCGAAGTAGGCGTTGCACGGCCCCGCGATGTTGAAGAGCTTGGCCACCACGGTGGACACCCCGTCGAAGTGGCCCGGCCTGGTGGCCCCCTCCATGGTGTCGCCCAGCTCGGCCACCGAGACGTTGGTGAGCCTGTGCATCCCGCTCTTGCCGGCTTCGCCGGCGGGCCGCTCGGGCCCTGGCGTTTGGGAAGTGGGATACATCTCCTCCACGGAGGGGGCGAAGACCACGTCGACCCCCACGGCCTCGCACATCTCCAGGTCGCGCGGGAGGTCGCGGGGGTAGCGGTCGAGGTCCTCGCCGGCCGCGAACTGGATGGGGTTCACGAAGATGGTGAGGGCGACCACGTCGCACTCGGCCACCGCCCGGCTGGCCAGCGACATGTGGCCCTCGTGCAGGTAGCCCATGGTGGGCACGAGGCCCACGGTGGCCCCTGCCCCCCGGGCGCTGTCGAGGGCGGCCCTGAAGCCGGCGATGGTCTCGTGGACGATCATGCAGGCACACCCTCTCCCGTCACAGGCGTAGCTCCCCGATCATGTCTATGCGACCCTCGGCCCTCTCGATGCTCTCGGCCGAGACCAGCTCGGGGGCCAGGTCGGCAAGGGGAGCGAGCACGAACTTGCGATCCCACATGCGGGGATGGGGGATCTCGAGGTCCTCCTCGGCCACGGTGACCCCGTCGATCCACAGGATGTCGACGTCGAGCGTGCGGGGCCCCCATCGCTGGTGGCGCACCCGCTCCGCTGCCGACTCCAGCCGGTGGCACACGCCCAGCAGCGCCCGCGGCGAAAGGTCGGTGTCGAGCGCCACCACGATGTTGAGGTAGCGCCTCTGACCGGTGGGCCCGCCCACGGGGTCGGTCTCGTAGACGGGCGAGACGCCGGACAGGCCCACGGCCTCGAGGCTCGCCACCGCTGCGGCCAGGTGGGCCGATCGGTCGCCGAGGTTGGAGCCGATCCCCAGGTAGGCGCGCATCACGCCTGGCGGGTGCGCCGGATGCGCACGCCAGTGGTGTCGATCTGCTGGGGGACCGGGGGCCGGAGCTTGCGCACGGTGAGGCTCACTGCCTGCGCACCCCGATGGGCCAGCACCACCTCGGCCAGGCGCTCGGCCAGGTGCTCGAGGAGCGAGAAGCGCTCGCCGATGAGCACCGCCTCGAGCTCTGAGGCAACCTCGGCGTAGTCGATGGTGTCGGCCAGGTCGTCGCTGCTCCCCGCCTTGCGCAGGTCGGCCTCTATCGCCACGTCCACGGAGATGGGCTGGGGCCGGAGCCGCTCCTGCTCGAGCACCCCGCAGATGGCGAGCGCCCGCAGCCCTCGGAGCTCTATGACGTCGGGTTGGTTCTCGGGCGCGCGATCGGCCATGGGGTCGACGACGCTAGAGGGCCAGCGCCGTAGTCACCAGCCCACGGCCATAGGGGCCGAGCTGGCGCTGGGTGATCTGCTCGATGATGCTGATGGCCCTGGGGCCGCTGTCGATGAGGTCGTCCCACACCAGGTAGCCGGCCATGACGCCGCAGATCAGGTCGCCCAGCTCCTCCTGGTGCACCAGCACCTTGGCGTTGGAGCTGACGAGCTCCTTGATCTCGGTGTACAGCCTGACCAGCACCTCTGCCGAGTCGTCGCCGGCGCTGAAGGGCCGGTGCCTCCAGGGCATCTGCAGCTCGTCGTAGTTGTGCAGGTTGTGCGGAGCCGGGATGAGGGAGATGATCTCCGTGAAGCCCTGCTCGCGGGCCCAGATGATCTCCTCCTGGCGCCGGACCCGGCGATGGTTCGCTCCATAGCCGCCAGGCCTCTCGCAGATGGCCAGCTGGTCCTTGATCACCCAGTGGAAGTTGCGAGGCTTGATGCCCTGAGCCCACTTCCCCTTCGTTGCCACTGCGCTTCCTTCCTACGATCTTCGGGGCTTCATCCTCCCACGACTTTGGAGGCCTGGTACGCGGCTCTCACGTCGTGGGCCCTCACCATGCGGGCGCCCTTGCTCATCGCCCACACCTGGGTGGATATCGAGCCCTCCAACCTGTCGTCCGCGGCAACAGGAGCAACACTCTCCGAAGCCGTCTCGCCACTGTCAGAGGCGGCAAGGAGCCTGCCCAGGGTGCCCTTGCGGCTGAGGCCCACCATCACGGGCCAACCCAGGGCCACGATCTGGTCGAGGTGGGCCAGGAGGGCCAGGTTGTGCGCCATCGTCTTGCCGAACCCGAACCCGGGATCGAGCCAGATCTCCTGCACCCCCGCGGCCGAGGCCAACTCCGCCCGCTCCGCCAGGTGATCGCTCACCTCGGCCACCACGTCGTCGTAGGCGGGCGAGTCCTGCATGGTGGCCGGCTCGCCCTGCATGTGCATGGCTACCCAACCCACGCCGCAGTCGGCGGCCACCTGCCACAGCGACGCCGAGACGTCGTTCACGAGGGTGGCGCCGGCGGCAACCGCTGCCCTCGCCACTGCCTCCTTGCGGGTGTCGATGGAGACGCGCACGTGCGGCGCCAGCCCCTCCACCACGGGCAGCACCCGAGCCAGCTCGGTGGCCTCGTCGACAGGGTCGGCCCCCGGACGGGTGGACTCGCCGCCCACGTCGACGATGGCCGCCCCTTCGGCCGCCAGCGCCAGGCCGTGCTCCACGGCGGCTGCCGGGTCGACCCAGAGCCCTCCGTCGCTGAACGAGTCGGGCGTCACGTTCAACACGCCCATGACCAACGGCCGCTCGGGCAGTGTTGGCCGGGGGGGCTCAGCCACGTTCGATGAAGCCCTGCGTCATCCGCGCTCTATGAAGCGCATCGCCTCGGTGCGGGTGGCCGTGCTGCTGCGGAAGAGCCCCCGCACCGCCGAGGTGACCGTGGTGGATCCCGGCTTGCGCACACCCCGCATCGACATGCACAGGTGCTCGGCCTCTATCACCACCAGCACCCCCTTGGGCTGGAGGGTGCGCTCGATCTCGTCGGCGATCTGGCTGGTGAGGCGCTCCTGCACCTGGGGGCGCTTGGCGTAGGCGTCGACCAGCCGGGCCAGCTTCGAGAGGCCCGTGACCCGGCCGTCGTTGCCCGGGATGTAGGCCACGTGGGCCTTGCCGATGAACGGCACCAGGTGGTGCTCGCACATGGAGGTGAGGGCGATGTCGCGCACCATCACCATCTCGTCGTGGTTCGCCTCGAAGACCACCTTGAGGTGGTGGTCGGGCACCTCGTGCAGGCCGCTGAACACCTCGGCGTAGAAGCGGGCCACGCGGGCGGGCGTCTCGCGCAGGCCGTCGCGGTCGGGGTCCTCCCCGATGGCTGCGAGGATCTCGCGCACGGCGCTCTCTATGCGCCCGAGGTCGAAGGGGCCGTTCATGGGGAAGTTGCTCCTTGCGTAGCGACTGTTCCGCCGAGGATCTCCTCGAGAGCCTCGTCCCCCAGGGTCTCTTGCTCCACCAGCGCCTCCGCCAGGCGATCGAGGGTTGGCCTGTGAGCGGTGAGTATGCCCATGGCCTCGCTGTGAGCCTCGTCGAGGAAGCGGCGGATCTCGGCGTCGATCCGGCCGGTGAGCTCGTCGGAGTGGCCCAGGTCGAGCTCCATCTCCCTATCGGGGCTCACCCCGTCGGCCCGGCGCCCGAACTGCTGGAGGCCCAGCGACTCGCTCATGCCCATCTGGAGCACCATCGAACGGGCGATGGTCGTCGCCCTCTCGAGGTCGTCGGCCGCCCCGGTGGTGGGGTCGCCGAACACCAGCTCCTCCGACGTGCGCCCGCCCAGGAGCATGGTCATCTCGTCGCGCAGCTGCGAGCGCGACTTGAGGTGCCTCTCCTCGGTGGGCAGAGCCAGGGTCCAGCCCAGGGCCTGCCCCCTGGCCACGATCGAGACCTTGTGTATGGGATCGGTGGTGGGCAGGACGTGGCCCACCAGGGCGTGCCCGGCCTCGTGGTACGCGATCACCTTCTTCTCGCGATCCGACATCACCCGGCTCTTGCGCTCGGGGCCGGCCATCACCCGCTCGATGGCTGCCTCCACGTCGGCCCGGTTGATCACGTCTCCCCCGCGGCGGGTGGCCAGGATCGCGGCCTCGTTCAAGGTGTTGGAGAGGTCCGCCCCGGTGAAGCCAGGGGTGCGCCCCGCCACCAGGTCGAGGTCGACGTCGCCGGCCATGGGCTTGCCCCGGGCGTGGACCTCGAGGATCTTGCGGCGACCGGCCCGGTCGGGCCGGTCCACCATTATCTGGCGGTCGAAGCGGCCGGGCCGCAGCAGGGCGGGGTCCAAGATGTCGGGCCTGTTGGTGGCGGCCACCACCAGCACCCCTCCGTCGGCCTCGAAGCCGTCCATCTCCACCAGGAGCTGGTTGAGGGTCTGGTCGCCCTCCTCGTTTCCCCCTCCGATGTTGGCGCCCCGCTGGCGCCCCACGGCGTCGATCTCGTCGACGAAGACGATGGCGGGCGCCGAGCTGCGAGCCTGCTGGAACAGGTCGCGCACCCGGCTGGCGCCCAGGCCCCCGAAGACCTCCACGAAGTCGGAGCCCGACAGCGAGAAGAAGGGCACTCCGGCCTCCCCCGCCACCGCCCTGGCCAGCAACGTCTTGCCCGTGCCGGGCGGGCCGTAGAGCAGGACACCCCGCGGGATGGAGGCCCCCAGGGCGTGGAAGCGGTCGGGGTCTTTCAGGAAGTCGCGGATCTCCTTGAGATCCTCCACCGCCTCCTCGCAGCCCGCCACGTCGCCGAAGGTGACCTTGGCGTCGTCGAGCGAGAGGCGCCGCGCCTTGGCCTTGTTCATCCCGAAGAGGCTCCCCTTCTGGATGGCGATGAAGGCCACGAGGAAGGCGGCGCCCAGCAGGAGGATGGGGAGCACCTGGAAGAGGAGGTTCATCCAGATCGACTGGGGCTGGGGATCGGTCTCGACCTGGACCCCCCCGTCCAGCAGCAGCTGGGTGACCTGAGGGCTGTACTCGGCCGGGTAGGAAGCCGTGAACTCGGCCCCGTCGGCGAAGGTGCCCGAGACGGTGTTGCTGCGGTCGAGGATGGTGGCCTCGGCCACGTTCCCGTCGGCCACGGCCGACTGGAGCTCGCCGAGGGAGAGCGAGATGGTCTCGCTGCCTCCCCGGAACCACAGGGACCACACCAGCACCGCTGCCACCACCACCGCAGCGACGGCCACGGCGGCGAAGGGCCAGCGCGAGGGGCCGCGCCTGCTCACCTCGGCTCGTCCCCCAGGTAGGTGGCCACGTAGGGCAGGTTCCGGTGGCGCTCCTCGGTGTCGAGCCCGTAGCCCACCACGAACTCGCCGGGGATCCTGAAGCCCACGTAGCGCAGGTCGGGCCGCACCTTCTGCTGGCCCTCCTTCAGGAGGAGGGCGCATACCTCCAGGCTGGCCGGCCGGCGGGAGTGCAGGTACTTCACCAGGTAGTTGAGGGTGAGGCCGGTGTCGACCACGTCCTCCACGAGCAGGACGTGGCGGTCGGTCAGGTCGGCGTCGAGATCCTTGACGATGCGCACCACGCCGCTCGACTTGGTGGCGCTGCCGTAGGAGGCCACCGCCATGAAGTCGAACTCCACCGGGGCCTCGATTGTGCGGGCGAGGTCGGCCATGAACATGAAGGCGCCCTTGAGGATGCCCACCAGCAGCAGCGAGCTGGTGCCGTCCCTGGCCTCGTGGTCGGCCGTGATCTCCTTGCCCAGCTCGGCGATGCGAGCCTGGAGCTCGTCGGCCCCCACGACAACCCTGCCCAGATCGCTGGGTAAGCCACTGTTCACGATGCGTGACCCTACTGCGGCCCACTGACAGCACCGGGGTGAGAGAGCGCCAGCCGTCCCGCCGAGCGGCGGACGCTCCAGCCCTCTCCCACATCGGTGGCCCGGGCCTCGCCCCTGGCCACGGCCATCACCCGCTCCACGGTGGCGGCGTCGGGCGGGTGACGATCCTGCGACCTACCCCGCAACCACTCCCGCACGGTCTGGCGCGCCAGGGCCGGGGGCGCTTCCGCCAGGGCCTTGGCGTCCGTGGGGTCGAGGTGGGCGGCGCTGTTCTGCAGGTGCTCGGCCACGCCCCGCAGCACCTCGGCCTGGCGGGCCAGGATGGGCACCACGTCTCGCTCGGCGATGTCGTCCATGAGCGGCACCAGCTCGCGGCGCACCCGCACCCGGCGAAACGACGGGTCGAGGTTCATCGGGTCCTGCACCGGATCGAGGCCCAGCTCGCGGCACACGTCCTGGGTCTCGGCCCTGCGCAGGCCCAGGATGGGATGGCGCTCGTCGTGGCGGATGCCGGCCAGGCCGTCGATCCCCGCTCCCCTGAGCATGTTGAGCAACACCGTCTCGGCCTGGTCGTCGGCCGTGTGGCCGAACATCGCCCCGGGCGGCAGGGCGGCCAGACGGGCCTGGCGAGCCCTGGCCTCGAGGTTCGGGCCGGGCTCCACCTGCACCCTCTCGGCCCTGAACCCCGCCCCGAAGCGCTCGGCGGCGGCGGCCACCAGGCCGGCCTCGGCCCCCGAACCAGGGCGCAGGCCGTGGTCCACGTGCACGGCGGTGACCACGCAGCCGGCCTCGATGGCCAGCACCATCAGCGCCAGCGAGTCGGCTCCTCCCGACACGGCGCAGGCCACCTGGGTACCCGGCGGTGGGAAGCGGCACCTCCCGAAGAGGGCTTCGAACATCAGGCCACGCGTGCGCCCGACACCCGGGCGATCCAACCCTCGGGGTCTCGGATCTCCACGAGCGTGGGGAGGTTCTCGGGGCGCTCCCAGGCCAGCTCCACCAGCTCGGCGCCTCCCCGGCGCTCCACGGTCTCGATGAAGCGCTCGCCCTGCTCGTACTGGGCGAGCTTGGCCTCCAGGCCCACGAGCTGCTGGACCAGGCGCACCAGGCCCTGGGCCGAACGGCGGCGCTCGCGCAGCACCCTGCTGAAGCGCTCGGCGTTGGGGATCAGGTGAGCGCCCGCCCTGTCCATGGTGACATCGCCGTGGCCCTCCAGCAGGCTCATCAGGCCGGCGACGCGGTCGAGCACCTCCCGCTGCTCGGGGCCGGCCATGAGGGCCGCCACACCACCCTCGTCGAGGGGGTTGCGCCCCTCCCGCAGGGCGCCGACGGCCCTGATGAGCGCCTGGGCGAGTCGGCCCGGGTCGGGATCGGCGTTGTCGAGCACCTTCTCGACCAGCGACAGGAAGTGCTCGCGCATCCAGGGGATGGCGGTGAACTGGGCACGGTGGGTCACCTCGTGGAGCGCCAACCACAGGCGGAACTCCCTCGGTGGGAAGGCGTAGCGCTTCTCCAGGGCCAAGACGTTGGGGCCCACGTAGTACACGATGTCCTGGTCGTGGGGAGCCTCCTCCTCCACGATCAGCAGGTCGTACTGGCCGAGCACCCTGCCCGACATCCAGCCCAGCATCACGCCCACCTCGGCGGCGGCCACCTTGCGGGCGAATGGGGCCATGGGCCCGGCGGCGGTGTCCTCGAGGCGGGAGATGAGCGGCCGGAGCAGGCGCTGGAAGGCGGCCACGTTGGCACGGATCCAACCCTCACGGTCGGTGACCCTGGCCCTGGCGTCGCCCGAGAGCGACCGCAGGCCGGTGACATCGCCCACCAGCTGCTCGGCCACGGCCGTGAGCTCGGCGAAGTCGGGGGTGAGCGAGTCGTAGTGGTAGCTCTGGGCGAAGGGCTCGCGTCCGGCTACCCGAACGGCTATGCGCTCGGCGAGTGCCCAGTCGACAGCGCCGGGCATCTGGTGGTCAGTCCTTCGGGTAGCGGGGCATCTCCACCTTCAACACGTAGCCCACGATGATGCCCAGTACCAGCAGGATGGCCGGAACCACGAGCGCCACCGCGATCCAGAAGTGCCACACCACGCCGAGGATCGAGACCATGGCCCCGATCATACGGGGGAAGGGGGGTCGGTCTCCAAGCCCTGGAGGGCCTGGAGGATCCGTGCCTTCAGGTGCTCAGGTACCTGGTCCTTGCACCTGTGCTGCACCACCATGCGCAGCTCGGCCTCGAAGTCGTATATCTCCAGGCAGGGCCCGCACCTCTCGATGTGGGTGGCGATGAGGGTGCGGCGCTCCTCGGTGAGCTCCCCGTCGAGGTAGGAGTAGATCTCCACCAAGGCGTGGG
>CAYNQN010000040.1:0-13744 GCA_964399375.1 uncultured Rhabdothermincola sp. | reverse complement strand
CACCATGGGCGGCGTCCCCATGGGCGACGAGCGCACCAACGAGGTGTTCGTCGACAACGTCTTCGTGCCCGACGAGTACGTCGTGGGCGAGGTGAACAAGGGCTTCCAATACATCAGCCAGGCGCTCGACCTCGAGCGCTTCACCATGTTCACCTTCTCTCCCATCCGCCAGCGCCTCGACGTGCTGGTCGACTACGTGCGCACGGCCACCGTCGACGGCGCCCCCATCAAGGACGACCCGGTGGTGCGAGCGCGCATAGCCCGCCTGGAGACCGACGCCGAGGTGGCAAGGGTGATGGGCCTCAAGGTGGTGGCCGAGTCGATGAAGGGCGAGAGGGCCACGCGCGAGGGGGGCACGCCCGTGCCACCCCCCACCGTGGAGTCCTCGGAGTACAAGCTGTTCGCCACCGAGCTCTCCCGGCGCCTGGCGAGCGCCTCGATGGACATCGGCGGGCCCGGCAGCCAGCTGCGCGTGGGCACCGAGGACGCCCCCATGGAGGGCCGCTCCGAGTCGACCTACCGCTACACCGTGATCGACACGATCGGTGGCGGCTCGTCGGAGATCCAGAAGAACATCATCGCCAGGCGCGCCCTGGGCCTTCCCAAGAACTTCTAGGGCGATCCCCGTGCCACCAGCTCCTCCGGCCGACGGCGCCCTCCTGGAGGGCATCACCGTGGTGAACCTCGCCACGGTGGGCCCCGCGGCGCGTGCCGCCTGGATGCTGGCCGACTACGGGGCAACGGTGATCCGGGTGGGTGCGGTGCCCAAGGACGGCGGCGTGCAAATCACCCCGCCCGCCTTCGCCTACGGCGGCGACCGGGGCGTCAAGCGCGTGCAGATCGACCTGAAGGCTCCCGAGGGCAGGGCAGCGTTCCTGCGGCTGGCGGCGAGCGCCGACGTGGTGATCGAGTCGTTCCGCCCGGGCGTGGTCGACCGCCTCGGCATCGGCTACGAGGCCGTCAGGGCGGAGCGGGCCGACATCGTCTACTGCTCCACCAGCGGCTACGGACAGGACGGTCCCTACTCGTCGTGGGCGGGCCACGACGTGAACTACCTGGCCCTGGGAGGGTTCCTCGACTGCTCCGAGCGAGCACCTGGCAACAAGCCACCGCTGCCCGGCGCCACCGTGGCCGACAGCGCCGGGGGCGGCATGCACGCGGTGATGGCCATCCTCGCCGCACTGGTACACCGGGCCGCCACGGGCGAGGGCCGCTACCTCGACGTGGCCGTGGTGGAGGGCGTGCTGTCGATGATGGCCCTGGCCGTCGACGAGCACCTGGCCACCGGCGAGGTGCCGGGCCCCGGCCACAACATCCTGACCGGCCGCTACGCCTGCTACGACACCTACCGCTGCGCCGACGGGCGCTGGGTGGCCGTGGGCGCCATCGAGCCGCACTTCTACCGCAACCTCTGCAAGCTGCTCGACTGCGAGCGCTGGGCCCAGAGCCAGCTCGACGACGACGCCCAGGACGCCATCCGCACCGACTTCGCAGCCGCCTTCTCGCGCAAGCCCCGCGACGAGTGGGTGGCCCTGCTGGCGCCCGCCGACACCTGCGTGGCACCCGTGTACACGGTGCCCGAGCTGGTCGACGACCCACACCTGCGCGCCCGGGGCGTGCTGGCCGAGGCCGACCACCCGTCGGAGGGCAGCTTCCGTCAGCTCGGGCACCTGCTTGCCGGGACCGACAGGGCGGTCACCAGCTTCGAGCTCGCCGACGGCCAGATCACCGACACCGGCGAGGTGTTGGCCGCCGCCGGCATGAGCCCCGACGAGATAGCAGCACTGCGCGAGCAAGGAGCCATCGCATGACCCAGACCGCAACCGAGAGCGCCGGTGCCGTGCCGTCGGACGTGGCCGAGCTCATAGGGAAGGTCCAGTACGAGACCTCGGGCGAGTTCCCGGTGGAGCGCGGCTACATCTGGACGACCTGCTCGTCGGTGGAGAACGGCAACCCGCTCTTCTGGGACGACGAGGTCGCCCAGGAGCTCACCGGCGGGCCCATCGCCCCGCCCACGATGATCTCGGTTTGGTTCAGGCCGCACCACTGGGCGCCCGGCCGGACCGAGCAGGCCCTGCCGCTGCAGGCGCACTTCGACCTGAAGGCCCGCTTCGAGCTGCCCGAGGCGGTGATGACCGACAACACCATCGTGTTCCACACGCCCGTGCGCCCCGGCGACGTGCTGCGCACCCACCAGGTGCTGCGCTCGGTCAGCGAGCCCAAGACCACCAAGCTCGGCACGGGAAGGTTCTGGGTGATCGACGTGGAGTACTTCAACCAGAGCGACGAGCTGGTGGGCGTGGAGAGCTACACCGGCTTCGGCTACCGGCGCTCCCCCGCCGAGGACCAGGCCGGCTCCGACGAGAAGGGGACAGGCAAGTGAGCACCGCCACGAAGGACCTGCTGCTGGGCGACGTGAGCGAGGGCGACTCGCTTCCCACGCTCTCCTACGAGGTGACCGCCACCACCATCGTGCTGGGGGCGCTGGCCTCGCGCGACTGGCGGCCGATGCACCACGACCACGACTTCGCCGTGAACCGCAACGGCATCCGCGACATCTTCATGAACACGCCCAACCAGGCCGCCTGGTTCGAGCGCTACCTGACCGACTGGTCGGGCCCGAAGGGGCGCCTGGGCCGCATGCGGTTCCGCATGTTGGGCTCGGTGTTCCCCGGCGACACCATGGAGCTGACCGGCACGGTCACCTCGGTGCGCACCGACGAGGTGGGATGCGGCTGGGCCGACGTCGACGTGGCCCTGAGCGTGGACGGCGACGTGAAGACCACCTGTGCCGCCAGCATCGCCCTGCCCACGAGGGCCGGCGACAACCCCTGGGAGCGCTCGGGCGAGCGCTGGGCCCCCTGACGCGAACCGACGGAGTTGATCGACCTCGGTCGATCGGACGAGAACGACCACATCAACAGCGAGGACCACGAGGCAAAGCGATGGATCTGGACTTCAGCGAAGAGCAGGAGATGCTGCGTGAGATGGTGCGGGGGGTGTGCAGCTCCTACGCCAACCTCGACGTGGTGCGGGCGATGGAGGACGATCCCGTCGGCTACCCGCCCGAGCTGTGGAAGCAGCTGGGCGAGCTCGATCTCATAGGCCTCACCCTGCCTGCCGCCTACGGCGGCTCGGAGATGTCGCTGCTGGAAGCGGCGGTCGTCTACGAGGAGATGGGCAGGGCGCTCGCCCCTTCGCCCCACTTCGTGTCGGCGGTCCTCGGTGCGGGCGCCCTCGTGGCTGCCGGCTCCGAGGAGCAGCGCCAGGAGTGGCTGCCCCGGCTGGCCAGCGGCCAGGCCGTCTTCTCTGTGGCCTGGCTGGAGCAGGGCGGCAGCTTCGGGCCCGCCGGCGTTCAGATGGCAGCGAGGGCGGAGGGCGACGAGATCGTGCTCGACGGCGCCAAGCGCCACGTGCCCTACGCCGGCTCCGCCGACCGACTGGTGGTGCTGGTGCGCACCGGGCCAGCACCCGACGAGGTCGACCTGGTGCTGGTGGACCCCAAGGCCCCGGGTGTGGAGCTGATCCAGCAGTTCACCATGGCCTCCGACACGCAGTACGAGGTGCGCTTCTCGGGCGTGCGGGTGCCGGCGAGCGATCGCATCGGCCCCGCCGGCTCGGGGTGGGCGACGTGGGACGAGCTGATGTACGACGGCGCCATCCTCATGGCCGCCCAGGCTGCCGGCGGCGCGCAGTACGCCCTGGACATCACCGTGCAGTACTCCAAGGACCGCGAGCAGTTCGACAAGCCGCTGGGCGCGTTCCAGGCCCTGGCCCACTACATGGCCGACGCCAAGACCGCCGTCGACGGTGCCACGCTGCTGGCCTACGAGGCGGCCTGGGCCCGCTCGAACGGCAGGGACGTGCGCAAGCTGGCCCCCATGGCCAAGCTCTTCGCCTGCCAGACCTTCCGCGACACCACCGCCATGGCCCAGCAGATCTTCGGCGGGGTGGGCTTCACGCTTGAGTACGACATCCAGCTCTACTTCCGCCGTGCCAAGGCTCAGCAGCTCAACTGGTGGAACGATCGCCACCTCGAAGAGCTGATCGCCGCCGCGACCCTGGACTGACGGGAAAATGCAAGAAGCCCGAGCCGTAGCCCGAGCTTCTTGTGGGGGGTTCTCTTGAGTTTGATGTCAGTCAGTCAGTTGATGGGGTGGGAGGGCGAGGACCGTGGTTCGTCGCCACGGGACGAGCGCTGACGACGATCCGGTGGGAGGAGTGCACACGATCCTCGCCCTGTTCCCCATCTTGCCGGTGGGGGGATGGACACCGACATGAGGGTTATCGGCAGGTTCCGCGAGGAACTTGAGACATTTCTGGAAATTTCTTGAGATTTCTCTCCGGGCCTGCGGGCCTGGAAGGCTGCGGTCGTGGTTTTCCTCGGTGACAACCTGCTGGCCTGGCTCACGCTCGCCCTGGGCGGAGCCCTCGCTGTGGGCACCGCCCTGGCCCTCGTGCGCCCCCGGCCCACCGACGAGGGCGACCTCGCCAGGCCGCCACTGCCCCGCAGCCTGATCATGATCGGCGTGGGCCTGGTGGCCGCCGTGTGGGGCCTCGCCAGCCTGCTGTCGTCCTGAGCAACTGTCGGGCCGGCTAGCCGCTCCCCCGACCAAGCACGAGCAGGGGCTCGCCATCGACTTCGCCGGCATGCGCTACGGCAGCGCCGGCTACAACTGGCTGAGGGCCACGCCGCCCAGTACGGCTACGCCAACACGGTGCCAGGGGAGCCCTGGCACTGGTCGGTGGGCGGCGGGTGACCCAGCCGGGCCCTCAGACCCCCCGGGCCATGTTGGCGAACTTGGTGTAGTGGTCGAGGAAGGCCAGGCGCACCATGCCCGTGGGCCCGTTGCGGTGCTTGCTCACGAGGATCTCGGCCGTGCCCCGGTCGGGTGACTCCTTGTTGTACACCTCGTCGCGGTAGATGAACATCACCACGTCGGCGTCCTGCTCGATGGAGTTGTGCACCACGATGCCCTCGGCCACGAAGTTGTGCGTGCGGCTCACGGTGGCATCGAACACCGGCTGCTCGCCCAGCTCGGTCACGCTCACGATGAGGTCCCAACGCACGTCGGCCCGGGCCAGGTCGGCCAGGAGCGGGTCGTCCACCAGGCCGGCCAGCGTGGCCATCTGCTCGCGCCGCAGGGGCTCGCCGTACACGCCCTCCAAGAAGGCCTCCCGCCCCCCGAAGGCCCCCTCCAGATCGGTGAGCGACAGCCCGTGGTTGGGCAGCGCCTTGCGCAGGTACGCCCAGACCTCGCGGGGGATCTCGGGCTCGCCCGTGGCATCGCCGTCGTTGCCGACGGTGGACGGCCACCTGCCGCTCACGGGCACCGCCACGAAGTCGCCAACGTCCAGCTCCTCCAGGGGGAACCAGCCCTCCAGCGCCAGGAACGGGTGGTTCCCGCTGGCCTTTATGGTGCGGCCCGAGGCCAGGCGCATCTCGTAGACCATCTTGGTGCCGCTGGGGAACACCCGGCTCATGTGGCCCACCCGCAGCGTGTAGTGCTCGTCGAGCGTCCAGATGGGGACGTCGCGCTCGTCGGCGGCCAGGAGCTCGCCCATGGTGACCTGTTGGCCGGTGTCGGCCCGCGTGATGCGGGTGTCGGCCGTGAGGCAGCCCGACTCGCGCAGGTCGGCCAGGATCGGCCGCTTGTCGGCACGCAGCTCCAGCGACCTGGAGAGCTGCGAGAGGGCCAGCACCGGGCACTCCAGCTCACGGGCGAGGATCTTGAGCCCACGGCTGATCTCGCTCACCTCCACCTGGCGGTTCTCGGCGGCGGAGCGGCCGGTCATCAGCTGGAGGTAGTCGACCACCACCAGGCCCAGCTCGCCTACGCGGCTCTTGAGCCGGCGTGCCTTGGCCCGCAGCTCCATGATGGTGAGGTTGGGGTTGTCGTCGATCCAGATGGGCGCCTCGGCCAGCCGCCCGGTGGCGAGGGCGATCTTCTGCCAGTCGCTCTCGTTGAGGTTCCCGTTGCGGAGCCTCTTGGAGTCGACCCTGGCCTCGGAGCAGAGCATCCGCTGGGTCAGCTCCAGCTGGCTCATCTCCAGCGAGAAGATGAGCACGGGCTTGCCCGCCTCCACCGCCACGTGGCCGGCCACCCCGAGGCCGAGCGAGGTCTTCCCAGCAGAGGGCCGGGCGCCCAGCACGTACAGGGCGTTGCGCTGGAGCCCCGAGAGCAGCTCGTCGAGGTCGAAGAAGCCGGTGGGCCACCCGGTGATGGCGTCGCCCCGGTCGTAGAGGGCCTCGAGCCGGTCGAGGTTGGCGTCGAGCAGGTCGTGGATGGGCGCCATCGAGTCGGTGACGCGCCGCTGCGATATCTCGAACACCAGCGACTCGGCCCGGTCGACGGTCTTGGCCACGTCCTCGGGGAGGTCGTAGCCCATCTCGGCGATCTCGCCGGCCACGCCGATGAGCCGCCGCAGCAGGGCGTGCTCCTCCACGATGTGGGCGTACCGCTGGGCGTTGGACGTGGCGGGGGTGGTGCTCTGGAGGTGGACGAGCGTCGCCACGCCGCCCACGGCGTCGAGCCGGTTGGCGCGCCGCAGCTCCTCGGCCACGGTCACCGGGTCGGCCGGCTCACCCGCCGACGACAGGTTCTCGATGGCCTCGAAGATGTGGCCGTGCGCCGGCTTGTAGAAGTCGTCGGCCTTGAGCACCTCGGAGGCCACCGCGATGGCGTCCTTGGAGAGGAGCATCGCCCCCAGGAGGGACTCCTCGGCCTGGAGGTTGTGGGGGGGCACGCGGCCACCGGATCCGGGGCCGGATCCGCGGAGGTGCGAGAGCTCGTCGGCAACGCTCATGAGGCCTTCACCTTTACGCACCTGCCCTGGGGATCGAAAGCAGCAAAACCTCGATTATTTAGGGGATTTTCCTGTGTATCGACTGTGGATATCGGAGCGCCTCTGTGGAAAGGGGCGCGCTGTACTCGAAGATAGGAACCCGTGGCACGCCGCGCGCGGATGCACGGAAACCACCTGGTGAGGTCGTCCGGGCCCCCGCCACGGCGGGAGCGCCAGCCCGGTCAGGCCGGCGTGATCTCGACGGTGATGGCGAACTCGACGTCTGCGTGGAGCTTGGCGTGCACCGAGTGCGTGCCCACCTCTTTGATGGGCACGTCGAGCCGCAGCTGATGGCGGTCGATGGCTATGCCGGTCTGGCGCTCCACGGCTTCGGCCACGTCGGCCGTGGTGACCGAGCCGAACAGGCGCCCCTCCTCGCCGGCCCGCGCCGCGATGTTGATGACCTTGGGCACCAGGCCCGTGGCCACCTCCTCGGCAGCGGCGCGATCGGCGGCGTCACGGATGTCGCGCGCCCGGCGCATGGCCTCGGCCTGGGTCTCGGTGCGAACCGTGGCCTTGATGGCGAGCCCCTTGGGCACCAGGTAGTTGCGGGCATGGCCCGCCGCCACCTCCACGATGTCGCCCTTCTTGCCCAGGCCCTCCACGTCGTCCCTGAGGAGAACCTGCATCAGGCCTCCCCCTCGCCAGGCTCGGGAGCGCCGGCGACCTCGTCGAGGTCGACCTCGGTGATCTCGACAACCTCGACGACCTCGTCGATCACGACCTCGTCGGCACCTTCACCCTCGATGGCGTAGTCGACCTCCACCACGTCCACCTCGGCCTCCACGTCGGGGCTGAAGGCCTCGATGTCGGCCATCTCCAGCTCGGCAGAGTCACGATCGCCTCGGGGCCCGCCGCCGTCTCGCCCACCCCGGTCGCCGCCCTTGCCGCCGCTGCGCTGCGTGACCACGCGGTTGGCATAGGGCAGCAGCGCCATCTCGCGGGCGTTCTTGATCGCCTGGGCGACCTCGCGCTGCTGCTGGCTGTCGTTGCCCGTCACCCGCCTGGCCCGGATCTTGGCCCGGTCCGACATGAAGCGGCGGAGGAGGTTCACATCCTTGTAGTCGACGTACTCGATCTTCTCGATCGTGAGGATGCTCGTCTTCTTCTTGCTGCGGCGGGCGTTGTCCTTGTTCTTCCCGCGCTTGGGTGCTGCCTTTGCCATCAGAAGGGCTCCTCGTCGGCTCCGTAGCCGCCAGCGGGCTCTGCAGCGGGCCGTGGGGCGGGACCACCGCCCGTGCCGGCGCCACCACCTCCGGCTGCTCCACCACCGCCACCCTCGAACTCGCCGCGGCGCTCGTTCTTGGTGATGGCGGCCGTGGCGTAGCGCAGGCTGGGGGCGACCTCGTCGGCCACCACCTCCACCTTCGAGCGCCGGTCGCCCGACTCGGTCTCCCAGGAGCGCTGGTCGAGGCGGCCCGTGACGACCACCCTCGAGCCCTTCTGGACCGACTCGCACACGTTCTCGGCCATCTGCTGCCAGCAGGTGACGTCGAAGAAGGAGGTGGCCTCCTCCCACTCCCCGCTCTGGCGGTTCTGCCAGCGACGGTTGACGGCCATGCCGAACGTGGCCACAGCCTGACCGCTGGATGTGAACCTCAGCTCGGGGTCGCGCGTCGCGTTGCCTACGAGTGTGACGTTGTTGCCGTTTGCCATGGGATGTCCCTCCTGGCGTTACCCGGCGTCTGCCGGGGTTGCCTCGCCCACCAGCCCGCGCCTGGCGGCCTCGTGGTCGGGCAGTCGGATGATCTTGTGGCGGACCACCTCGTCCGCTAGGCGCAGCGACCTCGAGAGGTCGTGCAGGTCACGGCTCTCCGTGACGATCTCCAGCACCACGTAGATCCCCTCCGTGCGGTGGTCGATCTCGTAGGCGAAGCGGCGCCGGCCCCAGCGGTCGATCTTGACGACACGACCACCACCTGCCTCTACGGCAGTGCCCACCGACGCGAGGGCCTTCTCGACGTCGGCGTCTTCGATCTCGCCGACGTATATGATCATCAACTCGTAGGCTCGCATCGCGAGCGCTCACCTCCTGTGGACCCGGTTCAACCGGGGCCCCGGAAAGGCCGGGGCAGGGGTCTATTGGGTTGGACTGCGCCGAGAGCGTAACCCGGCTCCGCCCACGAAGCCAGCGAAGCCGGCGCCGGCCGGCCGGCCTGGCGGGCTAGGCGGCCTGACGGCCCTAGGCGGTCTGGCTGCCGGCCGAGCCGGTCGAGCCGTAGAGGCCCAGGGCCTCGCTCACCTCGGCGGTCAGGTGGTAGCTCTCCTCGGAGCTGGGGAAGCGCCCGGCCCTCACGTCGGCGGCGAAGCGGCCCAGCGCCTCCACCGAGTCGGCCTTCAGCGAGGCGTAGCGGCGCACGAACTTGGGCACGATCCGGTCCTCCAGGCCCAGCACGTCGTGGAACACCAGCACCTGGCCGTCACAACCCGCACCCGCGCCTATCCCGATGGTCGGAACGTCCACCTCGGCGGTCACCAGCGAGGCCACCTCGTCGGGCACGCCCTCCAGCACGATGCTGAAGCAGCCCGCATCTGCCAGCGCCCTGGCGTCCTCCACCAGGCCGTCGACCGCGGAGGTCTCCCGCGCCTGCACCTTGTAGCCACCCATGGAGTGCACCGATTGGGGCGTCAGGCCCAGGTGGCCCATCACGGGCACCTCGATGTCCAAGATGGCCTCCACCATCGGGAGCCGCTTGCGGCCTCCCTCCAGCTTCACGGCCTGGGCACCGGCCCGCACCAGCCGGGCCACGTTGCTCACGGTGTCGGCCGGGCTCACGTGGTAGCTCATCCACGGCATGTCGGCCACGAGCAGGGCGCGATCGTTGCCCCTGGCCGCCGCGGCCGTGTGATGCACCATGTCGTCCACGGTCACCTGCAGTGTGTCGTCGTAGCCGAGCACCACCATCGCCACGGAATCGCCCACGAGCACGATGTCGACACCCGCCTCGTTTGCCACGCGGGCGCTCGGGGCGTCGTATGCGGTGACCACCACCAGGGGGTCGGCCCCGGAGCGCACCTTGCACGAGCGCACTGCGGGCACGGTGACCTTCTTGGTCATATCCATCCCTTTCTCCGTCCAGCGCCCATTCGGGCTGCCGGCGTCTCCCTCGACGGTACAGGAACAGAAACGTCGAGGAAACCCTCGCAAACTCCACCGTGCGGAGGGCCGTCGGGCGCTGGAGACCCCGGGGTCTGCGGCCCGGAAGGAACCCTTAGGGGGAGTCCTCGGGGACGCTGGAGGGGGGCGGGGCCTCAGTGGTGGAAGGGGGAGCCTCGGTGGTCGACGACGTGGCCTCGGTGGTGCTGGTTGAGGCGTCGGTGGTGCTCGAGCCATCGGTGGTGGAGGTGGTCCCGCCTCGCCCGGTGCCGTCGGGGCCGGTGCCCGCCGTGCCGGCGCTCGCCGACAGGCCCGTGGGCCGCTCGAAGGGGCACGAGGGCAACCCCTCGGTGGCCTGGGCCATGTACTTGCGCCAGATCGTGGCAGGGAACGACCCGCCCGTCACGGGCTGGCCGTGCACGCTGGTCATGTAGCGGGTCTCCTTGCCGGGGTAGCCCATCCACACCGCCGTGGTGAGCGAGCACGTGTAGCCCACGAACCAGGCGTCGCGGTACTCGTCGGTGGTGCCGGTCTTGCCGGCTGCGGGCTGGCCGAACTTGGCCCCCGTGCCCGTGCCGCTCTCGATCACCTGCGAGAGGGTCCAGTTGACCGCCTTGGCGACGTCGGGCTCCAGCACCCTGTCGCGCGCGTTGGGCGCCTCCCACAGCACCGTGCCGTGGGCGTCGGTGACCTTGGTGACCACCACCGGGTCCACCTGCTCGCCTTCGTTGGCCAGCGTGGAGTAGCCCGCCGCCATGTCGAGCACCGACACACTCGGCGCCCCCAGCACCAGCGCAGGCACGGGCTCCACCGTGCTCTCGACCCCCATGGCCTTGGCCAGGTCGGCCGCCGCCGCCGGGCCCACCTGCAACACCAGCTGGGCGTACGCGGTGTTCGACGAGCGCGTGGTGGCCGACACCAGGTCGAGGTGGCCCTGCCCAGCGTCGGAGTAGTTGGCCACCAGCCAGTCGGCGCCTGCGTTGGCGTCGGGGATCACGAGCTTGCCCGGCGAGTCGAACTGGGTGTTCAGGCCGATGCCCTGCGAGAGCGCCTCGGCCAGCACGAAGGGCTTGAACGACGACCCCGGCTGGCGGCCCGAGCCTCCGCCGTCCCAGCCCACCGCCAGGTTCACCTCCGAGGCGTCGTGGTCGGTCCCCCCCACCATCGCCCTCACCCGGCCCTGGGTATCGAGGCTCACCAGAGCCGCCGCCGGGTCGTCGGGCCGGTCGAGGGTGGAGGTGACGGCCTCCATGGCCTGCTCCTGCATCTCCAGATCGAGCGTGGTGTAGATCCGCAGGCCCCCTCCCAGCAGCTGGGCCTCGGTGAAGCCGCCGTGGCGCTTCAGCCACAGCTTCACGTAGTCGAGGAAGTACTCGGTGCCCAGCTCGGGCCGGGCCACCCGCCCGTAGCTCCCGGTGGAGCTCCTCACCACCACGTCGTCCCAGCCGGCGCTGGTGATCTCTTGGTGCTGGGCCGCCGAGATGTAGCCCTCGGCCAGCATCGCCCCGGCCACGTTGCCCCTGCGCTCGTTGGCCAGGGCCCGCTGGGCAGCGGCCGCGGGGTCGTCGGGCGGCAACTGGGCGTCGGTCGACTCGGGCGTGCGGATGAGCGCCGCCAGGTAGGCGGCCTCGGCGAGGGTGATCTCGGAGAGGTCCTTGGCGAAGTAGGTCCTGGCCGCGGCCTTCACGCCGTAGGCACCCCTCCCCAGGTAGATCGCGTTGAGGTAGCGGGTGAGGATCTCCTGCTTCGTGAGCTCGCGCTCGAGCTTCACGGCCAGGGCGGCCTCCTTGATCTTCCGCTCGAAGCTGCGCTCGTGCGTTAGGTACACGTTCTTCACGTACTGCTGCGTGATCGTGGATCCGCCCTGGGTGTCGCCGCCCTCCTCGCGGAAGTTCGACCAGAAGGCCCGGGCTATGCCCATCGGGTCGATGCCCGAGTGCTCGAAGAAGTCACGATCCTCCGAGGCCACCACCGCGTCCACGAGGGGCTGCGGGAGCTCGTCGTAGGTCACCTCCACCCTGTCCTCGCCCATCGAGAGCTGGGCGATGGAGCTGCGGGCGTCGCAACCCACGGGCACGTCGGCGGCGCATATGAACGTGGTCTGCAGCATCGGCGGCTCCGCCGAGGGCAGCTCGACCCGGGTGAACACGTAGCCGGCCACCGTCACGGCGAGGAAGGCCATGAGGGCGAGCACGAACATCGGGCGGCGGAGGCGCCAGAAGATGCTGCGTCGGCTGGAGTTGTCTCTCGCCATGTGTGCGTGCGGTCTCTACCTGCGGGTTGTGCGGTGTTGCGGGGACGGGATGGGCTGGGACGAAGCGGCGCCGGTCAGGCCGACCGGGCGGGAGTCAAGACGAACGAGCGGACCAGGTGGTTCCAGTGACACTCGTTGCACACCTCCACCACGTAGGCCACCAGCTCTCCCGGCTTGCGGGCGAGCCCCCGCAGCTCGGAGGCAGACGTGACGCACCGGCCGAAGGCCGGCATGCGCGTGCCGAACACGTAGGTCACGAGCACCACCTCGACC
The DNA here is from genome assembly GCA_964399375.1 of uncultured Rhabdothermincola sp. Taxonomy (GTDB): domain Bacteria; phylum Actinomycetota; class Acidimicrobiia; order Acidimicrobiales; family Acidimicrobilacustridaceae; genus CAYNQN01. The sequence continues at coordinate 1,274 of CAYNQN010000040.1, read as the reverse complement.
TCTTCGCAGATCGGGCAGGTGCGCTTGGTGGGCTTGCCCACCTCCCGGGCGGCCCGCCGGAGCTCGGGGTGGGCGTCGCACACGTCGGTGCCCGCCAGGCGGCCCTTGCGGTACTCCGATATGACCGACTGGCGTGCCAGCCGGTAGTCGATCTCCCCGGGCGTCGCCGGGAGGTGTCCTCGTAGGGCGCTGGGGCCGAAGCTCACGTGGCAAGGCTAGCCACCGCTCTCCCGGGCCGGACCCGCGGCCCCAGCCCAGCCTGGTCGCCAGGCTGGTCGCCAATCCTGGCCAGGGCCCTGGTCAGGGCCCTGGCACAGGCCCACCCCGGCATCACCGTGGCGAACGAGCGCGTCGAGCAGAATCTCTGCCATGTCCGACCCTGCCGGCACCGGTGGCGAGCTGCCCTTCACGGTGCCCGACGAATCGCTGCTGCGCCTGCTGGGCAACGTCGACGACCGGCGCGTCCTCGTGCTGGGCGTGGGCCGGGGCCATGCGATCACCTCGCTGGCCGCCAAGGGAGCCCGGGTGATCGGCGTGGACCCCTCGGCCTCGGCGCTCGACGAGGCGAGGGCTCGGTGCGACGAGGCAGAGGTGCGCGCCGAGCTGCACCAGGCCGACCTGGCCGAGCTGCCCTTCCTGCGGGCCGACACCATCGAGGCGGCCCTCAGCGCCATGGCGCTGGCGGGGGTGGGCGACCTCGACAGGGTCTTCCGCCAGGCCCACCGCGTGCTGCGCTCCGAGGCGCCGCTGGTGATCTCGCTGCCGCACCCTGCCGCCGCCATCGGCTCGGGCCGCAGCTACTTCGACCGCCAGGCCCGTGCCTGGTCCGCCCAGCCCTCGCCGGGGGCACCGCTCAGCGCCATCGAGCACCCCCGTACGGTCGGCGACGTGTTCACCAGCCTCCACAGGGCGAACTTTCGTGTCGACGTGCTCGACGAGCTCGCCAGCAGGCCTGGCGCGGGCACCCCGGCCACCCTGGTTGTCCGCGCCAAGAAGGAAGGCGTCTAGGGGCGCTGCTGGGTTGCCCACCACTCCTCAAGGCGCCGCTGAGCCTCGTCGGGGCCCACCATCCCCTCCTCCAGGCGCAGCTCAAGGAGGAAGTCGAGAGCCTTGCCCACCATGGGCCCGGGCTCCAGGCCCAGTCGCTCCATCACCTCGTTGCCGTCGAGCTCGGGCCTGATGCTGGCCAGCTCCTCGCGCTCGCGCAGCTCGGCGATGCGCGCCTCCAGCTCGTCGAGGCGCCGCGAGAGCGCCGCCACCTTGCGCTCGTTGCG
>CAYNQN010000039.1:0-14385 GCA_964399375.1 uncultured Rhabdothermincola sp. | reverse complement strand
CCCGCGACCTCCGGCTTGACAGGCCGGCGTGCACTCCAAACTGCACCACGGGACCACTGTTGCCTTGCCCGCCGGAGCGGGCCAGGGTGTTGCACCCCCAACGGGATTCGAACCCGTGTTACCGCCTTGAAAGGGCGGCGTCCTAGGCCGCTGGACGATGGGGGCTCGCACCGCGTTGAGAGTCTGGTCACCTTATCAGTGACGGTGGGAAGCCTATAGACGGCCGACGCCCACTCCTTCGTGGTTCGCCGGGGAGTGAGGGCGCGGGTCTGCGCTGGAGGGCTCTCGCGCCGCCACCTCGAACAGGCCCATGTGGAACCGCAGGATGGCGATCCACACCAGGGCGCTGCCCAGCACGTGGATGCCCACCAGCAGCGGGGGCAGGCCCAGGGCGTACTGCGCGTAGCCCACGCAGAGCTGGGCCACCAGCACGATCGCCAGCATGGCGGGGCGCGACGAGCCCATCGTGCCCCCCGGCCGGTAGCGGTGGCGCGCCAACCACAGCAGCGCCAGCGTGGTGGCCAGGAGGGTGAGGCCGAAGGCGCCGTGCACCTGGGCGATCTCGCGTATGTCGAACCATCCCAGCCGGTCGGCCACCTCGTCGCCCCCGTGGGGCCCCGTAGCGGTCACCAGCGTGCCGGTGACGATGCTGCCCAGCGAGAGCACCACCATGGCCCGGCTCACCCACGCCACGCCGGTGCCCACGGCGGGCTCCAGGCGCCCGGGCTCTCGCCCGGCCCGCTCGTAGAGCACGGTGGAGCTCCACACCAGCACGATCGAGAGCAGGAAGTGGCCGATCACCGAGACCGGCGCCAGCTCCAGGTTCACCACGACGCCCCCGAGCACGATCTGCGCCACCACGCCCGCCAGCGGCCCCAGCGACCACCAGTACAGGTCGCGGCGGTAGGGCCGGCGCCAGTGGGCTCCGAGCACGGCGGCCACCACGGCGATCAGCACCACCGAGCTGAGCGAGCGGTTGAAGAACTCGATGAGGGCGTGGCCGTCCATCGTGGGGATGAAGCGGTCCTCCTCGCACGAGGGCCAGTCGGCGCAACCCAACCCCGACGAGGTGAGCCGCACGGCGGCCCCGGTGACCATGATGAGCACCTGCGAGCACAGGGCGACGAGGGCTATGCGGCGGTACGTGGGGGCCGACACCACCGGTCTACGAGCCATCTCACGAGATTGTCACCCCCCGAGCCCGGGGACCTACTCTGGCTCCGTCATGGTCACCACCGCCCGCACGGCAACCTTCAGCTGGCGTGAGCGCCTTGGCGGCTACGTGGCGCTCACCAAGCCCAGGATCATCGAGCTCCTGCTGGTGACCACGGTGCCCACGATGGTGCTCGCGGAGGAGGGCCTGCCCTCGATCTGGCTGATGGTGGCCACCGTGGTGGGGGGCACCCTGGCGGCGGGCGGGGCCAACGCCATCAACATGTACGTCGACCGCGACATCGACTCGGTCATGCGCAGGACCCGCAACCGCCCGCTGGTCACGGGGGCGGTCGAGCCCGGCGCCGCCCTGGTGTTCGCCGTGGCCATCGAAGCGGTCGCCTTCGCCTGGCTCTGGGGGTTCGTGAACCTCGCCAGCGCCGTCATCGCCCTGGCGGCGTGCCTCTTCTACGTGTTCGTCTACACGCTCTGGCTCAAGCGCAACTACAGCTCCAACGTGGTCATCGGAGGGGCGGCGGGGGCCGCACCGGTGCTCATCGGGTGGACGGCGGTCACCGGCGGGCTCTCGTGGTCCGCCTGGGTGCTCTTCGCCATCATCTTCTTCTGGACCCCCCCGCACTTCTGGGCGCTGGCCATTCGCTACCGCGACGACTACTCGTCGGTTTCGGTCCCGATGCTTCCCTCGGTCAGCTCGCTGCGGGCCACCAGCTTCCAGATCCTCTCCTACTGCGCCATCGTCTGGGCCCTCACCGTGGTGCTGGTGCCCGTGGCAGGCCTGGGTTGGCTCTACCTGGGCGCAGCGGTGGTGCTGGGTGCGCTGCTGATGGGGCTGTCCGCCAACCTGCTCCGCGACCCCTCGGCCACGGCAGCCATGCGGCTCTTCCACTACTCGATCACCTACGTCGTGCTGCTCTTCGGCGCCATGGCGCTCGACGTGTTCCTGCGGCACGGGTTGTAGGCGGTTTTCCGCCCCGTCATGGCCCCTGTGTAGAGTCCCGAACCGTGGCAATCACCGAGACCGCGCCGGTCGCGACGAGGGCACCCGCCAACCCGTGGGACATGGGCGAAGAGGTTCCCGCCGGCGCGCAGGTCCTCGGATCGGGTGACCACAGGACCCTGGGCCGCATCTGGATCGCCTTCTCGGCCCTGTTCGGGCTGGCAGCGGTGGTGGCCGCCGCCCTCACCGCCCTCGACGGCATCGGCGACCTGGAGGTGATCCCGGAGGCGGCGTCGTTCCGGGTCTTCACCGCCAGCGAGCTGGGGCTGGCCCTGCTCTTCGCCGTGCCCCTCTTCGTGGGCCTGGCCACCTACCTGGTGCCCCTCCAAGTGGGCGCTGCCACCATCGCCTTCCCCCGGGCCGCCGCGGCCGCCCTTTGGACGTGGCTGCTGGGCTCGGTGCTGGCCATCGTGGGCTACGCCGTCGACGGTGGCGTCGCAGGGGTGCGCTTCTCCGGCGTCGACCTCACCTACATGGGCCTCATCCTCGTGATCGCCTCGCTCCTGCTCGCCACGGTGTGCGTGGTCACCACGGTGGTAGCCCTGCGCGCCGAGGGCATGACCCTCGACCGGGTCCGGCCGTTCGCCTGGTCGATGTTCGTGGCCGGCACCATGTGGCTCCTCTCTCTCCCGGTGCTCGCCGGCAACATGCTGCTCATCTACGTCGACCACCACTACGGCAGCCCCTCGGAGTTCGGCCTGGCCGACCTGCAGTGGGGCCAGCTCTCGTGGGCCTTCCAGCCACCCCAGGTGTTCGCGTACGCAATCCCGGTGCTGGGCCTCATCACCGAGGCCCTCCTCGCCTCCGCCCGACCGGCGGAGGAGGAAGGCGAGGGAGGTGGCGCGGCCACGAGGCCCGCCCGCGGCGGCGCCCTGCTGGCCGCCATGGGGGCGTTCGGCATCCTCACCTTCGGCGCCTGGGCACAGCCTGCGTTCAACGAGGAGGTCACCACCCAGGCCCTCTACGTGGGCATGTGCGTAGCCATCCTGCTCCCGATCCTGGCCCTTGCGGGTGGTTGGGCCGACATCATGCGCCGGGCGGGGGTGCCGAGTCCCAGCGCCCCCCTGGGCGCCGCCTCGCTAGCCGTGCTCACCCTGCTGCTGGCGGGCCTTGCCAGCGCCCTCTCGGCCATCGGGCCGTTCGGGCTCGACAAGGAGCTCTTCGCCTCGTTCGCGGTGACCCTGGTGTACGCCACGGTCGTCCTGGGAGGCATCGCCGGCCTGGGAATGCTGAGGAAGGAGGTGGCTGCTCGATGACCGCCACGACGACGACCTCGCCGGCTCCACAGGGGTCTACGGGCACCTCGGTCGAGGCCCTCCCCTCCGTCCGCGAGGCCCCGCCCGCCCCACCCGCCAGGCCGCGGGTGCTCATCGTGGGCACCGCTTTCGCCATGGCAGCCGTCCTCATGGTGTTCGCAGGCCTGCTGGGCATCTACCTCTACCAGCGGTCTGCTGCCGTCTCGGTGGGCGACGCCTGGATCCCGCAGGGCATCACCATCCCCCTCCAGCAGCCCACCGTGATGCTCTTCACGCTCATCGCCGCTTCCGTGGCCGTGCAGTGGGCGGTGTCGGCGGTGGCCAACGGCGACAGGGTCAACAGCTACATCGCGCTGGGCCTCACGTTCCTGTTCGGGATCGGCTTCGTGAACATGGCCTCGTACCTGTACACGCTGATGGAGCTCGACGTGGGCGCCAACAGCCAGGCGGTGCTCATCTACACGATCACCGGGGCTCAGATAGCGATGGTCATAGCGGCGATGCTCTTCGCTGCCGTCTCGGGCTTCAGGGCCCTCGTCGGCCAGGAGACGAGCCGGGCACACGACGGCGTCAGCGCTGCGGCGATCGTGTGGCACGCCAACCTGGCGGTCTTCTTCCTCATATGGCTGGTCATCTATGTCACCAAGTAGCCCCGAGATCCTGAGATCCCGAATGCTCACGCCGGGCTTCCGGTTCCTCGCCGCGCTCGCAGCGGCGGGCCTGCTGGGGGCCTTCGTGTCCGGGGTCGGCAGCAGCGACGAGGGCCTCATCGACACCGTGCTTGGCCCGATCACGCTCGGCTGGAAGGGCGCGGTGGGGGACCACCTCGCCTACCTGGTGCTGGTGGCGATGGCCGTGCTGGCCGGGACCCTCGGCGGCATCCTCATCGCCTTCCGCGACGCCGACGCCGAGGCCGAGGCGCAGGTGGCCCGAACCGAGACCGTCCCGCTCACAAGGGCGCCGTCGGGCACCAACTTCCTCCCGATCCTGTCTGCCTTCGCGGTGGGCGTGATCGTCGTGGGCCAGATATCCAGCCGGGCGATCACGCTCGCGGGCGTGGGCCTGCTGTTCGTGGTGGGGGTCGTCTGGATGCTGCGGGCCTGGGCCGAGCGGGCCACCGGCGACGACAGGGTCAACAGGCAGCTCTACCACCGCCTCATCGAGCCGCTGCGCATCCCGGTGCTCTCCGGCCTGGCGATCGCGGTGATCGTCCTGGGCTTCTCGCGGGTGCTGCTGGCCCTCTCGCACTCCGGGGCCGTAGCGGTCTTCGGCGTGGTGGGGGCCCTCTTCCTGCTGGTCATCGGGTTCGTGGCGGCCAAGCCTTCGATCGCCAAGAACGCCGTGACGACGCTGCTGTTCATCGGGGCGGTAGCGGTCATAGCGGCCGGCATCGCCGCAGCGGTCATAGGCGAGCAGGAGTCCGAGCACGAGACCGATCACACCGAGCAGTCGGCGCCTGCGCCATCGAGCTCGCAACCGGCGCCCGGCACACCCGTGGTGGTGCTGCTGGCCCAGGGTGGTGATACCTGATGTCCGGACGCAACCCCTGGGTGCGCCTGCTGGGGGGGATAGCCCTCGTGGTCGTCACGGTGCTCTACGTGGCGCTCATCGCGGCCGTGTTCTTCAACGACGGCAAGCCGCTCACCACCCTGGCCCCGCAGGGCCCCGCTGCCCAGTCCATCCAAGACCTCGTGGTCCCGGTGTTCGCCGTGGCCGGCGTGGTCTTCGTGATGGTGCTGGTGCTCGCGCTGGTCATCGCCTGGCGCTTCCGCGAGCGGCCCGACGACACCCGGGGGTTCCCCGAGCAGATCCACGGCAGGACCAAGCTCGAGGTGGGGTGGACGGTTGTGCCGGCCATCATCCTGGCCTTCGTGGCCGTGGGCACCGTCGTCACCATCCTGGACCTCGAGCAGCGCGGTCCCGACCCCATCCGGGTGGAGGTCACCGGCCAGCAGTGGTGGTGGAGCTTCCGCTACGACATGGACGGCAACGGCAGCTTCGAGGACCCCGGCGACATCCTCACCGCCACCGAGATGGTTGTCCCCGCCGGTCGCGAGGTGGACCTGACCATCCGCTCCAACGACGTGATCCACTCGTTCTGGATCCCGGAGCTGAACGGCAAGCGCGACGCCGTGCCGGGCATGGACACGACCCTCAAGATCCAGGCGGACGAGCCGGGCGTCTACAGGGGCCAGTGCACCGAGTTCTGCGGGCTCTCGCACGCCAACATGAGGATGCTCGTGCGCGCCGTCGATCCGTCCGACTACGACCTCTGGGTCCGGAACCAGCTGGAGGCCAACCGCGAGCCCGCCGAGGGCACCCTGGCGGCCGAGGGCCAGGCGGTCTTCGGCAGCCTCTGCGCCCAGTGCCACGTGGTGAACGGCCAGTTCAACCAGGCCGACGAGACCACCCCACCACTGGTGAGCGGTGTGGCCCCCAACCTCACCAAGCTGATGACCAGGGGGACCTTCGCCGGATCCATCTTCAACCTCTACGCCCCGCAGGAGCCCGGGGCCCCGGTGCCGACGCCCGGCGACCCCGCCGACATCGGCCTAGCCGGCGACCCGGGAGCGGCCCTGTTCGGCGGCGATTCGGCATACCCGCTCAACCGCGCCACTCTGGAGGCATGGTTGCGCGATCCGGGAGCCCTCAAGCCGATGGCTGCCGGCGACGAGAGGGGCATGCCCGACCTCGGCCTCTCCGAGGAGCAGATCGACCAGCTCGTGGCCTACCTGGAGACGCTGAAGTGATCGCCATCACCGTTGTTCGGACAGCCTTGGAGGGAGGCCAGACATGGCGCTGACCCAACCGAGGCCCCTTGCCCTCCCCAGCGGCGGGGGGGAGATCAACCCCATAGGCGTGTTCCAGCGTCCCACCGCCAAGAAGGGCTGGCGGGCCTGGATAACCACCGTCGACCACAAGAAGATCGGAATCATGTACGGCGCCGCGGCGCTGGTGTTCTTCATCATCGGCGGCGTCGAGGCTCTCCTCATCCGGGTGCAGCTGTGGGCGCCGCGCGGCACGCTGCTCAGCGCGGACGCCTACAACCAGGTGTTCACGATGCACGGCACCACCATGGTCTTCCTGGTGGTCATGCCCATAGGCGCGGCTATGGCCAACTACCTCATGCCGCTGCAGGTGGGCGCACGGGACGTGGCCTTCCCGCGCATCAACGCCTTTTCATTCTGGTGCTTCCTGGTGGGAGGGATCTTCCTCAACAGCAGCTGGCTGCTGGGTGGCGGCGCCGACGGGGGCTGGTTCAACTACGCGCCCAACAACGGCGTGATCTTCTCCCCCAGTCACGGGATCGACTTCTGGAACATCGGCCTGATCATCACGGGCATCGCCTCGCTGACCGGAGCGGTGAACCTGATCACGACCGTGCTGAACCTGCGCGCCCCCGGCATGACCCTCATGAAGATGCCGGTCTTCACCTGGATGACCCTGGTCACCCAGTTCCTCCTCCTCTTCGCCATCCCAGTCCTCACGGCCGCCCAGTTCCTCCTGCTGTTCGACCGCCTCTTCGATGCCAACTTCTTCAACGTGGCCCAGGGCGCCAACCCTCTGCTCTGGGAACACCTCTTTTGGATATTCGGGCATCCCGAGGTGTACCTGATGATCCTGCCGGCGTTCGGGCTCGTGTCCGAGATGCTGCCGGTCTTCTCGCGCAAGCCCATATTCGGGTACCCGTTCATCGTCTTCTCGGGTGTGGCCATCGGCTTCATGGGCTTCGGCGTGTGGGCTCACCACATGTTCGTCTCGGGGATCGGGCCCATCTCGGTGGTCACGTTCTCCTTGACCACGATGTTCATCGCCGTCCCCACAGGGGTGAAGATCCTCAACTGGTTGGCCACGATGTGGGGCGGGAAGCTCTGGTTCTCCACGCCGATGCTCTTCTCGATCGGCCTGGTCACCATGTTCACCATCGGTGGCCTGTCGGGCGTCACGCACGCCGTGTCTCCCGCCGACACCCAGCAGACCGACACCTACTACATCGTGGCCCACTTCCACTACGTGCTCTTCGGTGGAGCCTTCCTCGGGTTCATGGGCGCCTTCTACTTCTACTGGCCGAAGGCCTTCGGCTACCTGCTCAACGAGACGCTGGGCAAGACGAACTTCTGGATGATGCTCGTGGGCTTCAACCTCACGTTCGCCCCCATGCACGTGCTGGGGCTGCAGGGCATGTCGCGCCGCATCTACACCTACGACGCCGGCTACGGGTTCGAGATCTGGAACAAGGTGGCCACCATCGGGGCCTTCGTCCTGGCCCTGAGCGTGGCGTTGTTCCTCTTCAACATCTTCTACAGCAAGGCCAAGTCGAAGTCGCTGCCCCCGGTTGGGCCCGACCCGTGGGATGCCCGCACCATCGAGTGGATGACCCCGTCGCCCGTGCCGGAGCACAACTACAACCCCACCCCCACGGTCACCCGCGTTGACGACTTCTGGTACCGCAAGTACGGCGAGAACGAGCACGGCGAGCTGGTGCGCATAGCCAAGACCGAAGACGTGGTGCAGGACGGCGACGGCACGGGCGTGCACCTGCCCTCCCCCTCGTACTGGCCCATCGTGACGGCCATCGGCCTGCCGATCATCGGCTACGGGCTCATCTTCACCTGGTGGCTGTGCCTGGTGGGCGCCATCGTGGTGGTGGCCGGCCTCTACGGCTGGGCCATGGAGCCCCCCGACGATCCCGACGCGGCCCACGGCCACAGTGAGAGCCACGAGTCGCCTGCCGGCCAGCCCGAGCTGGCCGAGGTGGGTGCCGGCGCAGCCGGCGAGGGTGGCGCTGAGGCCGGTGGAGGCGAAGCCGGCGAGCCCGTACCTGCGGGTGTTGGAGCTGCGGAGCAGAACCAAGCCGACGGCGGTGGGTCCGATGGCTGACGTTGCGACGCACCACGAGCAGGCGATGGCCCAGCGTGACGCCCACGCCGAGGTGGCTCACATCGAGCACGACACGAACACGGGCATGTCCAACACCAAGTTGGGCATGTGGCTGTTCCTGGGCTCGGAGTGCCTGCTGTTCGGCGGGCTCATAACCACCTACCTGCTCTACAAGAACCCCCTCAGCGGGCCCGGGCCCCACGACGTCTTCGACATCCCCTTCACGTCGGTGAGCTCGTTCGTGCTTCTCATGAGCTCGCTCACCATGGTGCTGGCGGTCTCGGCCATCGAGCACGGCGACCACCACAGGGTGCGCGTCTGGCTCACGGGCACGGCGCTGCTGGGTGCCACGTTCGTGGCCGGTCAGGTGTACGAGTTCACCGTCTTCTACCGCGAGGGCCTGGGCTACACCACCAGCCGCTTCAGCTCGGCCTTCTACACGCTCACGGGCTTCCACGGCGTGCACGTGACGGTGGGCATCATCATGCTCGTGTCGCTCGTGCTGCTGTCGTTGCGCGGCCGCCTACCCGAGCACCGCTCGGAGACGGTGGAGATCGTGGGCCTCTACTGGCACTTCGTCGACGTGGTTTGGATCGTCATCTTCGCCGTCGTCTACCTGGTTCCCTAGGAGATCACGTGAGCGAGACCGCACATACAGATCAGGGAGGGGCAGATCAGAGAGCCCCGCAGGCCGACGAGACCGGCCGGGCGGTGCCCACCCAGGCGCTAGACGGAGCAGTGCTGCCCTACCCGCGCGACATGCTGTACGTGCGCACCGCCGTGATCCTGGCTGCCATCACCCTGGTCGAGGTGTTCACCTACATGTGGCCCGAGCTGCCGGTGTGGCACTGGGGCGGCGACAGCAACGTGGGCCTCATCATCATCCTCATGATCCTCATGGCGGCCAAGTTCTACATCGTCGCTGCGGTCTTCATGCACCTGAAGTTCGACAAGGCGATCCTCTGGGGTCTGTTCGCTTCGGCCCTGGTGACGGCGCTCGGCGTGTACCTGGCCGTCATGCTCATGTTCCGGATCTTCTCGCCCACCTCGGTGGTCTGACGCAACCCCGCTCGCGTCCGGCACGCCCGGGCGCTGTGATACCAAGGCTCACGTGGGGATGGCGTCCGGGACGGCGAGCACGGCGAGGGTGAGCACTGCGTCGACCTCGGCGGGTGGCCCACGGCCAACCCGCAGGCTCAGATCAGCCCCCCTGTCGGCCGTGCTCGTGGTGGCGCTGGCGTGGACGCTGGTCGCCTGCTCGGGCTCGGGCGATCAGCCACCGCCCACCTCCTCGACCCTCCCCCCGCCGCCGACCACCACGACGATCCAGCCCGACAACTCGTCCACCAACCAGGCCGAGCTCGACTCTCTCATCGAGCTGGTCATGAGCTACACGACCACCCCGGGCGCCGTGGTGAGCGTGTCGGTGCCCGGTCACGTCAACTGGGCCAGGGGCTACGGGGTGTCCGATCCCGCAACCGGCACCCCCGTGGACCCCGCTGGGCAGTTCCGCATAGGCGACATCACGTCGATGTTCACCTGCACGCTGCTCTACAAGCTGGCCCAGGACGAGCAGCTCACGGTGGAAGAGCCGGCCTCCACGCTGGTGGAGGGGGGGCCGGAGCTCACCCTCGCCCAGCTCTGCCAGAGCGCCACCGGCATACCGAACTACTGGGACAACCCCGCCTTCTACGAGCGTGTGGCGGAGGACCCCACCAGGTCGTGGGCTCCCAGCGCGCTCCTCTCCTACGCCAGCTCCTCGTACCCGGCGGGCCCGAGAGGCACGTGGTCGCGCTCGGCAACCAACACGGTGCTCGTCGGGATGGCCATAGAGACCGTCACCCAGAAGCCGCTGCGCGACTCCATGCAGGAGTGGATCCTGGGACCGATGCGGCTCAGGGACACGACCTTCCCCACGGCAGGTGACGTGACCATCGACCAACCGGCGTCCATCGGCTGGTGGCAACCCGACGGGTTGTCCCCACCCGTCGACTACAGCACCCTCAGCCCCTCGGTGGGGGCGGGCTCGGGGGCGATGGTCTCGAACGTCGCCGACCTGAACCGCTTCGTGGCGTCCGTGGGCGAGAAGCTCCACGTCGGCCGGGAGCTCACCGCTCGCATGTCCGAGACGGTGCCGATGGGGCCCGATCTCCCCGAGTGGATGCGGTACGCCGCGGGTGGCTACATCCAGATGGGCCCGTTGGTCGCCGCCGCCGGGAGCATCCCCGGCTTCGCCGTGGGTGCGATCTTCGACACCGGCAGCGGGTCGAACTTCACCGTGGTGTTCAACAACTCCACGGGGGGTGGCTTCTACCCGCTGTTCCTGGCGGCGGTCACAGCGGCGATCCTGCTACCCGATTCCAACCGGCTCCCCTTCACGATGGAGGACGCCCTCTACTACGCCACCCCACCCGAACGCCGCTGAGCGCTCGGGCCCAGCGCCTGGGCGCACGCCCTTCGCCATGTCCCCGCTCTCCTGCCCGCACCGCCAGGTGGGCCGTTCGGGCCCCGGCCCCGCCAATCGGCTCGGTCTCGTGGGGAGGCTAGGTTCCAGGCGTGCTCGACATCAGGCGCGTGCGCGCCGAACCCGAGGAGGTGAGGGCGGCCCTGGCCCGCCGCTGCGACGACTCCGTGCTGGCGGAGCTGGAGGAGCTGGAGGCCGGCGACACCGCCCAGAGGACCATCGTGGCCGAGCGCGACGATCTTCGAGCCAAGGTGAAGGCCCTCTCTAAGCAGGTCGGGGCGCTACGGCGCGACGGCGAGGTGGAGGCCGCCGAGCGGATCGGTGCCGAGAGCCGCGAGCTGGGCGAGCGCCAGGGCCAGCTGGGCGCCGCCGCCGAGGAGGTCGGCGAGCGGGTGCGCCAGCTCCTGCTGCGCATACCCAACATCCCCGCCGCTGAGGCGCCTGACGGCGACGGCCCTTCGTCCAACGTCGAGGTGCGCAGGGTGGGGGCCGACCCTTCCGGCTTCGGGGAGCACCAGCGCGTGCCCCACTGGGAGATCGGCTCCGAGCTGGGGATCCTCGACCTGGAGCGGGCGGTGAAGCTCTCGGGGTCGATGTTCACCATGTTCCGTGGGCTGGGGGCGACGCTCTCGCGGGCGCTCTGCCAGCTGGCGCTGGATCGCAACTCCGACGCCTACGAGGAGATCCGCCCACCCTCGGTGGTGCTCACCGAGACCATGGTGTCCACGGGTCACCTGCCCAAGTTCTCCGACGACGCTTACCACCTCGAGCGCGACGATCTCTGGGCCATCCCCACCGCCGAGGTGCCCCTCACCTCGCTGGCGCGCGACGAGATCCTGCCGGTCGACGAGCTGCCCCTGAGGCTCATGGCGTACTCGCCGTGCTTCAGGCGCGAGGCGGGCTCGGCGGGGCGCGACACGCGGGGCCTCCTGCGGGTCCACGAGTTCGACAAGGTGGAGATCCTCGCCTACTGCACGCCCGAGCAGGCAGCCGGCATCCACGCCGAGATCCTGGCCCGGGCCGAGTCGCTGCTGGTAGAGCTGGGACTCACCTACCGCGTGCTCGACCTGTGCGCGGGCGACCTCGGCGCCTCCGCCGCCCGCACGTTCGACCTGGAGGTGTACGCGCCCGGCACCGACCAGTGGCTGGAGTGCTCATCGGTCTCGTGGTTCGGCGACTACCAAGCCCGCCGGGCCAACATCCGCTATCGCCCCGCCGCCGGCGAGAGCCTGGCCCCGGTGCACACGCTCAACGGCTCGGCCCTGGCGGTCCCGCGGGTGTGGGCCGCCCTGGTGGAGACCCACCGCCAACCCGACGGCTCGGTCTCGCTGCCCGGCGCACTTCATCCCTACCTCCGCGGCGCCACCTCCATCGGCAAGACCGACTGAGTGGCGGCCACGGGGGATCCAGCGGCGGCGCAGAGCACGGCACGTTCGCGGGGCTTCCCGGCCGTTCTGGTTGCGATCGCCACTGTCCTCGCTCTCGTCGTGGCGGCGTGCTCCAGCGACGGGTCGGGAGGGAGCTCTACCGCTGGCGTGTCGAGCGGCGGCGTGCCCTACTACGTGCCGGGCTACGTCCCCGCAGGGATGGAGCTCTCCGACGTGCACTACCTCCCGTTGCCCTCCGACGACCTGCCGGACATCTCGGGGCAACGGGTGCTGGTGTGGACCGACGACCCCGCCCCCATGCCTCGGGAGGAGTCCAGCGCCCTGCGGCTCGACGTGATCGTGCGCTCGGACCTCGGCGGCCGTCCCCCCACGTCCAGGGAGCTCAACCCGATCCGCTCGAGCCCGGACGGCAGCTCGCACTCGGTGAGCTGGGTGGACGCGGGTGGGGTCCAGGGGGAGCTGAGGGGGCGGAACGTCGACCTGGCGACCTTCGAGCAGTTGCGGGACTCGATCGTCCTGGGTCCTGGGACAGAAGTGTCGTCCCAGCTCCCTACCGGGTACCGGGAGGTCTTCGACCTGGACATCCAGGGGCCCGGCGGTGCCAGGATCCTGCCGTACTTCGACTCAGTGCTCATGTACCCCGACGTCTCCGGCTACGCGCAGTCGTACTACTCCGCGGGAAGGCTGCCGCAAGGCGCGAGCCTCGGCGTTGCCACCGCGCCCGCCTTGACGGCGTGGCCGCTGATCGTCCCCGGCTACCCGAGCGCCTTGACCCTGAGGGAGGTGCAGGGCCACACCGCCTACGAGATCGGGATGCAAGAGCGGATCAACGCTTCCTCACCTGAGATGGAGGCCGCGCTGGCCGACAACCCGGAGGTTGCCGAGTCGATCGAGAGGGTCGCCTCGGTCGTGTCGCTCACGTGGTGGGACGACGCAGGGCTCGCCTTCAACATCTTCGCCCCCTCCTCGGAGGAGGCCATGTCGATGGCTGAGAGCCTCCGCCAGGTCGACCAGTCCGAGTGGGACGCCTTCGTGTCCACCGCCATTGGCCGCCCCGACCTCCCCCGAACGACGGTCCCCTCACCGGACCCCGCACCGGCACCCTCGGAGACCAGGCCGCCCCGCGACCCATCCTGGCCCACCACCATTCCGCTGCCCTCCCAGACCACGCTCCCTCGCCAAGGCTGACCTGCTCGACTTGCCCCTGGGCCGTGTCGTGAACGGCGACAGAGTCCGACGGAGCACTCCGATCTGCGAACGAGCATCTCCGGATGAACCAAATGAGTGCCGAGGGGGCTCGATGGGGTGACGGGGGACTTCGACGGGTTCTTCGAGGCCCGTTACGACGAGGTTGTGCGCACGCTCGCCCTGGCTCTGGGCGACCGTGATCGCGCCGAGGACGCCGCACAGGAGGCGTTCGCCAAGGCACACGCTCGGTGGGAGACCGTCCGCCAGCTCGAGCGCCCCGTGGGCTGGGTGATCGTGGTGGGAGTCAACCAGGCGCGCCGTCCAGTCCCCCAGCTCCTACTGCTGCGAGCCGGTGATCTGGTGGCCCAGCGACGACGTGATGGTCCGAGTCCAGAGCATCCAGGATGGGTACCAGATCAGGGAAGGCCTCCGTCGCGTGGACGAAGCCACCTGGCGCGCCTTCATCGCCGCCGAGATGGACCCGAACCGCACCGAGCCCACGACGGTCGCGTCTCGCCCCGGATTCGACGAGGTCCCGTTCTTCGAACCGACCTATGTCCCCGGGGGCTTCCCGCTCGCCGACGTGGTGGAGCTGGTGGCTCCCGATGGGGCGAAGCCCGAACCTCGTCGCGTCCTCGTGTGGGCAGACGAGGTTCAGCGTCGGTCTTGGCCGGAGGAGGTCTCGAAGCTGATCAAGCTCTCGGTCAGTCTGCCAGCAGAGGGAACGTCGACCGCAGCGAGGGTCGTCGAGCGCGACGAGTCGACTGCGGATGGTGCCTGATGCAGCCACGGGCTCTCGTGACCGTCGTGGTGGTCGGGCTCCCCGCACCTGAAGCCAGGGAGCTCGTAGAGGGTCTGGAGCAGGTGGATGCTCGGAGGTGGGCGACGTTCCTGAGCTCCACCTCGGCCCTCCTGGGGTGACCACGGGCGGCCTCTCACGCCGACAAGAGTCACGAGCGGAGGCGCCGTGCGCGCCGTGGCGTCGTACGGCGACACGAGCGCTGGGCCTCCGGGTCAGGTGCGGGCGGCGCGGCGGGC
>CAYNQN010000038.1:9970-14641 GCA_964399375.1 uncultured Rhabdothermincola sp. | reverse complement strand
CCGCCAGGTCGCTGCCCGCGTCGGGCTCGCTCCAACCCTGGCACCAGAGGTCCTCTGCGGCGGCCATGCGGGGAAGGAAGAGATCCTTCTGCTCCTGGGTGCCGAACTCGAAGATCGTGGGAGCCAGGAGGAAGATCCCGTTCTGGGTGACCCGCTGAGGTGCGCCGGCCCGGTAGTACTCCTCCTCGAAGATGAGCCACTCCCAGAGCGTGGCGTCGCGCCCGCCGTAGGCCTCGGGCCACGACACCACGGCCCAGCGAGCCTCGAAGAGCCGCTTCTCCCACTCCACGTGCAGGGCGAAGCCCTCGCTGGTGTCGCCCGACGGCAGGGGGTCGGAGGGGACGTTGGCTTCCAGCCAGGCCCGGCACTCCTGACGGAAGGCCTCCTCTTCGGGTGACCAGGTGAGGTCCATCGGCTCAGCCTGACCGGCGGGCACGAGGGGTGCAAGATCTGACGGGTCGTCAGATCTGAGGGCTAGCCTGGGCCCGTGCCCAAAGCAGAGCTACCCCGCATCATCAGCGTGGACGACCACGTGATCGAGCCCCCCGGCGTCTGGCAGGACAGGCTCCCCTCCCGCTACCTCGACGTCGCCCCTCGCATCGAGCGCAAGAAGGTGGCCAACCTCGCCTTCAACGGCACCACCTACACCTTCGACCTCGACGCAGACGACGGCGTGGAGGCCGACTTCTGGGTGTACGAGGACCTCGTGGTGCCCCACCGGCGGATCATCGCCGCCGCCGGCTACGACGCCGACGAGGTGACCCTCACCCCCATCACCTACGAGCAGATGCGCCCGGGCTGCTACGAGCAGAAGGCTCGCCTGGAAGACATGGACATCAACTGGGTGGATGCATCCCTCTCCTTTCCCACCTTTCCCCGGTTCTGCGGCCAGACCTTCCTGGAGGCCAAGGACCGCGACCTCGCCCGCCTCTGCGTGCGCGCCTACAACGACTGGATGGTGGAGGAGTGGTCGGCGGGCACCGACGGCCGCCTGATACCGCTCACGATCGTTCCGCTCTGGGACGCCAACGAAGCCGCCGACGAAGTGCGGCGCAACGCTGCGCGGGGCGTGAGAGCGGTGACCTTCAGCGAGATCCCCTTCCACCTGGGCCTGCCGAGCGTGCACGACAAGGACCGCTACTGGGATCCGTTCTTCGCGGCCTGCGAGGAGACGGGCACGGTCGTGTGCATGCACATCGGGTCGTCCTCGAAGATGCCCGCCACCTCGCCGGATGCGCCGGCCTCGGTGCAGGCCACCCTCAGCTTCAACAACGCCATGGGGTCGCTCTCCGACTTCCTCTTCTCCGGCGTGCTCGTTCGCTTTCCCACGCTGACCCTGGCTTACTCGGAGGGTCAGATCGGATGGCTCCCCTACATCCTGGAGCGGGCTGACGACGTCTGGAACCAGTTCAGGGGCTGGGCCTTCGATCGCGACCAGGTGCCCGAGCCCCCCAGCACCTACTACTACCGCCAGGTGTACGGGTGCTTCTTCCGCGACCAGCACGGGATCGACTCGCTCGACGCCGTGGGCGTCGACAACATCACCTTCGAGACCGACTACCCCCACTCCGACAGCACGTGGCCCAACACCAAGGCCATCGCCACCGAGATGTTCGCCGGGCTCGACGACGAGGCGACCTACAAGATCGTGCGAGGCAACGCCATCCGCATGCTCGGCCTCCAAGGGGCCTGACCTCTTCCCGGTTCAGGCGTCCCGGCTCAGGCGTCCCGGCTCGGCCGGGCTGCGAGCAAACGAGCTGGAACTGCGGTGGAGGGATCGACGGAGCCTCGGGTTCGGCGCGCTCGGGACCAGGTCAGATCGAGAGGCGATCGATGGTGGCCCGGGCCTCGGCGATGATCCGCTCGATCAGCTCGGCCACGCTGGGCAGGTCGTCGATCACGCCGAGGCCCTGGCCGGTGGGGAGGATCCCCACCTCGGGCCGGCCGTCGACCATCGAGGCCTTGATGAGCATCGGGGCGTTGGCCGCCATGGCCAGCTGGCTCCAGGTGAGGTCCTGGTTCTTCTTCATGGCCAGGCCCTCGGACAGGAGGTCGCGGTAGGAGGTTCCCGTCAGCTTCCGGAAGGCGAGCGCGTTGCGCAGCGCCTTGGGGAGCCGGGTGAGCAGGCTGGCCTTCTCGAGCTGGTCCACCGTCTCGGTTCGGATCACCCGCTGGGGGTGCCCGTCGATCGCCTTGCTCACCACCGTGTCGTTCACCGTCTTGCCCAGGTAGACCTGCTTGATCGCGTCGGGCACCGTGGAGTCGCGGGTGAGCAGGAAGCGCGTCCCCATCGCCACGCCCGACGCTCCCCAGGCCAGGGCGGCCACCAGGCCCCGCCCGTCGGTGAATCCGCCGGCCGCCAGCACGGGGATGTCGATGGTGTCGACGACCTGGGGGAGCAACAGCGAGGTGGGAACGGTGCCCGTGTGGCCACCTCCCTCGGCTCCCTGGGCGATGACTGCGTCGACCCCCCACTCGGCCACCTTCTCGGCGTGGCGCTTGGCGCCGATGGTGGGCATCGTGACGACACCGGCGTCCTTCAATCGGCCGATGGTCTCGCGGCTTGGTGCCTGGGCGAAGCTGGCGACGCGCACGCCCTCGCGGATGAGCAGGTCGATCCGGTCGCCGATGTCGGGCTGGTCGGTGCGCATGTTCACGCCGAAGGGCTTGTCGGTGCGGTCCTTGACGTGGCCGATCGCCTGGCGGAGCTCGTCGACCGTCATGGTGGCCGAGGCGATGATCCCGAGGCCCCCCGCTGCACTGGTGGCGGCCGTGAGGCGCGCACCCGCAACCCACCCCATGCCCGTCTGGACGATGGGGTACTCGACGCCGAACAGCTCGCAGGCCCGCGTGTGCAGGGCCGTGTCGGTCACCCCTTGACCTCCGAGGCACGCAGGGTGCGGGGGTCGATCTCGTCGCGGATGAGCCTCAGCTCCTCGTCGGTGGGCAGGCGGCTCTCCGGGACGTCGTCGGGCACGACCAGCTCGAAGCCGGTGGCCTCCACCACCTCGTCGACCGTCACGCCCGGGTGCACCGATCGGAGCCTCATGCGGTTGTCGGGGGTCTCGAAGTCGAGCACCGCCAGGTTGGTCACCACGCGGCGGATCTCGTGGAAGCGCCCACCCACGCCAAGGGCGGCTGCCCGGTCGTAGCCCACGCCGGTCACCACGTCGACGTGCTCCACGAACGACCTGGTGGAGTGGTTGGGAACCCAGTAGCTGGTGGTGTGGTTGATGGTGTTGCCGGGAGCGCCACGAAAGCCCAGGAGCTGCGCCTTGGGCTTGTGCCAGTCGCCTATGCAGGCGATGTTCTGGTTCCCGTAGGCGTCGACCTGGCTCGCGCCCATCATCACGTGGCGCCTGCCGTTCCAGAGGATGTTGAACATGTTCGAGTACGGGTTCCAGTACTCGGCCACCTCGTCGAGCACGAGCCTGCCGTCCTCGGTGCTGTAGGGGTTGGCGCCGGGGGAGAGCTGCGAGGTGGTGAAGGTGGCGAAGCCGTCGGTCATCACCAGGTGGGGCTCGAAGGTGGCGCGCGCCAGGCGCCCGCCGATCATCGGCACCACGCCTATGGGGTTGGCCAGGCGCTCACCGTCGCCCCGGAAGCACTCCGCAACCGCAACGGCACAGACCTCTGCTCGTGTGGGTGTGCTCACGAGGTACCTCCTAGCTCGGCGATGCGCTTTTGGTATTCAGCCTCGTCGGCGACGTCCAAGAAGCGCGACTTGAAGTCGGCCCAGGCCTCCGGCGATGCCGCCGTGCCCGCGTAGATCTTCTGGAAGGCCTCGTCCCGCCCGTACTCGGGGAGGCACTCGGTGAAGTGGGCACCGTTGGGTGCCTCCACCACGCCCGTCACGTGGAGCCGGCTTATGCGCAGGCTCTGCAACGACCCACCGGCGAGCAGCTCCTCGGTTGGCACCACCTGCTCGCACGACACGTACGAGCGCTCGGCGGCCATCACCATCCAGTCGTCCATGAAGGGGTCGGGCCCCAGGAACTGGGCGTTGCCGGCCATGTCGGATCGGTTCATGTGCACCAGGGCCGCATCCAGCTCGATGGCCGGGCAGGCCAAGAGCTCCTCGCCCTCTCCTCCGTCGGGCCCCGGGTACGGCGAGCGGACCGTGCGCAGGTGCGGGAGCACCTTCAGCAGGTCCGAGCCCATCCCGGCACGTGTGGGAAGGAAGGGGACCCTCCAGGCGGCCGCCTGGAGGCCGAGCAGCAGCATCCCCTCGTCGAGCTCCTCGGCCTCGATGGTGCCCGTCTGGCGGGCCACTCGCAGGTGCGGCTCCAGCGGGATCGAGTCGAGCGAGACGAACCCGTAGATGGCCTTGCGCACCTTGCCCGCCGCGCAGAGCAGGCCTATGTCGGGCCCTCCGTAGGCGACAACGGTCAGGTCCTTGAGCGGCGAGCGGACGATGGCCCGCACGAGCGACATGGGCTTGCGCCGCGAACCCCACCCCCCGATGCCGATCGTCATGCCGTCGCTCAGCTGAGCGACCACCTCTTCCTCTGTCATGCGCTTGTCGGGGAGCGCCATCACAACCTCTCTCCTCGGGGGATCTCTTCGGGGGATCGCTGTTGCTCTCAGAAGTCGGCTTCGCGGCCCTCCACGAAGGCGTCGCGGGCCTCGTCGGCCACGCCCGAGAGGTTCAGCTCGAAGGTGAACCCCTGC
>CAYNQN010000038.1:0-9960 GCA_964399375.1 uncultured Rhabdothermincola sp. | reverse complement strand
CGAAGCGGTAGCTGCGCTTCACGTCCCAGAGGTCGATGCCGTTGAGCGACTCCTTGGCCGCCCTGATGACCACCGGGCTCTTGGCGGCAATCGAGCCGGCCACCTCGAGCGCCGCCGGGCGCAACTCGTCACGCTCCACCACCTTCAGCACCGAGCCGAAGGCGTGGAGCTCGGCGGCCGTGGCGGTGGCCGACGTGTAGACCATGGCCCGCATCTTGTGCTGCGGCACCAGGCGGGCAAGGTGGGTGGCTGCGCCCAGGGCGCCCCGGTCGACCTCGGGGAGGCCGAAGGTGGCGTCGGTGGAGGCCACGATGATGTCGGAGTTGCCCACCAGGCCTATGCCCCCACCCAGGCAGTAGCCGTGGACGGCGGAGATCACGGGCACGGGGCACTCGTAGACGGCGGCGAAGGCTGCGTAGCAGCCCCGGTTCGCCCCGATGAGGGCGTCGAAGCCCTCGGTGGCCTGCATCTCCTTGATGTCGACACCGGCGTTGAAGCCACGGCCCTCCGCGCGCAGCACGAGGGCCCGCACGGTGCGGTCGTCGCCCAGGCGGCGCACGATCTCGGCCAGGCCGAACCAGCCGGCCACGTTGAGGGCGTTCACCGGGGGGTTGTCCATGACCACCTCGGCGATGCCGTCGGTGATCGATGCCTCGATACCTTTCACCTCACCCATTCCTCGCTCCTGTGCCGGGCTGCTCGGGGAACCGGATCGCCTGCCGACCGGGCCGGGCGCCCTTGCGCACCGCCGGATGGGGCCTCATCTGGTCTATGGCAAAGTAGGCGATCCCCTCCAGTGCTGCGAATCCCAGGGAGACCCGAGCGATGCAACTCGACGAGCAGGTTGTGGTGGTCACCGGCGGCACCAAAGGGGTGGGCAGGGGGATCGTCACCCGCTTCCTCGAGGCCGGCGCCAAGGTGGTCACGACGGCCCGCAACGAGCCCGACGAGCCCCTTGTGGTGGGCGGCAACGAGCCGTCGTTCGTGGCTGCCGACGTGCGGGACCCCGAGCAGTGCGAGGCCGTCGTGGCCCACGCCGTGGAGCTCCACGGCCGGCTCGACGTTCTGGTGAACAACGCCGGAGGGTCCCCCCAGGCCGACGCAGCCACGGCCTCTCCCCGGTTCTCCGAGGCCATCGTGCGCCTCAACCTCCTGGCCCCCCTCTACCTGGCCCAGGCGGCCAACGCTGTGATGCAGGGCCAGGGTGGCGGGGGCGCCATCGTCAACATCGCCAGCGTCAGCGGCACCCGGCCCTCGCCCTGGACAGCTGCCTACGGGGCCGCCAAGGCGGGCCTTCTGAACCTCACCGGCTCGCTGGCCATGGAGTGGGCCCCCGCCGTGCGAGTGAACGCCGTCGTCGCCGGCTACGTGGCAACCGAGCAGGCCTTCCTCCACTACGGCGACGACGAGGGCATGGCCCGGGTGGCGGCCGAGATCCCCATGGGCCGCCTGGCAACGCCCAGCGACATCGGAGACGTCTGCCTCTTCCTGGCCTCTCCTCTGGCTTCCTACATCACCGGCGCCAGCATCGCCGTCCACGGAGGGGGCGAGCGGCCCCCCTTCCTCTCCGCCCGAGAATCGCCGGTGGGTCCTGCCGGCTCCGCCTGACAACTGGCTCTCGGGCGACGGGTAAGTTGGGCCTATGACTCGCGAATCGAAAGCTGCGGTCGAGGGTTGGTTCACGGAGGACGCTGAGAGCCCGGCGCTGCTGGGCACGAGGTGCACGGCTTGCGGGAGCCGGTTCTTCCCTCGGGAGACGTTCGCCTGCCGCAACCCCGAGTGCCGCAGCCGCGACCTGGAGGAGGTGGAGCTGGGCCGTACGGGAAGGATCTGGTCGTTCACCGATGCCCAGTACCAGCCGCCGCCGCCGTTCGTGCCCAGGTCGGACCCGTTCGAGCCCTTCGTGATCGCCGCCGTGGAGCTGACCGACGACAAGATGGTCGTGCTCGGTCAGATGGTGCCGGGCACCACCGTCGCCGACCTCAGCGTGGGCATGGAGGTGGAGCTGACGGTGGGGACCCTCTTCACCGACGACGAGGCCGAGCACCTCATGTGGCAGTGGAAGCCCGTGGACGCGACCCCGGCAGGAGGTGCCTGAGATGGCGAAGGAGGTAGCCGTCCTTGGAGTCGGCATGCACCCCTGGGGCAAGTGGGGCCGCAACTTCGTGGAGTACGGCGTGGACGCGGCCGAGGCCGCCTTGTCGGACGCCGGGGTGAGCTGGAGCGACGTGGGCTTCCTTGCCGGTGCCGACACCATCCGCAACGGCTACCCAGGCTTCATCGCCGGTTCCACCTTCAGCCAAGCGCTGGGATGGCAGGGCAACCGCATCTCCAGCAGCTACGCCGCCTGTGCCTCGGGCGCCCAGGCGCTCAACATGGCCAGGGCCCAGATCCTCGCCGGCTTCTGCGACGTGGCCCTCGTGGTGGGGGCCGACACCACTCCCAAGGGCTTCTTCGCTCCCGTGGGGGGAGATCGCCCCGACGACCCCGACTGGCTTCGCTTCCGGCTGCTCGGAGCGACCAACCCCGTGTACTTCGCCCTGTACGCCCGGAGGCGCATGGAGCTGTTCGGCGCCACCGAGGAGGACTTCGCAAAGGTCCGCGCCAAGAACGCACGCCACGGGTTCGAGAACCCCAACGCCCGCTACCGCAAGCTCTTCTCGGTGGAGGAGGTGCTGGCCTCCGCGGTGGTGTCGGACCCGCTCCGACTCCTGGAGATCTGTGCGACCAGCGACGGTGCCGCAGCGGTGGTGCTCACCAGCATGGACTTCGCACGCAAGCGCACCACTGAGCCGGTGACTGTGGCGGCCATCTCAACCGTGACGCCCACCTACCCGCAGACGGTCATCGAGATGCCCAACTTCGCCACCGACTCGGCCGTGGCCGTCTCGCCGCCCGAGCGACCCTTCCGAGACGCGATCGCACATGCCGCCTACGAGGAGGCGGGCCTCGGGCCCGACGACCTCGACCTGGCCGAGGTCTACGACCTGTCCACCGCGCTCGAGCTGGACTGGTACGAGAACATCGGCCTGTGCAAGGAGGGCGAGGCGGAGCGCCTCATCCGCGACGGCGACACCGAGATCGGCGGGCGCATACCGGTGAACCCCAGCGGTGGGCTCTCGTGCTTCGGCGAGGCCGTGCCCGCTCAGGCCATCGCGCAGGTGTGCGAGGTGGCCTGGCAGCTGCGCGGCCAGGCCGAAGGCCGCCAGGTGGAGGGCGCCCGAGTGGGCCTCACCGTCAACCAGGGCCTCTTCGGCCACGGCTCCTCCGTCATCCTCAAGCGCTAGATACGCAGGAAGCCCGCGACTCCTCCGTCTGCCAACCGGCGAGATCGCTGGCCGCGGCCTGCCGGCAGGACCCGTGCCGTGGAGGGACGAATCAGGGGTGCTGGCTGCTGACGGAGACGATCTCGCCGGTCATGTAGGAGGAGTAGTCGCTGGCGAGGAAGACCATGACGTTGGCGACCTCCCAGGGCTCGGCAGCGCGGCCGAAGGCCTCCCTGGTGGTCAGCTCCTCCAACAGCTCGTCGGTGGTCACCTTGGCCAGGAACGGGTGCATGGCCAGGCTCGGGGCCACGGCGTTTATGCGCACCCCGCCCTTGGCAGCCTCGATGGCGGCACAGCGGGTGAGCGCCATCACGCCGGCCTTGGCGGCGGCGTAGTGGGCCTGGCCCTCCTGGGCACGCCAACCGATCACCGAGGCGTTGTTCACGATCACCCCTCTGCCCCTGGGCAACATGTGCTGCATAGCAGCCCGGGTGGCCCGGAAGGTGCCGTTGAGGGTCACGTCGATGACCACGTTCCACTGCTCGTCGGTCATCTCCACCAGCTCGGCGGTGCCGCCCAGGCCGGCGTTGTTCATCATCACGTCGACGCCGCCCAGCTCCCGGGCCGCCACGTCGAAGAGGTGGTCGACGTCGGCCTGCTGGGTCACGTTGCACAGCACCGTGGGCGGCCGTGTGCCCGTCTCGGCCTCTAGGCGCTCGGCAGCCTCGCCAAGGCGCCGCTCGTGGATGTCGCTGATGAGCACCCGGGCGCCCTCCTCGGCGCAGCGCCGGGCCACGGCGAAGCCGATGCCGGTGCCCGCCGCAGCGGTCACCACCACCCCCTTGCCCTCGAGCAGGCGATGTCCCTCTACGTAGTCGGGCGGTGGTGCTCCCATCAGCTGGCTGCCTCCGTTCGGGGCTGGGGCTTGGGCTTCGGCTCGGGCGGCAGACCCAGGGCGCGCTCGCCGATGATGTTGCGCTGGATCTGGTTGGACCCGCCGTAGATCGTGTCGGACCTGGTGAAGAAGAAGAGCCTCTGGGCGTCGGTGATGGCCTCCGCGTAGCTGCCCCCGGCGCCACCGACGCCCATCATCGCCTCGGGGCCCAGCACGTCCACCGCCAGCTCGCCGAGGTCGCGGTGCAGGCGCGCCCAGTAGAGCTTGGAGATGTACGACGGGCCCGACAGCTCGGGTTGGTCGGCCAGGGTGAGCATGCGCAACGTGTTCCAGCGCATGATCTCCAGCCGGCTCCAGGCCGAGGCGAGGCGCTGGCGGAACCGGGGGTCGGAGGCGCTGCCCCTGCGACGGGCGTCGCTCAGGATCTGCTCGTACTGGGCCAGGAAGGCGAACTGCTGACCCAGCGTCGAGGCGCCCCTCTCGTAGGCGAGCAGCCCCATGGCCACTCCCCAACCGCCGTTCACCTCCCCCACCACCAGGTCGGCCGGGGTGGGGGTGTCGGAGAAGAAGACCTCGTTGAACTCGGAGTCGCCCGTGACCTGCACGATGGGCCGGATCTCTATGCCGGGTTGGCTCATGGAGACCAGCAGGAAGGATATGCCCTTGTGCTTGGGCGCCTCGCGGTCGGTGCGGGCGAGCACGAAGCACCAGTCGGACCACTGGGCCAACGACGTCCAGACCTTCTGGCCGTTGATCAGCCAGACGGCCTCTCCCTCGTCGTTGGTGGCCAGGTCGGCCCTGGTCTGCACGTTGGCGAGGTCGGAGCCGGCGTCGGGCTCGGAGTAGCCCTGGCACCAGAGCTCTTCGCCCAGGCGGATCTTGGGCAGGAAGCGGGCCTGCTGGTCGGGCGTGCCGAAGTGGATGAGCGTGGGACCGATGAGACCTTCCCCGATGTGCCCCACCCTTCCCGGACCACCGGCCCGGGCGTACTCCTCGAAGTAGATCACCTGCAGGTGCAGCGGCAGGCCCCTGCCCCCGTGCTCGGCGGGCCAGCCCACGCAGGTCCAGCCGTCGGCCCCCAGCCGGCGCTCCCAGGCCAGGCGCTCGTCGAAGCACGAGTGCTCGTCGCCGGGACCGCCACGCCCGCGCACCTCGGCGAAGGGGCCCTCGAGCAGCTCGTCGAGGTAGGAGCGCACCTCCTTGCGGAAGGCCTCCTCCTCGGGGGTGAAGCGCAGGTCCATGGAGCGTTCGAGCCTAGTGCCCGCCGCTCAGGCCAAGTACCTGCTCAGCGACTCGATGACGCAGGCGGGCTTCGGCGATCCGTCGATCTCCACCGTGATCACCATGGTGGTCTGGACCCCGCCCGCCACCTCTTCCACCGCTGCCAGCTCGACCCCGGCCCTGAGGCGTGAACCGACCGGGACGGGAGCAGGGAACCGCACTTTGTTGGCTCCGTAGTTCACGCCCGCCGAGATGCCGCGGACCTCCACGACCTGCGGGAGGAAGAAGTTCGACAGCGAGAGCGTGAGGTATCCGTGGGCGATCGGGCCCCCGAACGGGCTCTCCGCCTTCGCCCGCTCCACGTCGACGTGGATCCATTGGTGGTCGCCCGTGGCGTCTGCGAAGAGGTTCACCCGCTCCTGGGTGATCTCCAGCCACTCGCTGTAACCGAGGTGCGTGCCCACGGCGGCACGGAGCTGGTCGAGGTCTTCGAACACGGTGGCAGCCATGGTCCGAAGCTAACCGAGCACCTGCTCACGCCCCAACTGGCGTACCTCCGTCATCACTTCGACGACAGGCGTACGCCAGAACGGGGGATTTGGCGCTAGAACCAGGGCGTGCTCCCAGGCATCCTCCACCGGGCCGCGCACCGCTTCGGCGACGCCCCCGCTCTCGTGGCGCCCCAGGGCTGGTCCGTCTCGTACCGCCAGCTCGACCGGCTCTCCGGCGAGGTGGCCGCAGGCCTGGCCGAGCGGGGCGTGAGCCCGGGTGATCTGGTGGCCCTGGTGCTGCCCTCGTGCCCCGAGTACGTGCTGGCCTACCTGGGAGCGGCCAGGCTGGGGGCGGTCACCACCGGCGTGAACCCCCGGTTCACCGCCCACGAGAAGGCCCAGGTGCTGGATGTTGCGCAGCCCAAGCTGGTGGTCGCCACCCCCGAGCTGGCGGCGGAGCTGCCCGGCGAGATGGCGACGGCCACCGTGGAGCTCTGCTCGGAGGGGGGCGACGCTCTGGCGGCAGCCCTGCGCTCGTCCACTCCCCCTCCGCCCATCCCCGAGCCCGACCCCGAGCGCCTGGTGGCGGTGGTGTTCACGTCGGGCACCACCGGTACGCCCAGGGGGGCGATGTTCGGCGAGCGCGAGCTGGACGCCATAGGGCGGATCGACCTCCCGAGGTGGGACGAGCCCGACCCCGACGTGGACAGCGGGTTGGGCGGCGCACCGATGTTGGTGGCGACCCAGCTGGCGCACGTGGGGTTCATGACGAAGCTCCCCTGGTACCTGCGCTCCGGTTGCCGGATGCACCTGCTGGAGCGCTGGAGGGCACCCGAGGTGCTGCGGGTGGTGAGCGAGCAGAAGATGACCTCCATCGGAGGGGTGGCGCCGCAGCTCGCCCTGCTCCTGGCCGAACCCGACTTCGACACCTACGACCTCTCGAGCGTGCAGACCATCGTGATGGGGGGCGCCCTCTCGCCGCCCGCCCTGGTGCGAGAGGCCAAGCGCCGCCTGGGCGCCGCTTACTCGATCCGCTACTCGTCCACCGAGTCGGGTGGGGTGGGCACGGCGACGGCCTTCGACGCCGGCGACGAGGAGGCCCTGCACACGGTGGGCCGACCCCGCCGGGGCGTGGAGGTGGACGTGAGGCCGCCGGGGCAGGACACCATCCTCCCGGCCGGCGAGGTGGGCGAGATCTGCCTGCGCTCCCCCGCCATGATGCGCGGCTACTGGCGCGACCCTCAGGCGACCGCAAGCGCCCTGCGGGGCGGGTGGCTGCGCACGGGCGACCTGGGCTGGACCGACGGCTCTGGCCTGCTCCACATGGCCGGCCGGGCCAGGGAGATGTTCGTGCGGGGCGGCTACAACGTGTTCCCGCTGGAGGTGGAGGCGGTGCTGGCCTCACACCGGGAGGTGAAGGCCATCGCCGTGGTGCCGCGCACCGACGCGGTGATGGGCGAGGTGGGCGTGGCCGTGGTGGTGCCCCGCAGGCCCGGTTGGCCGCCCGACCTGGTGGAGCTGCGCCGCTTCGCCGGCCAGAAGCTGGCCAAGTACAAGCTCCCCGAGGCCATGGTGGTGCTCGACGAGCTCCCGCTCACCTCGATGCAGAAGGTGGACCGAAAGGCCCTCCGGGAGATGGTGGAGCGCTGAGCCCAGCCCCGATGGCCGGCCCCGAGGTGACCGGAGGGCCGAGGTGCGCAACGCCGGGGACTCAGGCCTGTCGGCGCCCGAGCTACGGGACCATGGCCGCGCACGCGAGACTGTCGTCCGTGCGCCCAGGCCCCCGACAGCTCCCTCGTTGCGCGCTCGCCGCGCTGGTGGCCCTGTCGTTGGTGGCGGGAGG
Organism: uncultured Rhabdothermincola sp.; assembly: GCA_964399375.1. Classification (GTDB taxonomy): domain Bacteria; phylum Actinomycetota; class Acidimicrobiia; order Acidimicrobiales; family Acidimicrobilacustridaceae; genus CAYNQN01. Next base: position 2,244 of record CAYNQN010000038.1, on the reverse strand, counting down.
GATCGCCTGCTCGTCGAGCACCGACGAGCGAGCCGAGCCCACCGAGCAACCGGAGCCCGTCGTCGCAGAATCGGCTGCCAGTGACGGGAGCCTCACCTTCGCCCTCGACGCCGAGGTGGTCGACCTCAACCCCCTCACGCACATCTGGTCGGCAGCCGAGGAGGAGGTGGCGCGGACCGCCATCGAGACCCTGGCCGTCGCCGGCAGCTACTCGCCCGCGGGTTCCTACCTGGCCCAGAGGATCGTCCACGACGACAGCTATGTGAACTGGACGATCCACCTCCAGCCCGGGGTGACGCTGCACGACGGCTCGCCGATGGACGCCGAGCTGGTCAAGGAGCTCCTCGAGCTCATGCGCAGCTCCCCCGTGCACGCCGCCACCCTCGCACCCATGGCCTCGGTGGACGTGGTGAGCGACCTGGAGCTGACGGTGACGGCCACCGCCCCCTGGCCCCAGTTCGACGACCTCCTCGCCACGCAGGTGGGGGCGGTGGCCGACCCGGCCTGGCTGCGCAGCGGTGACGGGACGAACCCCGTGGGCACCGGGCCCTTCAGGGTGACCGAGTGGGACCCCCAGCGCCGGGTGGTCGTCCAGCGCTACGGCGGCCACTGGCAGGCCGACCCTCCCGGCCAGGAGCTCCCCCGGGTGGACGAGATCGTCTTCGTACCTGTGATCGACGAGGGCGCCCGCGCAGCGCAGCTGGAGGCTGGCACGGTAGACGTGGCCTTCACCTCCGATCCGGTGCAGATCCAGCTGGCCCTCGACGAGGCGGACCCCAACGATGTCGGACCCAGGAGGGTCCAGCCCGAGTACGGGATCGTCACGGCCGTGCGGCTGCGCACCGACATACCCCCCTTCGACAACCCGCTTGCCAGGGAGGCGCTGACGCTGGCCACCAACCCGGAGGCCATCCGCGAGTCCATTTTCTCCGAGGTCGACGCGACCTTGTTGATGACCCCGTCAAGCACGGGTGAGGTGTTCGATCCCGACGAGGCAGCCGAGCTTGCCGAGCAGCTCGCCGCCGGCCCTGGCGGTCCGCTCACCTTCAACCTTCTGCTCCGCAACGATCCGCAGATGCTGGCTGTGGCCGAGGCCCTGCGCGAGCAGTGGGCCGCGGTGGGGATCCAGGCACGGCTCGCGATCGCCGACCCGGGGACACTTGCGGCTCGCGGGGCCCTGGGCGACGACCAGGCGATGCTCGTCGACAAGCCGGCCCACCTCGACAGGGGTGCCACGCCGGCCCAGACCGGCGGAGCGGCTGGGGCAGGGGGCTCGGGAGCGCCGGCCCTGTTGCCGCGCACCGAGCTGTCGCCGGGTCGCCTCGACGTCGCCCTCTACAGCTCGGCCGTCGCCTACCTGGCCCGCCCCATGACCATCGCGCTCATGCGCCCCATCCGCTGGCTCGAGAGAGGGGGTTGAGCGCAGTGGACACAGAGGGTTACCGACTCGCCCCCGGCGCGGCGGTGCGGCTCGACCGCTGGGCCACCGACGACGCCTCGGTGGGTTGGGTGAAGGGGAAGAAGGACGGCAAGGCGCACCTGGATGCCCTCAACCTGAGGCTCTCGGAGCTGCAAGAGCTGCTCTACGCGCAGGGCAAGCACAAGGTGCTGGTGGTGCTGCAGGGCATGGACACCTCCGGCAAGGACGGCACGATCCGCCACGTGTTCCGCAACACCAACCCGCAGGGCGTGAGGGTGAAGAGCTTCAAGCGGCCCAACGACACCGAGCGGGCGCACGACTACCTGTGGCGGGTCCACCAGAACACGCCGGCCAACGGCCGCATCACGATCTTCAACCGCAGCCACTACGAGGACGTGCTGGTGCCCTTCGCCCACAAGACCCTGCCCCGCAAGGTGGTCGACCGCCGGTACCGCCACATCGCCGACTTCGAGGAGATGCTGGCCGACGAGGGCACGGTGGTTCGCAAGTTCTTCCTGCACATCTCTCGCGACGAGCAGCGCGAGCGCCTGGAGGCGCGGCTGGCGAACCCCGACAAGCACTGGAAGTTCGAGGCGGGCGACGTTACCGAGCGCCGCCTCTGGGACGAGTACCAGACCGGCTACGAGCGGCTGCTCACTGCCACCTCCACCGAGAAGGCCCCCTGGTACGTCGTTCCGTCGGATCGCAAGTGGTACCGCAACCTGGTGGTGTCGACCGTGCTCATCGAGACCCTCGAGGGCCTCGACATGAGCTACCCCTCTCCTACCATCGACGTCTCACAGATCACGATCGACTGATCACCG
>CAYNQN010000037.1:12889-14782 GCA_964399375.1 uncultured Rhabdothermincola sp. | reverse complement strand
GGCTCAGCGCAGCGGTGGCCTGGCTCAGCGCAGCGGTGGCCTGGCTCAGCGCAGCTGGATGTTGGCGAGCGAGACGGTACCGCCCTCGGATCCCAGGCCCGGAGAGCCCGCCGCGGTGGTCCAACTGGTGAGGTTGACCACATCACCGGTGGCCGCCACGGCCTGCGCCAGGCGCACGGCGAACAGGTAGGCACCGCTGTTGTTGACGGCTGTCTGCACCGCCCGGAAGCGATCGACCTGCACGGCCAGATCGTCGGACGCCCTGGCCGCTTCGAGGGCCTCGTCGATGGCGATGGAGCCGTAGCGGGCGTAGTTGGGCCCCGGGGTCCCCAGGTTGGTCATGTCGGCCCGGTGCAGCGAGGGGTACCAGAAGTCTGGGTGCCAGGTGCCGAACATCGGGAGCATGGCGGCCTGGAAGTCGCCCACCTCGGCCCGCCGCCGGATCTCGGTCACCGGCAGGGGCACCAGCTCCACCGCCACGCCCACCTCGGCCAGTTGCGCCCGCCAGAGCGTGGCCATGCGCGTCGAGGGCTCGTCGGTGGGCACCAGGAGGGTGAACGAGAGCGGCGTGCCGTAGCGCTCGGCGTAGCGCTGGGCGGCTGCACGGGCGGAGCCCAGGTCCCTTATGGGGAGCGGGTCGCCCTGGAACCACACCGACTCGTCGGCCGCTGGCCCGAGAGCGGGGCGCAGCACCCCGTTGGAGCCGGCGTCCCACCAAGCCCCCCGATCGGTGGCGGCGTCGAGGGCGACGCGAGCGTCGAGGTCGATGAAGGGACCCTGCGCCGTGTCGAGCACGATCGTGAGCTTGGGGGCCTCGGACTCGCGGTCGAGCACCAGCTGCACCTGCCCGTCGCTCGCCTCGGCCTGGGTGCGCAGGGCGGCGATGGTCGCCGGCTCGCCGAAGAGGCCCATGTCGATCCGGCCGCTCTCCAGGGCGTCAGCCCGGGCGCTGGCTCCCTGGATCACCTGCAGCTCCACCGCAGCCAGCTCGGGTGGCCCGAGCCAGTACGAGGGGTTGCGGACCAGGCGCACGGACTGGCCGGGCACCGACCCCTCGAAGATGAACGGCCCGCTGCCGATCGGCGGCGACCCCGCCGGTGCGCCCAGCGTGGCGGGCGCCGCCATGAAGCCAGGCTGGCCCGCCAGCACGTGGGCGAACGTCGACCACGGAGACGACATGGAGAGCCGCACGGTGAGCGGATCGACCACCGTCACCGCGGTCACGGGGCGCAGGAGCGGCCCGAACAGCGGTGAGCTGCGCTGGGCTTCGAGGTTGGCGGCGACGGCGGTGGCGTCGAGCAGGGTGCCGTCGCTGAACGAGATCCCTTGGCGAAGGCCGACGGTCCACTCTGTGAAGTCGTCGTTGGATGTGATGGCCGTGGCGAGCTGGGGCTGCAACTGGTAGCCGGCGTCGTAGACGGCCAGCCGGTCGTACACCGATCGAGCCACCTGGAGCTGCGGCGGGGACCACCGGTCGGTGGCGGGGTTCCAGCCCGGTCCCTCGCTGTCGACCCCTATCACCAGCGTCTCGCCCGGATCCGGCGCCGATGTGGTGCTCGGCGGCTCGGCGCTGCCCCCCGTACCGCTGCAGCCGGCCATCACCAGCACTGCCATCGCGAGGCACGCCGTCGCCAGCGAGCCGACGACACCTCTCCTGATCCTTCGAGACGCCCTCGCCATGCCCGCCGGAGCCTAGCTACCCCGCCGCTCCCGCCCCATCACGTGCAACGAGCAGAGTCGGCACGGCCATGTCGGGGCGTGTCTTCATTGCCATCTGCCTGTCACCTTGCCAGCCAGGACGGGGACATGACGGGCCCGAGCCGGACGAGCAGGCTTGCGAGTCCAGGCTCGGGCAGCTCGTGCCCGGGGAGGGATTTGAACCCTCATGCGCTT
>CAYNQN010000037.1:5360-12789 GCA_964399375.1 uncultured Rhabdothermincola sp. | reverse complement strand
CTCAGCGCTGGCGGGTTTAAGCCGCCTGCGTCTACCGATTTCGCCACCCGGGCCTAGGGAACACGCTAGCTCCGGCAACGAATCGCCTCCCGGCCTGCGTGGCCTTGAACGCTCTCAGCGAAGCGGGGACATGACGGCCCGAGCCGGACGAGCAGGCTTGCGAGTCCAGGGTCGGGCAGCTCGGCCTGCGTGGCCTTGAACGCTCTCAGCGAAGCGGAGAGATGACGGCCCGAGCCGGACGAGCAGGCTTGCGAGTCCAGGGTCGGGCAGCTCGAACCCTCATGCGCTTCTCAGCGCTGGCGGGTTTAAGCCGCCTGCGTCTACCGATTTCGCCACCCGGGCCTGGGGAACACGGTAACCCGGGGCGGCCTGGCCGGCTTCGGTGAGGGCGCGCCAGAGCGCCGTGCGGCAGCGGTCGCCAGCGGGCCCCTTGAGACCGTTGGCCACGACGACCCCTTCGACCATGTCGGCCAGGATCGCCAGCCAGGGGCGGCCCTTGACGACTATGGAGACGCTGGCGGTCCCGTCGGCACGGCGCCGGAGCGTGCGGTCGACCCCACCCAGGCGTGGTGGGCTGCGGAACGACGGAGCTTCGACCCCCAACCGCCGTGCCGCGCTGGCTATCACCCGAGAAGCGCGAGCGAAGTTGAGGGGATCGACGTGCACCCACCCAGTATGAGATCAAGGTGTGACAACCCGGGCCGGCCGGGCCCTAGTCGAGCCAGCCGGCGACCAGCTCGTCCCTGCGCTCGGCCCACTCCTCGGCCGTGATCGCGTACCGCACGTGGTCCTCCCACACCCCGTTGATCTCCAGGTAGCGCAGGGCCAGGCCCTCGTCGCGCAGGGCGAGCTTCTCCACCACCCGGCGGCTCGCCCTGTTGCGGGGGATGATGGCCACCTGCAACCTGTGCAGGCGCAGGTCCTCGAAGGCGAAGCGCGCCAGGGCCACCACGGCCTCGGGCATGTAGCCCCTGCCGGCGTGCCGCTGGTCCACCCAGTAGCCCACGTAACCGCTCTGGAAGGGCCCCCTCTGCACCGACGACAGGTTGAGCTCGCCGATGAACGCCCCGTCGAGGAAGATCCCGAAGCCGAAGGCCGTGCCCAGCTGCGCCTCGCGGTGCCTGGAAGCGCATCGCACGGCGAAGGCCTCGGCATCGGTCACCACGTCGGGCTGGCCGGGCGTGCGCGAGGGCTCCCACGGGAGGAGCCAGTCGGCGTTGGCCGTGCGCACCTCGCTCCAGGCCTCGAAGTCCTCGACCACGAGAGCACGAAGCACCACGCGACGACCTTGGAGCACCGTCATGTCCCACACCACTCCACTGCCGCATGCTAATTGCGGTGGCGTCGAGAGCTGATCGGCCCGAACCCGGGAGAGGAACCGAGAGAAAGCTCCGGTCAGGATTCGTCCAGACAGCTGGCGGCCAATCCGTCGAGGATGTCGCTCTCCGACACCAGGCACTCGGCCAGGCCCAGGCGGCGCATGATCGTGACGAGCACGCACATGCCCCCCACGATCACGTCAGCACGGCCCCGCTCCAGGCCCGGGTTGTACACGCGGTCCTCCAGGGGCTCGGTGGCCAGCGTCCTGAACACGTCCTCCACGGCGGCTCGGGTGAGCTTGAAGTGATGCGTCTGGGCGGGGTCGTGCACCTGCAGGCCCAGCTCCACCGCAGCGGCGGTGGTGATGGTGCCGGCGAGCCCCACGAAGGTCTTGGCCTCGGCGACGGCGGGCAGCTCGCGGATGGCGTCGTCCACGTGCACCTCGATCACCGAGATGCACGCCGAGAGCTCCTCGGGAAGCGGCGGGTCGTGGAGCAGGAACATCTCGGTGGACCGCACGCAGCCGATGTCCATGGAGCTCGAGCCCTCCCACTCCTCGCCGCCCACCGACAGCTCTGTGGAGCCGCCGCCGATGTCGCACACCAGGAAAGGCCCGAGGGAGGGATCTAGCTCGCTCGTGGCGCCCACGAACGAGTAGCGGCCCTCCTCCTCGCCCGACAGCAGCTCGGGGCGTGCGCCCACCACACGCTCCACCGCATCGAACAGCTCCTCGCGGTTGGAGGCGTCGCGCGCTGCCGAGGTGGCGGTCACGCGGAAGCGCTTCACGCCGTGGGCGTCGAGCACCTCGCGGTACTCCCGCAGCACGTCGAGCGTGCGCTCCACGGCCGCCGGGTCGAGCCGGCCCGACGCCGCCACCCCGGCCCCGAGGCGCGTGATCGCCATGCGCCGGTCGAGGGTGGTCCCGTCGGGCGCGCGCACCAGCAGTCGCGTGGAGTTCGTCCCGCAATCGATGGCTGCGACGGGCGCTGTCATGAGGCGAAGGTTAGAGCGCCTGGACTCGCAGCTCTCGATCCACCCAGCGGCCCACGGGGTCGTCGCCACCCGCGAGGAACCAGGCGTAGTGGGCGTGCAGGCACTTGACCCCCCGGCGGGTGCCTCCCACTCCGCCGGAGGCACGGGGACCGGTGTGGCCGGCGGGCACCGATGCGTCACGTTCGGCTGCGTAGCGGGTGTGCGCCTCGGTCAGGGCTGCAGCGTCCACCTCCTCCTCGGCCCTCCTGACGCCCCCGAGCGATTCGAGCTGCGCCACCCGCCGACGCAGCTCCGGATCCACCAGCCAGTACAGGGTGGGCATGGGGGTCCCGTCGTCGAGCACGGGGTTGTTGCGGATCACCGACGGCCTGCCTTGGGGGTCGCGAACGGCCACCTCGAAGGCGCCCATCGGCTCGCGTCCCAGCATCACCGCCACCAGCTCCCGGTCGGCTTCGCCCGTAGCCCCCGGCCGCTCGATCGACTCCGCCACGGGAGGCCCCGCGCCAGCCCCGGCCCCACCGGGGCCAGCGTCGGCGCTCACGTCGGACGGGTCCATGTGACGAAGGTATCCCCGGCGTGCGTAGGGTGAGTGCGTGAGCATCGGGGAGGAGAGCTTCGAGGGCGGCCAGCTCGACGCCATCATGCTGATCGCCGATTCGGCCCAGGTGGCCGAGGGGAAGCTGTTCGTGCTGGGTGGCGGTCTGCGCCTCGTGGGCCCCCGCCCGCAGCCCATGTCGATCGGCCTGCTCATCAGCGTCCCTTGGCACAGGGCGAACATCTCCCACAGCTGGAAGGTCGAGCTGCTCGACGAGGACGGCATGCCCGTTCTGCACAACGACATGCCGGTGGTCGTGCAGGGCAACTTCGAGGCGGGCCGCCCTGCCGGCTGGCTTCCCGGAACTGCCCTTCCCGTGCCCCTCGCCATCAACTTCAGCGCGCTCCCGGTGCGCCCGGGCGGCCGCTACGCGTGGCGCCTCGCCATAGACGACAGCAGCGACCCGCGCTGGCAGGCGGGCTTCAGCGTGCGCCCCGCTCCGCCGGTGAGCACCTAGGGCGCCACCGCAAGCTGCTCGGACCGGGCCTCAGCGCTCGAAGACGAGCTGCAGCTCCAGCTCCCCCTCGCCCTCCACGCTCACCAGCGGGATGTCGGGGGGCTCTATCGAGTAGTCGGCCAGCACGATGTGCGTGCCACCGGCCACGCTGATGGTCGAGCCGTTCCAGCTGGCCTGCAGCTGCACCTGTACCTGCCTGGTCACCCCGTGGAGGGTCAGGTCGCCCGTGGCCGTGACGTCCAACGCCTCCCCGGTCTCCACCGGCTGGGGCAGGGCTATGGGCTGCGTGAGGGTGAATGTCGCGGTGGGGATCCGGCCGGTCTCGAGGGCCGAGCCCTGTATGAAGCGGTCGCGCTGGCCGCTGTCGGACGACAGCTCGGTGACGTCCGCCGTGACCTCCGCCGCGGTCACCTGCCCACCCGCGATGGTCATCGAGCCGCTCACGGCAGGCGTTCGCCCGACGGCGGTCTTGGTGATGGTCTCACCGGCGAACGTCTCCTGGATACGGTAGCCCACGAACACGTCGGTTGCCGACACCACCGTCCAGGTCCCGTCCACGGAGCCTCCGGGCGACGGCTGCCCCTGGACCGTGGTGGTGGTCTCCTCCGTGCGCACGGGCAGCGCCGCCGGCGGGGGTGAGTCGTCGCGCAGGACCAGCCACCAGAAGGCGAAGGCACCGCCCAGGATCACGATTGCCGATGCCGCCATGGCGATCTTCGCAGACCTCTGCATGACCGACTCTACGTCGGGGCGGGGTCGGGGGATTGCGGGCGCCGAGAATGCCCGATCAGCGATCACCCTGCGGCGGCTCCCCGCCCTAGGATCGCTACTCGATGACGGTGACCGTCGGGCAGGTCCCGAGCGACGAGGAGCTGCTGGTAGGCCTCGCCGAGGGCGACGAGGCTGCGGCCACCGCGTTCGTCCAGCGCTTCGAGCGCAGGGTCTTCGGCTTGGCGGTGGGGATACTCGGAAACGCCGCCAGCGCGGACGAGGTCGTGCAGCAGACCTTCGAGAGGGCCTGGCGGCGAGCTTCCTCGTTCGACCGCAGCAGAGGATCGGTGGCCACGTGGCTGCTCACCATCGCTCGCAACCTGTCGATCGACGAGCTGCGCCGCCGGCGCCCCGAGGCGGTCGACCCATCCCTCCTGGACGGCGGCGACACGGGGACACCCGACGCTCCTGCCGATGCGGCGGTGCAGGGTTCCGAGGTCGCCGCGGTGCATGCGGCGCTCGGCCACCTCCCCGAGGAGCAGAGGCGGGCGGTGCTGCTGGCGGCGCTGCACGGACACACGGCGGGAGAGATCGCCGCCCTGGAGGGCATACCGCTGGGAACGGCCAAGACGCGCATCCGCTCCGGCTTGCGCCGCGTGCGCGCCGCGCTGGTGGTGGCGGTGGTCGTGATCGTCGTCGCCCTCGGCGCGGTAGCCGTGCGCCAGGCGATCAACGGCGGCGCGGGCTCGCCGGTGGTGCGCACCGCCGAGCTCGCCAACGCAGAGGGCGAGGCGGTCGGGGCGGTGGCGGTGGTCGACGAGGGCCCGTGGATGGCATTGCGCCTCGAGAGCGGCCGCTCGGGCGCCACGTACACCTGCGAGCTGGTGCTCGACGACGGCTCGGTGACGGTGGCCGGCCAGTGGACGGCAGGCGACGGAGGCTCGGGTTGGGCAGGCCAGCTGCCCGTGGAGGCCGATCGGGTGCAGGAGGTCCGCATCGTGGGCACGGGTGGCGTGGTGCGGGCCACGGCTTCCCTCGACTGAGCCCCGAGGGTCTCGCGCTCGCCGCAATCCATCGAGACCGCCAACCCGTAGACCCTCCCGACGACATCGATCGGGGAGGGCATCTCGATGCGCAAGATCGCAATCGCTGCGGCACTGGTCGCGCTCATCGCCGGGGGTCTCTCCATGCCCGCGCCGGTGGGGGCAGCGACCCTCGCAGTGGGTGTGGGTGACAGCACCTTCGACCCTGCGACCCTCACCGTTGCCGTGGGCGACACCGTCACCTGGACGGTGTCGAGCGGCATGCCCCACACGGTCACGGCCGACGACGGGGCGTTCGACTCGGGGACCCTCACCGATGGCGACACCTTCTCGTTCACCTTCGACACCCCGGGCACCTACCCCTACTACTGCCTCTTCCACGGTGCACCGGGAGGCATCGGCATGTCGGGCGTGGTCGTGGTCGAGGCTGCGGGAGGCACGACCACGACCATCGATGGCGGTGGCACGGAACCGGCGGGCGGAGGCGGAGGGGGCGGCGACGGTGGCTCGTCGCCCTCCACCTCGATGCCCCACGGAGGCGATCCGCAGATGGGCACCGCGTCGCCCCTCTACACGGGCTGACAGGGAGGTTTGGGAGTGCGCCGCAGCGCGAACGCAGCCATCCCGCTGGTGATGGTCCTCGTGGCCGCCCTGGTGGTGGTCGTGCTGGGCAGGGCGGATCCGTCAGGGGCCGCAACGGCGCAGGTGACGGTGAACGCCGCCAGCTTCTCGCCCGCCACGGTGAACATCGGCGTGGGCGACACGGTGACCTGGACGGTCGCCCAGGGGGCCGGGCTCCACACGGTCACGGCCAACGGTGGCGCTTTCGACTCCGATCTCATCGGAGCCGGCGAGGCCTTCTCGCACACCTTCGACACCCCGGGCACCTACCCGTACTTCTGCGAGGTCCACGGCCAGTCCATGTCGGGCGTGGTCATCGTCGGCTCGGCACCCACCTCGTCCACCTCGACGAGCAGCACATCCACATCAAGCTCCTCGACCTCGACTTCGACCTCGAGCACCTCCACCAGCTCCACGTCGTCCACGAGCACCAGCTCCACCTCCACGTCGTCCACATCCACCACGAGCACGACGCTGCCCGCACCCGACTTCTCCGACGTCCCGCCAGATCACCCCTTCGCCGCCGAGATCACGTGGCTCGCCCAGGAGGGCATCACCACCGGCTTCGGCGACGGCACCTTCCGGCCCACGGAGTCGATCACCCGTCAGGCGCTGGCCGCCTTCATCTGGAGGATGCAGGGCGAGCCCTCGGTCGGGCCCGGCGCACCCACCTTCAACGACGTGCCGCCAGGCCACCCCTTCCACGAGGCCATCTCGTGGCTGGCGGCCGAGGGCATAACGGCGGGCTACGACGACGGTGGCTTCCACCCTGGCGATCCCATCACGCGCCAGGCCATGGCGGCGTTCCTGTACCGCCTCGACGGTGAGCCCTTGGGAGCCGACCCGCCCTGCGGCGACGACTTCTCCGACGTGGATGCCGGCAACCCCTTCTGCGGTGAGATCACCTGGCTGGTGGCCGAGGGGATAGCCAACGGCTTCGGCGACGGCACCTTCGGCCCAGGAGCGGCCATAACCCGCCAGGCCATGGCCGCCTTCCTCTACAGGTACTCGACCTAGAAGGTGGACGGAGAGGGTCAGTTGAGGTGTTGGCCGAGGCGGTCGAAGGGCCAGGAGTCGGGCGGGGAGATCGGATCCTCGATCGGGGGGAGCACGTAGTAGATCTCCTCGTCGGGCTTGGCCAGCCCGTACTCCTCGCGAGCGATGCGCTCCAGCTCCTCGTCGGTGGAGAGACGGTTCACGTCCTCCTCGAGGGCGGCGTTCTCCGACTCCAGCTCGGACTCCCGCTTCTCCAGCTCGGAGATGGACTGGCGCTGGTCGAGGTAGGTGCGCGCCGGGAAGACCCCCAGGAACAGCAGCCCACCCGTGAGGGCCAGCAGAAGCAGGGGACCTACCAGGCGCCTCACCGCAGGCTCTGGCCCCTCGCCAGCGACGAAGCCCCGCGGTAGGCGGCGGCCTCGTCGAGATCGGCCTCGATGCGCAGGAGCTGGTTGTACTTGGCGACGCGGTCGGTGCGGGCCGGGGCGCCCGTCTTGATCTGTCCGCAGTTGGTGGCCACCGCCAGGTCGGCGATGGTCACGTCCTCGGTCTCACCGGAGCGGTGCGACATGACCGCCCCGTAGCCCGAGCGCGTGGCCAGGGCGACGGCGTCGAGCGTCTCGGTGAGCGTGCCGATCTGGTTCACCTTCACCAGGATGGAGTTGGCCACGCCCTCCTCGATCCCCCGGGCCA
>CAYNQN010000037.1:1845-5350 GCA_964399375.1 uncultured Rhabdothermincola sp. | reverse complement strand
CAGTCCTCCTCGGCCATGCCGTCCTCGATGGACACGATCGGGTAGCGCTCGGTCAGCTCGGCCAGCCACTCGGCCATCCCGGCCGGGCTGAGGGTGCGGCCCTCGCCGGCCATCACGTACGAGCCGTCTCGGTAGAGCTCGGTGGAGGCGGCGTCGAGCGCTATGGCGATGTCGCGCCCCGGCTCGAAGCCCGCCTTCTCCACCGCCTCCAGCAGCAGGACGATGGCCTCCTCGTTGGAGGCGAGGTCGGGGGCGAAGCCGCCCTCGTCGCCCACCGCTGTGGCCAGGCCCCGCTCGCGCAGCACGGATCGCAGCACGTGGTACGTCTCGGTGCCCCAGCGCAGCGCCTCGGAGAACGACGAGGCGCCCACGGGCATGATCATGAACTCCTGGAGGTCGACGTTGTTGTCGGCGTGCTCGCCCCCGTTGAGCACGTTCATCATCGGCACCGGCAGCACGTGGGCGTTGGGCCCGCCCACGTAGCGGTACAGGGGCAGCTCCAGCTCGTCGGCGGCGGCCTTAGCCACGGCGAGGGAGGCCCCGAGGATGGCGTTGGCCCCCAGCCGGCCCTTGTCGTCCCGCCCGTCGAGCTCCACGAGGATGGCGTCGACGTCCCGCTGGTCGAGAGCATCCAGGCCGGCCAGCGCCGCTGCGATGTCGTCGTTCACGTGGCCCACGGCGTGCAGCACGCCCTTGCCGCCGAAGCGGCTACCACCGTCTCGCAGCTCGACGGCCTCGAAGGCACCGGTGGATGCCCCGGAGGGCACGATGGCCCTGCCCCTGGCGCCCGAGTCGAGCACGGCCTCCACCTCGACGGTGGGGTTCCCGCGCGAATCCAGCACCTCGCGCCCTATCACTTCCTCGATGATGCTCACGGGACCATCGTTGCACGGCGCCGTGCACCCCCAGTGCACCCTGGGCGGGCTACGACTGGTTGGCGCCGCCGAAGATCTCGCTCACCGACGTGTCCTCGAACACGGCGTCGATGGCGTCGGCCACGATGCCGGCAACCGAGAGCACCTCGATCTTGTCGATCTGCTTCTCGGGCGGGAGGGGCACGGTGTTGGTGACGACCACCTTCGTGATGGCCGAGTTCTTGAGCCGATCGATGGCAGGGCCGCTGAACACGCCGTGGGTGGCGGCGGCGTAGACCCGCACGGCCCCCTTGTCGGTGAGCTTGTCGGCGGCGGCGACGATCGTTCCGGCGGTGTCGATCATGTCGTCGATGAGCACGCAGGTGCGCCCCTCCACGTCGCCCACCACGTCGAGGGCCTCCACCTCGTTCTTGGCGCCCCTGACCCTGCGCTTGTGCACGATGGCCAGGTCGGCCCCGAGCTGGTTGGAGTATCGCTCGGCCACCTTCACGCGGCCGGCGTCGGGCGAGACGACCACCAGATCCTCCTCGAGGCTCGCAAGGTGGTCGACCAGCACCGGCATGGCGGTGAGGTGGTCGACCGGCATGTTGAAGAACCCCTGGATCTGCCCCGAGTGCAGGTCGACCGACACCAGTCGGTCGGCGCCGGCGGCGGTGAGCAGGTCGGCCACCAGCTTGGCGGTGATCGGCTCACGGCCCTCCGCCTTCCGGTCCTGGCGGGCGTAGCCGTAGAAGGGGCAGACCACTGTGATGCGCTTGGCCGAGGCCCTCTGCGCAGCATCGACCATGATGAGCTGCTCCATGAGCGCGTCGTTCACCGACATGTTGTCGTTGCCGGCGTGGCTCTGCACGATGAAGACGTCGGTCCCCCGGATCGACTCGGCGAAGCGGCAGTGGAGCTCGCCGTTGGCGAACTCGGAGAGCTGGGCGTCGCCCAGGTCGACGTCGAGCGAGGCGGCGATCTCTGTGGCCAGGTCGAGGTTGGCCCGGCCCGAGACCAGGAACAACCTCTTCTTCGGTACCAGCTCCATGTGCGCCATCGTCAGGTGCTCTCCTCGCTGCTCGCAGTGTAGAACGCGCCCGTGCGTGTGCCGTCCGGCACCTGCGAACCAGGCTCCAGGACGGCGAACGGCCCCACCCGGGCACCCGGGCCCACCACGGCGTCACGCCCCACGGTGATCTCCACGGTCGCCCCTGCTCCCACCACGCAGTCGACCAGCCTGGTGTCGGGCCCGATCTCGGCACCGGCGCCCACCACGCAGCGGCCCTGCAGCATCGTGCCGGGGAAGAGCGTGACGTCGGACGAGAGCTCGACGGTGGCGTCTATGTAGGTGCGGTCGGGGTCGAGCATGGTGACGCCGCGGGAGAGCCAGCCGGCGTTGGTGCGCCGGCGCAGCTCGGCCTCGGCCGCCGAGAGCTGGATGCGGTCGTTGACGCCCTGGGTCTCCACGGGGTCGGTGGCCACCAGCGAGAACACCGGGTAGCCGGCGTCGTGCAGCACCTCCACCACGTCGGTGAGGTAGTACTCGCCCTGGGCGTTCTCCGGGCTCAGCCGGCGAAGTGCGGGCGCCAGCACGCTGCGGCGGAAGCAGTAGATGGAGGTGTTCACCTCGTCGATGCCCAGCTCGGCGTGGCTGGCGTCGGCCTGCTCGACCACTCTCCGCACACGGTCGTCGGCGTCGCGCACCACCCGCCCATAGCCCGCTGGGTGCGGGAGGCAGGCGGTGAGCAGGGTGCAGGCTGCCCCCGTCTGGCGGTGGCGGTCGACGAGGGCAGCCACCGTCTCGGCTCGCAGCAGCGGGGTGTCGCCGGGCAGCACCAGCAGGTCGCCCTCGTCGTCGGTGGCGTCCTCGTCGGGGAAGGCGGTGAGCCCCACGCTCACGGCGTCGCCGGTGCCCCGCTGCACGTGCTGCTCCACGAAGTCGACGGCGAGCGAGGGCTCGGTGTCCTGCAGCTTCTTGGTGACGCGCTCGGCACTGTGGCCCACGACCACCACCACCCGGCTGGGCGAGGCGGCGCTGAGGGCGTCGAGCACGTAGAGGAGCATCGCCCTGCCGCAGAGCAGGTGGAGGGGCTTGGGGCGCGACGAGCGCATGCGGGTGCCCTCACCCGCGGCCAGCACCAGTGCCGACAGGGACGGGTCGCTGCTCACGGACAAGTTCTAGCGCAGCCCCCGCCCGCTAGGGTCTGAGGCACCCATTCGGGGGTGATGTAACTGGCAACATGCGAGGTTTTGGTCCTCGTCTTCGGGGTTCGAATCCCTGCCCCCGAGCTGGGCGTGCTCGTCCTCGCAGGCCTGCTCGGACGACCACGCCGCAACATCTCCGCTGCGCTGAGCCCGTTCGAGGCCACGTAGGCCAAGCTGGCGAACGTCGGGTGGGGAGACTTGAGCTGGCGTAGATCGGCGGTAGGCCTCGCCGATCGGGTCCACATCTCCCGACTGGAACACGAGGGCCGGGGGGTGACGGCGGACATCGGCCCGCCTGCCTAGCGAGGCTGCTCGCTGAGCTCGACGTTGTCCCCGACGTGACGCAGCCGGAGCGTTAGCCAGGGCCGTGTTCGCCGGCAGGACCCGCCCCGACTGGAACACGAGGGCCGGGGGGTGACGGCGGACATCGGCCCGCCTGCCTA
>CAYNQN010000037.1:0-1745 GCA_964399375.1 uncultured Rhabdothermincola sp. | reverse complement strand
GCGAGGCTGCTCGCTGAGCTCGACGTTGTCCCCGACGTGAAGCAGCCGGAGCGTTAGCCAGGGCCGTGTTCGCCGGCAGGACCCGCCGGCCCGGGACCCGCCGGCCCGGGAACGGCGGGTTTGGTGAGTGGCGGCGCGGCCGGTAAGGTCCCCGGCGCCATGGGCTCCCTCATAAAGAAGCGCCGTAAGCGCATGCGGAAGAAGAAGCACAAGAAGATGCTCAAGCGCACGCGCTTCCAACGTCGCGCCGCCGGCAAGTAGGATGGCCGGCTCTATGCAGCTCACCCTCACTGCCGAACCAGGCCGCCCGACCGGCTCGCGCCGGGCAAGCCGGCTCCGCCTGACCGACCAGGTGCCGGGCGTGGTCTACGGCCTGGGCGGCGACTCCGTCGCCCTCTCGGTGGACCGTACGGAGCTGCGGCACGTCCTCACCACCGAGGCGGGGCTCAACGCCCTCATCACCCTCCGCTACGGAGATGCGCAGGACCTGACGATCGTCAAGGACATCCAGCGCGACCCCGTGCGCCGCGATCTCGTCCACGTCGACTTCCTGCGCGTCGATCCCGATGCAGAGGTCACCGTGGAGGTCCCGGTGATCCTCATCGGCGAGGCCAAGGAAGTCGAGAACATGCGGGGCATCGTGGAGCAGCAGCTCAAGACCCTCGCCGTGACGTCCAAGCCCGGAGCCATCCCCAGCCAGCTCGAGACCGACATCAGCGAGCTCAAGGTCGGCAGCTCCATAACCGTGGCCGACCTGGTGCTCCCCGAGGGCAGCCGCACGGAGATGGACCCGGAGGCCCCCGTGGTGTCCGGTGTGGCCACCCGCTTCAGCGTGCTGGCCGCGAAGGGCCTCACCGCCGCCGAGATCGACGCTGCCATGGAGGCCGAGGCTGCCGAGGCAGCGGGCATCGCCCCAGCCGGGGAAGAGGCTGCCGCCGGCCAGGAGGCATCCTCCGAGGCCGCGTCGGCGTCCGAAGCCTCCGCCGAGTAGGCCGTGCTGCGCCGAGGCAGCTCGGCAGACCTGCTGGTGGTGGGCCTGGGCAACCCGGGCAAGGAGTACCAGTCCTCGCGCCACAACGTCGGGTTCGAGGTGATCGAAGAGCTGGCGAGGCGCCACGAGGGCCGACTCCGCAAGACGAGGGAGCGGGCGATGGTGGCCGAGGTGCGTGTCGGCGACGCCCGCCTGGCCCTTGCCCAGCCCCAGACCTTCGTGAACCTCTCGGGTGAGTCGGTGGGGCGCCTCGTGCGGCGCTTCGGCACCGACGACCTGGCCGATCTGGTGGTGGTGCACGACGAGCTGGACCTGCCCCTGGGTCAGGTGAAGGTGAAGCAGGGCGGTGGGTTGGCGGGCCACAACGGCCTCCGCTCGATCACGGCCCACCTCCACAGCCAGGACTACTCGCGGGTGCGCATAGGCGTGGGCAAGCCCCCCACCCCCGAGCGTGGGGCCGACCACGTGCTGAAGCGCCCGAGCAAGGCTGAGCGCACCGAGCTGGAGGTGGCGGTGCAGGTGGCCGCCGATGCGGTGGAGGCGATAGCGGGGATGGGCCTGCAGGCGGCGATGTCGGACTTCAACGGGCGGTGAGCCTCCTAGGGCTCCCAGGGCTCCTGCGAGAGGAGCCGGCGCTGGCACGGGTGCTCGGGAAGCGCTCGGCGGTCCTGGCCGTTCCGGAACCTGCCCGGGCCATCACGATCGCCGGGCTGGCGCGCCTGTCGGGCCGGCGCCCCATCCTGGTGGCCGTGCC
>CAYNQN010000036.1:1200-14817 GCA_964399375.1 uncultured Rhabdothermincola sp. | reverse complement strand
GAGCCGAACCACTGGCTCACCTGCGTGACCATCGAACCCTCCGAGGCCGGGTTCAGTCGAGAAGACCTGCGCCTGCACCTGGAGGAAACCGACATCGAGGCACGCCCCCTGTGGAAGCCCATGCACCTGCAGCCGGTGTTCGCCAGCGCTCCTCGCCGGGTTGACGGCACCAGCGAGGGGTTGTTCGAGATCGGCCTTTGCCTCCCGTCAGGCAGCTCGATGACCAACCCCGACATCACCCGGGTGACCACCGCCATCGCCGAGCTCGCCCACTCCCGCCGCTGACGGCACGGGCCTCGCCTTCGAGTAGCCCCAGCGCCCGTCTGGAGGGCCCGTCTGCTGGCTCCCAGGTACCTCGACCCACCACCGCCGAGCTCGCCGATCTACGCCTGAACTCAGCCTGAGTTTGAGGGGAGTTTGGCGGATTTGGGTAGTTGTCGGAAACGCCAAACTCTACGTACGCGAGGCCGAACGCGAGCTGCTGCTAGCCACGCTGGACTCAGGGCGGGTAGCTCCGGTGGGGCCCGACCGCGACGCCTTCGAAGCCGAGCTGGCCGCCGCTCGCGAGGGGCCATGTCGAGGGTGCCCCCTTTCAGATTGGTCCAAAGTTCCGGCTGAGCGCGGTCTATAGTTCCAGTCAGGGCTGGTCTGAAGTTCCACTGAACTGGTCCAACGTCACGATCTCCACGGCGTGACCCCGAGAGGGAGACGGAGTGACCCCTACGCACCCGAACCCGACGTACAAGCCCCGGCTGGCCGACGGAGCTCTGGTCGAAACGCTGTCGTACAGCCCTGCGGTCCTGCTCAACGGGCCACGAGCATGCGGAAAGACGACCACGGCGATCAACCACGCCGAAGAGGTGGTGAGGCTCGACGAACCAAGATCGGCGGCAGCGTTCCGTGCAGACCCGGACGCCGCACTGCGGGAACGTGACGAGCCCGTCCTGCTCGACGAGTGGCAGGAGGTCCCCGAAGTTCTGGGGGCGGTGAAGCGAAGCGTCGACGTTGACCCAAGACCCGGGCGCTTCATCCTCACGGGCAGCGTCAGGGCAGACGTGGAGCAGAAGATGTGGCCTGGCACCGGTCGTCTCGTACGCCTCTCTATGTACCCGATGACCCAGCTCGAGCTCACCGGGCCCATGGCACCGGACCGGCCCCGCTTCCTCGATCGCGCACTGACCGGCGACCCATCGGCATTCGATCTCCCGTCGCGGCCCAGCCGTCCCGACCTGCGTGGCTACCTCGAGCTCGCTGTCGAGGGCGGCTTCCCCGGAGTTGCGCTCGCAGCCGTACCTGTCCCGGCTATGCAGTGGATCGACAGCTATCTGGAACAGCTCCTGACATTGGACAGTCACATGATGGACACGGCCAGGACGCGTGACCCAGCGAAGCTGAGGGCCTACTTCTATGCCCTCGCGGCCTCCTCTGCTGGCCTACCCGAGCAAAAGACCCTGAGCAACGCCGCCGCAGTCAAGTTCGAGACGGCCAAGGCCTACGACACCCTCCTCGAGCGGCTGTTCGTCACCGAACAGATCCGGGCTTGGTCCAGCAACCGACTAGACCGACTGATCAAAACACCAAAGCGCTATGTCTGCGACCCATCCCTCATGGTCGCCGCTCTCGACGCCTCAGTCGAGACGATCCTCGAGGACTCAGACCTCCTCGGTCGGGTCATCGACACGTTCGTGGTGTCCCAGTTGCGACCCGAGATCACGTTGGAACCCTCTCGCACGAGCTTCTTCCACCTCCGAACCAAGGGCGGGCGAGAAGAGGTCGACCTCCTAATCGAGCTCCCCGGACAGAAGGTCATAGCGATCGAGGTCAAAGCGACTTCCAGTCCAGACCGGTCGGAGGCGAAGCACCTGCGGTGGTTGCGTGATCGACTCGGGCCCAAGCGATTCGTGGTGGGCATCGTCTTTCACACTGGGCCCGACTCGTTCGTGCTTGAAAACGGAATCGTGGCACTACCCATATGCGCACTTTGGGGATAGATGCACCTGGAACTGGGGGCAGCAAACATCGAGGCACGCCCCCTGTGGAAGCCGATGCACCTGCAGCCGGTGTTCGCCGACGCTCCTCGCCGGGTTGACGGCACCAGCGAGGCCCTCTTCGAGATCGGCCTCTGCCTGCCCTCCGGCAGCTCGATGAGCGACCCCGACATCACCCGTGTCACCAACGCCATCGCCAACTTCGCCTCCTCCCGACACTGAGCCTCTTCCGGCCCCTGGGGGTGCTGCTCCGATAGCCTGGGGCCGTGGTTGCGGTGCTTCCCTCAGAGCTTCTTCGGCAGCAACGTGAAGCTGTTTTGTCGGTGGCGCGCGAGCACGGGGCCGACAAGGTTCGAGTGTTCGGCTCCGTGGCCAGAGGCGAGGATGGCCCGGGGAGCGACGTGGATCTACTCGTGCGCTTCGAATCGGGTCGCGGTCTCTTTGACCTGATGGACCTAGAAGACCAACTGCGCAACCTGCTCGGTGTGTCCGTAGATGTCGTCTCTGAGGGCGGCCTCAAGCCACGCGACGAACGCATCCGAGCAGAAGCGGTGTTCCTGTGAGCCGCTCTGATGACGAGCGCCTGGCAGATCTTTACGACGCCGCCGAGGAGGTGGCCGAGTCCATCTCGGTCGGCCACGACAAATGGATAGGGGGCCGGCTTCACCAACGCGCAACAGAACGATGTCTTGAGATCGTCGGCGAAGCAGCTCGGGCGATGAGCGATGAGTTCAGATCAGCTCATCCCGGAGTCCCATGGACGAAGGTCATCGGTCTCCGCACCAGGCTCGCTCACCACTATCACCGAATCGACCCCGAGATGGTGTGGGTCATCGCTTCAGTGGAACTACCTGCCCTCATCGCGCAGCTCCCGCACGAAGCATGAAAATCGACGGCCACTACGACCCTGAGGCTGACATCGCGTGGCTTCGTTTCGAAGGCTACGACCCGAGCACCGTCGTCGCCGAAGAAGTCGAGGCCGGCCTACGTGAACTAGAGCCAGCAACAGGTCGAGTCGTCGGTTTCGAGTGTTGGCAGGCAAGCCAGCGGCTCCCTCGGGATCTTCTGATCTTGCTCCCTCCCCCCAGGATCCCAACCGCGGCCTAACTGGGACCTTCACCACCTCCGGGTCCCCCGCCGAACCCCGGCGACACGAAGAACTGCAACCACTTCCCGAACTGGCGCTCGGCACAGGACTGGTTCGAGCTCTACCTGCCCTACTACGGCGACATCTCCAAGCTCGACGGGGATAACGACGGCATCGCCTGCGAAAGCCTGCCCGGGGCACCCTGACCCAAGCCGACCGAGACCTGCTGGGTCGATCGCCACTCGTCAGGGCACAGTGCCCGCCGGGACGATCCACTCCGTGGGCTGGCTGGTGACACTGGAGATCAACTCGAAGTCCTGGTCGTAGTGGAGCACCACCAATCCAGCCGCCTCGGCCGCCGCCGCTATCAACAGATCGGCGATCTTGGCCCCTCGCTGCTGGCTCCGGGCAGCCAGAGCATCTTGGACCTGAACGGCGCGATCCAACGTTGCCTGATCCATTGAGGCGATCGGCCAGTTCGCTCGCACCCGTCTCATCGCCAGATGCTCGGCAGGGCTGGGGGAGGAGAAGCCGGCCTCGAGATCGGTGGCGGTGCAGCGTGCCACGAGGCCAGCCTCCAGAAGCGGGACCAGGCGCTTCGCTATCGGGGCTCGCCGGATCCGAGCGAGTGCAGAGGTGTCGCCCAGGTAGTAGGGCTCTAGCCCCACGCTTCTCTCCGCGCTTCGGGGTCGCTCATCTCCGCCGCGTCGATGCCCCGCTCGGCCATCAGGGCTCGTCGGCGGGCGGCCAGGGCCAACACCTCGTCGAACGCTGAGTCGACCGTCGCCTTCAGGGTCGTAGTGCCGAGGAGCGACCGAACGGCGCTGAGCTTCTGGTCATCCACGTCGATCAGTCTCTTGGTCACGTGAACAGGATATCCGATTGCTTTCATGGAGATAGCCTCAACAGGGGATCGACAGATCAGTGCAATCCAACATAGCTCCTCCTTTGCCTGACATCGACATGGATCTAGAGTGATCGACCGTGCGATGGCGTGATTATCCATCTGCGGAATCCAGTTCGACCCTCATCGACATCGATCGTCTGATTCATCATGCACCAACAGCACCTAGAGCCGTCGAACGTAAGCCGCGTCGGCGCTCGCTGATGACAAGAGCCGAGTTACTCGCTCTTCATCGACCACTGCCCACCGCCTTCAACCAGGCCTGTTGCCTGGCTCTTAGGGCCGGGCGCTCGTCCAGCCATATTCGGCGAGTGTCGGCTTGCCAGCGCACTCGCGCCACCTGGTCGTCCTCGAAGAGCAACTGCCCGTAGAAGGCCACTCGGCCAGCCAACCAGAGCGGTGCTTCGTCGAGCACCGCCAGATCTACCCCTCCGGGCAGGGGCACCTCCCAAGACGGTGGCGGGTCTGAACCCCACCAGGCAGCAACGTCGACGTCGCGAGCCGGTGCGGTTCGCTCGGCATCGGTCGCGCTCTCGTGGACGAACGCGAAGCGCGCACCGGCTTCTCGCAAGATCCGGATGATCTCTCGCTCGTCGAACTCGGGCACAGAGCAATCGTGCCCCACCTAGGTGGGGCGTGAGGCCTATCGAACACTTGGCGGGGCGGAAGGTTCTAGGGGTGGGGGTTGTTTAGGTGGGCATGCTCGTGGAGATCTGGTCGGACGTGGTTTGCCCGTGGTGCTACATCGGCAAGAGGCGCCTGGAGTCCGCCCTGCGCGACTTCCCCGGGGCCGACGAGGTGCAGATCCGCTGGCGCAGCTACGAGCTGAACCCCTCGGCGCCCAAGGTGGCCACCGAGAGCGCGGATGAGATGCTCGCCCGCAAGTACGGGGCCAGCCCCGAGCAGGTGGCCGCCATGCAGGAGCGGGTCACCAACGTGGCCGCTGCCGAGGGCCTCGCCTACAGGCTCGACCTGGCCTGGCCGGTCAACAGCTTCGACGCCCACCGGCTCATCCAGCTGGCTGGAGCCACGGGCCACCAGGACGAGATGGAAGAGGCGCTGTTCTCGGCCTACTTCACGCGTGGAGCTGCCGTTGGCGACCACGAGGTGCTGACCGACCTGGCGGTGGAGGCAGGCCTGCCTCGTGAAGCGGTGCAGGAGGTGCTGACGAGCGACGCCTACGCCGATGCCGTGCGTGCCGACGAGGCCGAGGCCGCAGAGCTGGGCGTGACCGGCGTGCCCTTCTTCGTGTTCGACCGCAAGCTCGCGGTGGGCGGTGCTCAAGACGTGGAGGTGTTCACCCGAGCCCTCACCGAGGCGCAGGCTGCTCCCGCAGCGTGACGCTCGCACACTGAGAGTGGTGGCACGCCTTCGCGAGCGCGAGCACCTCGATGATCATTCGAGCGCATGGAAGGCTCGGGGGACCGTTTGGTTTGGAAAAACCTGAGATGGGTAGAGAGCGACCTGGTTGCGATAGCGTGGGGCTTCACCAGGGGTTACGTGACTAGTGTCACCCCGGGTGACGGCATCTAGCGAGGGTGAAGCTCTCGTAGTAGACGTAAAGCTCGACATCGGTACCCCAGATGCGTAAGAATTTGACGTAGAGCAGCATTGGGGCTGCTTGGCCTTCAAATATGAGGAGATTCAGCATGCGATCCACCCGAACCCTCCGAGCGCTGATCGCGGCGTTCGCCGGCGTGATGGCGCTGATGGTCCTCGCACCAGCCGCTCACGCGCAGTATCCCCCGAGTGGCACCATCACCCTCATAGCGCCGGTGGTGAACCCCGGCGACTCCGACGAGGTCGTGATGACCGGTTGCGCCCCCGGCGCCACCGCCACCTTCGAGATCGAGGGCGTCGAGGTGATCGGCTCGGCTGTCGCCAACGCCGAGGGCGTCGCCGAGATCCCCTTCACGGTGCCGAGCGACATCGCCCCCGGCACCTACACGGTGACCGGCCGCTGCCTCGCCCCCGATGGTGAGGAGCTCGTGGTGAGCACCACGCTCACCGTCGTTGCTCCCGGCGTCACGCCGGTCACGCCAGGCAGCACGGGCACACTCCCCCGCACGGGTGCCGACTACACCGGTCTCCTCCGGGTGGGCGCCCTGCTGGTGCTGGCAGGTGGCCTCTTCGCCATCGTGGCCCGCAAGCGCACCCGCAAAGCTCGCCTGAACGCCTAAGTCCGACCATCCTCCTAGCAATCAGGGGTCGCCAAGGCGGCCCCTGATTCGCGTTAGGCACCGGTAGCGTCCCGAATTGATGTCCCCCCCCACCCCCAGCGAGGCTCCCCCTCGTACCCGCAGCTCGAGAAGGCCGCCCACGGCCGCCGAGCTGTGGGCGATACGAGCCTTCGCCGCCGCAGCGGCCTTGATCGCCGTCTTCTCGCCCGCAGCCCCCACCGGCTACCGCTTGGTGGACGCCCTGTGGTGCGCCGCGCTGGCCGCAGTGGTGACCCTGGCGGCCTCCCGTTCGAGGCGGCTGCCGCTCATCTGGTTCGCAGGCATCATCACCCTGGGCGGCGTGGGCTCGTTGTGGGCCCTGGCAGGCCTCGCGGGTCTGGGTGTGGCAATCGCCGGCGTGGCCACCGCTCACCGCAGCCGGTTGCTGGGCGCTGCGGGCGGCGCTCTCGCCACGATCACGATGCTGCGCATGCCCGACATCGGCTTCGACGGGTTCACTGCGCTGGTGTCGGCAGTGGCCGTGTGCCCGCTGCTCTGGTCGGCCTACATGATGAGCCCCACGAGCGTGCGACTTCGCACCCGCAAGGCGGCACTGATCGGTGGCGGCGTGGTGCTGGTCGTGGTGGTGGGCTTCGCGGTGGCGGCCTTCGTGGCCGAGCCCGACCTTCGGGCAGGCGCCAGCAACGCCCGTAACGGCCTGGACGCCCTGCGCGACGGCGAGCAGCAGCAGGCGGCCGACCTCCTCGACATCTCGGCGCGCAGGTTCGACACGGCCCTCGGCTACCTGGATGCTCCCTGGGCCTGGCCCGCCCGACTACTACCGGTGGTTGGTCCCCACGCCCGGGCGCTGCACGCCGGGGCCCAGGCCGGCAACGAGATCGCCTCCACCGCTTCGCTGGCTGCCACCGAGGCCCCCTACCGCCAGCTCCAACCCAGCAACGGCCAGGTAGACCTGGCGGCGGTGGAGGCCATGCAGGCACCGGTGGCTGCAACCGCCGAGGCCCTGCGCAACGCCGAGGGGTTGCTGGACGAGGCTCGCTCGTCGTGGCTGGTGGCGCCGGTCGCCGATGCCCTCGACGAGATGGCAACCGAGGTGAGCGAGACCCTGCCCGAGGCCGAGCTGGCCGAGAAGGCCCTGGCCGTGACACCGGGGCTGCTGGGCCAGGACGGCGAGCGCCGCTACCTGGTGCTGTTCACCACGCCCTCGGAGACCCGCTTCCTGGGGGGCTTCGCCGGCACCTACGGCATCATCACCGCCACCGACGGCAAGGTGAGCTTCGAGCCGAGCGTCAGTACGGGCCAGCTGAGGGCCGGCCAGGGTGAGCGCACGTTGGATCAGTTCCCCGAGTTCGAGGCACGCCACGGCCGCTACAACCTCGACCGCTACTTCCAGAACACCACCGCTGCGCCCGACCTGCCGAGCAACGCCGAGGTGACCCGTGCGCTCTACGAGCAGAGCACCGGCGAGCGCATCGACGGCGTGATGGTGATCGATCCATACGCCGTGGCGGCCCTGCTGGAGATCACCGGGCCCATAGAAGTGGAGGGCCTCGACGAGCCCCTCACCGCCGACAACGCCGCCCGCTACCTGCTGCACGAGCAGTACCTCGACTACGCGGACGACAACCAGGAACGCCGTGACGTGCTCGGGGCGGCCTCGTCGGCCATGTTCCAGGCGCTGCTGAGCACATCGTTGCCGGGCCCCGCCGAGCTGGGCAGGGTGCTGGGGCCGCTGACCGACCAGGGCCGGCTGCTGTTCCACTCGTTCGACCCCGCCGAGCAGGCCCTGTTCGAGCGCCTGGGCATGTCGGGCCGCTTCGTCACCCCGGCCGACCTGTCGGGCGACTTCGTCTCGCTGCGCACGGCCAACTCGGGCGCCAACAAGCTCGACTGGTTCCTTCATCGCTCGCTTGGCTACGAGGCCACCTACGACCCGAGCACCGGGCTGGTGGAGGCCACCGCCACCATCGAGCTCCGCAACGACTCGCCCTCCGGAGGGCTGCCCCGCTACATCATCGGCAACATCCGAAACGAGCCGCCGGGCACCAACACCATGTACCTGTCGCTCTACTCGCCGCTCGGCTTCGAGAGCGCCACGCTCGATGGCAACCCGGTGGGCATAGAGGTGCAGAGCGAGCTTGGGGCCAACACCTACTCCAGGCTGGTCTCGGTGGCTCCCGGCTCCACCACCACCCTCCAGCTGAAGCTGCGGGGGGTGCTCAACACCGGCGCCGACTACCGCCTTTCGGTGCTCAACCAGCCCATGGTGAACGACGACCAGCTCTCGGTGACCGTGCGACCCGCCACCGACGACTGGCACGTGGCAGAGGCCCGGGGCCCGGGGATCACCATCGATGGCTCCGGGGCCGCCACCGCCTCACACCCCATCGGCACCAACGAGCGCTTCGCCATCCGCTTCGAACCGTGACGATGAAAGGCTATCTGGCTGTACGCGGCCAGCGGGAGTTTCCAATAGTTTTGCCCTACCCTTCACAGTGTTGAGAGAGTCAATTCTCGGATAAACTCCGCTCCGTGGCCCTTGCAGAGGCTCTTCACGCGCTCGCTGACATCGAGTCTGGGGCCTGCGCGTCTGACCATGAGTCCCTCACGCTCGAGTTCAAGAGAGCACAAGACTCCTTCGAAGACACGGCCAAGAGCCTGGCTGAGGCAGTGGCGTGCTTCGCCAACAGCCGGGGGGGCACGATCGTTGTCGGGGTCGATGACAAGAGGGGCGGCCCGTCCGGACTGCTGGGCTGCCCCTATGAGGTCGAGCGGGTGCGCCGACGGATCTGGGAGATCGTCAGTCCCAGCCTCGCTGTCACTATCACTCCGAAACGGATCGGAGAGGTAGACCTCCTCCTCATCGAAGTGCCCGAGGGGCTTGAGGTCCACATGGTCGGGGGGCGTGCGTCTCATCGCGTCGGAACCTCATGCGAGCCCATGTCGTCGTCAACACAGACCCGCGTCGTCGAAGCGCGCCGCGGAATCGACTGGTCAGCCGAAGTCACTGAGGTGCCTACGACCAGTGTTTCCTCGTCAGCGTTGAGCTTCGCTCGCGTTCTTCTCGAGAGACACCCGGACGACCAGCGTCAACGATACGGAACTCTCTCTGATGCAGATCTGCTCCGAGCGCTAGGAGTTGTTGGTCCCTCGGGGCACCTCTTGCAGGCAGGCCTTCTCCTGTTCGGAGACGCACCAGGAAGCGACCTCATTACCTACCAATACCGTCGAAGCCCCGGGGGTGAGCCCGCCGACATCCAACGTCTAGGCAGACCACTCCTCTTGAGCTTCCAACGTGTCTTGGATGTACTCGCTGCTCGCAACGAAAAGACACCCATCCTCCTTCCAACCGGTCAGCAAATCGAGTTGGCCGATCTTCCAGAGAGTCCTGTACGCGAGGCGATTGCCAACGCCATCGCCCACAGAGACTGGCGTCTACACGAACCCATCTCCATCGAGCACGCCCCAACTCGACTGGTCGTCATCTCCCCTGGGCCGTTGGTCTCTGGTGTCACCGTCGAGAACATCCTCGCTCATCCCTCGAAACCTCGGAATCGAGTCCTGACGGAAGCAATCCGGAAGTTGGGACTCGCAGAGCAGGCCGGTGTGGGAATCGACCGCATGTATCGCGACATGATTCGTAGCGGCCATCAGCCCCCGGAGATCAACGAGAGCGACCACGTGAGAGTCTCCCTCAGCGGAGGAGCTCCAAACCGTTCCTTGGCCCGGTACGTCGCGACACTCCCCTACCTGGTGGCGGACGATGTGGACGCCATGCTCGTACTGTTCACTCTTCTAACCCAACGCACGACAGCGGCGGAAGCGATGGCTCCGATCCTCCAGAAGCCGGTCTCCGAATCGGCGTCGGTCTTAAGCACGCTCGCCGCTGACGACGTTGGGATGCTGGAGCCCACGCGAACGACAGCACGACGGCGCAACCCGACCTACCGTCTCCGAGAGGGCGCCATCCGCGAACTCGGGACAGCCGTTAGACATCGCCGTCGCACGGCAGATGAGATCGATCGGAAAGTCATCGCAACCGTTCGTGAGCTCGGTCAGATCACCAACGGCGTCGTCCAAGCCCTTTTCGACGTCAAGGTCGAGCGAGCCTCTCGAATACTCGCTGACCTCGTTGATAGGCAGATTCTTGTGAAAACCTCACCCAACGAACGAGGACCTCGAGTCACCTATGGGCCGGGACCCAAGTTCCCGTCTAGAGGTCGTGGAAGGAAGCGATCCCCCGACGGAAATACTGACCCGATCGGGAGCGACCAGCTACCCCTTATCTGAAAGCTAGGAGCGTTCGGGTTCGGGGGGAGGTGCTGGGGCGGGAGACGGGATGGGGCCCACGGCGCCAGCGCCAGCGCCGGCGCCGTTGCCGGCAGAGGCTGCACCGTTGGGCGGCGTCGTGGGGCGGACGTTCGGCGTGCCGGCCGGACCAGGGCCTGGTGGAGGGGCCGTCTGGCCGTAGCCGCCGTAGCCGTAGCGGTAGTAGTAAGCGTAGCCAGAGCCCTTGGAGGGCATGCCGTTGAGCACCACGCCCACCACGTCGGCCTCCACCTGGCGGAGCCGGGCAACCGCCTCGGTGAGGTTCTGGCGCTTCGACTCGCCCACCACGCTGAGCACGAGCACCCCGTCGACGTGCTGGGCAGCCGCCAGGGGGTCGCTCACAGGGAGCACCGGGGCGCAGTCGACCAGCACGAAGTCGGCTCCGGCCTCTTCGATCTCGGTGATCATGGAGCCGAAGGCCTTGGAGCCCAGCAGCTCGGTGGGGTTGTGGGGGATGGGCCCCGAGGGCAGCACGTAGACCTGCTTGCCGTTGGCCAGCGACACCGGCACCAGCACGTCGGCCAGGTTGGCGTCTCCCAGGAGCACCGAGGTGAGCCCTGGGTTGCTCTCGGGCACGCCGAAGATGGAGGCCACCATGGGCTTGCGCAGGTCGGCGGAGATGACCACCACCCGCATGCCGCTGTCGGCGAGCATCGCCGCCAGGTTGGCGGTGCAGGTAGACTTGCCCTCGCCGCTCACCGAGCTGGTTATCAGCAACGTCTGCTTGGCCTTGCCGAGGCTGGAGAAGCGGATGCTGGTCTGCAGGGTGCGGTAGGCCTCGGCGCTGGGCGAGTCGTTGGGCACCAACGAGCGCTCGGCGTGGGGGAGCTTGTGACGCCCCCAGCGGCGCCGGCGGCCGACGACCGGCAGCACACCCAACACGGGCACGCCGGTGAGGGCCTCGACCATGTCGGGGGCACCAACACGATCGTCGAGGCGCTCGAGTAGGAACACCAGGCCAACGCCGAGAAGCAGGCCCAGCACTGCCCCCAGGGCTCCGCTGCGCATGGGAGTGGGCGCGAAGGGGCTGGACGGGCGCGTAGCGGGCTCCACCAGCTGCACACCGGCGGCCTTGGTGGCGGCGGTGACCTCGAACTCTTGGGCGGTGTTGAGCAGGTCGGTGCGCTGCGAGCTCAGCGACGAGCGGTCGGCCCTCAGGGTGTCCTGCTCGGTTGTAGACAGGCCGGAGGCAGCCAGGCGATCGTCGATGGCGGACATCTCTTGCTGAATCTGGTTGGCCCGCTCACGACGGCTGGCGGCCTGCTCTTCGAGCACGCCGGTGAGCTGGGCCTTGCGCCGCTCCACGTAGGCATCGGCGTAGGCGTTGGCCGCACGCTCGGCCACCTCGGGCGAGGTGCTGACCACTCGGATGTCCATGAGGTCGGTGCCGGTGATGTTGCTGGCCGAGACGCTCTGGACGGGGGCCGAGGTGTCGCCCAGCAGGGCCTTGGCCGCGTCGGTGACCTCGGTGGACTTCACGAACTCGAGCTGGGTGTTGATCTCTCGGTCGTTGCTGGCAGCCGGGGCGTTGCCGAGGCCGATGAGGGCGGCGTTGGGGTCGCGCACCTGCACCTGGGCCGTGGCGGCGTACTGGTCGGCCTGGCGGGCCGACCAGGCGTAGCCCACCAGGGCACCTACCAGGGTGAGGGCCACGATGACCCAGACCCTGCGCCGCAAGACCCCCAGCAGATGGCGGAGGTCTAGCTCGGCGTCCTGTTCTGGCATCACTCAACCTCGGGGGGAGTCGACTGGGCGAGGCGTCGAGCACCCGGGCTCACACCGACCCCAGATCCTACCCGGGGTGGTCGCTCAGCAGAGAAACAGTCGGAACAGCTGCCTCAGGACGGGCTCCGTCCCGCCAAAGTGGCACATCTGCTACACGTTGGCGCAGAACTGCACGTTCTGGGGTTGACTAGCGGATACCCAGTTCCAGCTCTTCGCCGTCAGATTGAGTAACGGAGCGGAGTAGTTGACGTCGGCGTGTCCCGAGCTGACCGCGTGGATGTTGGCCACGGGGAACTGGATCCCTAGCGGGTCGTACGGGGGTCCGGGCGGCAGGTAGCCGCTCGGGTTCCAAGGGGTCAGGACGTTGGAGAGATCGAACGTGATGTCCCATTCGAGCGCCGTCGTCGAAGTCGTCTCCAGCCTGAAGGTCACGCAGTATCCGCTTCCCCAGACAGAGTTGAAGTTGAACTGCGTCAGGTTCACGGGCGGAGGCGGCTCGTCGTTGTCGGCACAGAACGAGAACGTCGTTTGACCACTCTTCGTCGCCCAGATCGAGTTCGCGAGCATCGTCCCAGCGCCCATCACGGCCAACGTCGGTGGACTTCCATAGTCCAGGTCGAGGTCCATCGACGACGGACTTTTTCTCAGGTTGTCCACGGGGAAGTAGGGGAACTGCTCGTCCGAGAGGTCGATGAGAGCCATCCACGTCATGGGATTCGGATTGTCAGTGCTCAGGCTGACTGAAGCGCAGTATCCGGTGGAGTTCGGTGTGACCTGAGTGATCGTCACCTCTGCTTCGCCCATAGGCGGAGGCGGTGGGTTGACGCGATCGGCGCAGTACTGGAAGTAGGTGGGTTGGGTGGCGCTCACGGTCGGGTTCTCGTGCTCTGCTCCCGTAACGGTGAGGATGGGAGCGTTCCAGCTCACCTTCACGCCGTGCCAGACGTTCCCCGGAGTTCCGATCAACGGCCAGGCTGACAGGTCCAACTGGACCTCCCATGGGATCAGGATCGGGGAGGTTGTGGTCACGGTGGCCGTAGCGCAGTAGCTAGACAGGTTCTCGCTATCGATGTGGACGGACGTGTTGAAGAGGCCTCCTGCGAGCACGGTCGGGATGCCCCAACCGTTGATGACAAGGGCCACCCCGTACAGAGAGCCAGAGAGCACCGGTGCGTTCAGGGTCACCTGGAAGGTTCCCTCGGCGGCGGTTGCCGATCCGGCGGCCAGCAAGACGCCTCCAGATGCGTAGGCCGTGAGGTTGGCGAGAAGGTCGTCGCACGCCTCGGCCACGTTGGTGAGCACCATGGTGTCAAAGGAGCCCTCGGGGGTGCTGGGGTTGTTGCGCGCCCCCGCTACGTTGACCTCGTCGTCGCAACGCTCACTCGGGAGCGACTTGGCAGTGAG
>CAYNQN010000036.1:0-1100 GCA_964399375.1 uncultured Rhabdothermincola sp. | reverse complement strand
CCGAGTCGATCGGTCTCCTCCGTGGCTCCGCCACCGTCGCCGGCGGCTTGCACCTGTCCTTCGGAGACGACAGAGCCGTCGCCGCCATCCTTAGGCTTCGTGCGAGGCCAGAGGAAGAGTGCCGCAGCCACTCCGATGATGATCGCCCACGGCACCGGCGTGGTCAGATATGGGAGAACCTGACCGGCAAAGGGAACGTCGAACACTTGGACGCCGACGATCCTGTCGTCGGGGATCTTCCAGGGATCGGCCTCGTTGTTGTTGTCTCCTTGGATCACCCAACCACTCGGATCGCCACCGACTATCCGGTGGATCACCAATGGCCGATTCTCGTTCTCCACGGGCGGGTCATAAGCGACGATGTCGCCGACCTTCGGCTCGCCTTTGCGCAATACGACGATGTCGCCGATGTCGTAGGTGGGCTCCATGGAGTGACCACCTACCACGAGCAGGGTCGTCGACCCTCCGAATTTGGCAGGCCAGAGATACCAGCAGACCGCAACCAGCGGCACTAGCAAGAGCAGCGAGATGACAAGCGAGACCGGTGACCGCCTCTTCCGCCTTGAGGCGGTCACCGGCTTCTCGCTGCTACCCAAAGGAGAACTTCCTTGCTTAAGGAGCAACCGTGGTCGTCGGCGTGCCTGTGATCACTACAGCGATGTTCTCCACCGCAACTGCCGAGACGTTCGTCGGCGTAATCGTGACGGTCTCAGTAAGGTCGTCGATGCTTGGGACTGTCCCGGTGCCAAGCTGGAGCCCGTCACCGTCAGCGAGCGTGAGATCCAGCGCCTGTCCATTGCAGTTCGCGGAGATGCCAGCCAGGTCAACGCTCTTCACCACATAGCCACCGTCGCCATCTGGGTCGGCTGGAACGACGGTCGCCTCGTAGTCGGTGTTGAACGTGGCAGTGACGCCATCGGTGTCACACGAAGCGACAACCTGGACGTTGGCTCCGAGGTTGTCGGTGTTGAGGCCACCGAGGGTGGCGGCTGAGGCAGCGACGAGGCCGGCGATTCCGAGGCCGGCCAGGATCGCAACGATCTTGGTTCGAGACATTTGCTATGTCGTCCTTCCTGAGTTTGGGTAGAGATTCCGTCGCC
>CAYNQN010000035.1:0-15157 GCA_964399375.1 uncultured Rhabdothermincola sp. | reverse complement strand
GCGCTCTGGAGGGTCGGGAGCTCGTCGTTCACCTCCATGCGGATCGCCTGGAACGTCCGCTTGGCGGGGTGCCCGCCGCGCCGGCGCGCCGGCGCGGGTATGGCGGAGCGCACAACCTCCGCCAGCTGGGCGGTGCTGGAGATGGGCCGGCCCGCCACGATCGCCGCTGCGATGCGCCCCGCGAAGCGCTCGTCGGCGTTGAGAGAGAGGATCCGGGCCAGCTCGCCCTGCGGGTAGCCGTTCACGACATCGGCGGCCGTGGGGCCCCCTCTGGTGTCCATGCGCATGTCGAGCGGGCCCGCGTCGCGGTAGCTGAAGCCGCGCTCCGGCCTGTCGAGCTGGGGCGAGCTCACCCCCAGATCGAACAGGACCCCACTGAGAGCGCGGACCTCGCCGAGGCCCTCGTCGTTGAGGACCTCGGCGAGGTGATCGAAGCGGGCTCGCACGAGCCGAGCCCGCGACCCGAACGGCTCGAGCGCAGTGGCGGCAGCCGCCAGCGCATCGCCGTCCTGGTCGAGACCTAGGACTTCCAGGTGGGGGTGGGCAGCGAGGAGGAGGCGGGCGTGGCCACCCCCACCCACGGTGGCGTCCACGACCAGCCCTGGCGGCACGGGTGCGAACGCCTCGGTGACCTCGCCGGCCATCACGGGCCGGTGGTCAAAGGAGCTCTGCGGCGAACCCTCTTCCGGGCTCACCAGCGATCTCTCGAGGCAGCGGGGCGCTGTGGCGCGCAGGCAGCGAGGTGCTCGCTCACCTGCAGCCCCCCGGGCGACGGCGCACGTCGGGATGTCTCCCCGATCGAGCTCGATGGGAAGCGGGCGGAGTAGGAGCCTTCCATCGTGCCTCCCGGGAGGCTGCGGATGAGCGAGCGCTACCTCGTTCTCCTTGGGTGTGCATGGTGGGGTCATAGGCCGAGGGCGGTGACGGCCTGGCTGAGGCTCTCGTCGGCCTCCGCGGACAGGGCAGCCCAGCGCGAGGCGTCCCATATCTCCGCCCGGCCGACGTTGCCGATGAGGATGGCGTCGCGGTCGAGCCCGGCGAAGGTGCGGAGCCTCTGCGGGATGGTGATGCGGCCCTGGGAGTCGGGCCGCACCTCGTGGGCGTTCGCCGCGAACGACCGCAGCGCGCCCTGGGGAGCCAGGCCCTCGCGGATCTTGCCGGTGAGGCGCTCCGTCACGTCGGCGAAGCCCTCCTCGGTCCACAGGCCCAGGCAGGTGTCGAGCTGCGAGAGGTAGCCGCGCTCGGCCAGCTGCGCCCGGAAGGCGGAGGGAAGGACCACACGTCCCTTCTCGTCGAGCGAGTGCTCGAACGTCCCGACGAACACGCGTCCTCACCGCTCCTCTCTGCTGGGAGTCAGGCTCCAATTGGAGTCCAGGCCTACCTCTTACCCCCACTTCGTGCCACTTTATGCCACTGTCCCCCACCAGGTCAACAAAAGAAACACCCCCTTGAACCGGGGGTGTCTAGGTGCTGAGCGGGTCCTAGGACCGAGCCGATAGGCGAGGGTTCCCAGCAGGCACAGCGGGGAACCCACGACCGAGGTGAGCTGTTCGCGGGGTCTTAGGACCGAGCCGATAGGCGAGGGTTCCCAGCAGGCACAGCGGGGAACCCACGACCGAGGTGAGCTGTTCGCGGGGTCTTAGAACGAGGAGAGGAGCTGGGCGACGACCTGGTCACCTGGAAGGTCGACGGTCGCCACGGGAAGCGCCGCCACCGCGCCCGCAGCGATGCCGGCTCGGCGCAGGCCCGGCTCCAGGAGCCTCTCATAGGTGGAGGGGTCCCAGCGGCGCAGGAGCACCGACTGGAAGCGGGCCCCCGAGCGGGTCCGGCGCTGCGAGATCCCTACGGCCTTGGCCCCGCCCACGGTCACCTCACCGGGTCCGAGGCCGGCGAAGCACACCGCCGAGCCGGCGAGGGCGCAGTGCATGGCCCCGCTGTGGACGTCGGCCCCCTCCATGCCGAGGCCGGTCAACGCCTCGGCCCACGCCGAGCCGAGCCACAACGACGAGCGGCTCACGTCGTCGTCCCAGAGGCGGTGCCCCCGGGGAACCAGGAAGTCCACCCACACCGCTTCGCCGGGCGCTAGCAGCACCGCTCCCCCTCCACTGCGGCGACGGGCGATCTCGATCCCCTCGCTGGCCGCGACGTCCGGGTCGACGTCGTCCGCGCTCTGGGCGCTCCCGAGCACCAGCGCAGGGCGGTCGACCTCCAGCACCCACGCCGTCGCCTCGCTGGAGGAAGGATCGGGCAACAACTCGGCGCCGTGAAGCTCCCCAGCGCTTCCCCGCGCTTCCCGTACGGCCCACCGGCTCACGGGCTCGGTTCCATCACGGGCCGGGATGGATCATCAGGCGCTCCACAGCGAGCGCCTGCAACCGATCGGGGTCGGGCACCACTCCGATCCCGGGACCGGTCGGCACAGCGAGGCATCCGTCGACCAGCTCGAAGGGCTCGGTGAGATCCTCCCGGAAGTAGCGGTCGCTGGGGCCCAGGTCGCTCGCCAGCGAGCACTCCTTCAACGACGCCAGCCCCAGAGCGGCGGCCCGGCCCACGCCTGTCTCCAGCATCCCGCCCACGAACACCTCGATGCCGGCGTCGGCAGCGGCGTGGGCGATCCTCACTGCGGCGGCCAGCCCACCGACGCGCGCCGGCTTCAGGTTCAGGATCCGCACCGCCCCCAGGGCGAGCGCCGAGGTGAGCGTTCCCAGCGATGTGACCGACTCGTCGAGGGCCACGGGGGTGTGCGACGCCGCGACCAGGCCTGCCGTGGTCACCAGCTCGTCGGGGGGGAACGGCTGCTCCAGGTAGGCGAGGCCCAGGTCGTCGAGGGAGCCCAGCTCGTCGCGAACCGTGGCGTCGCCCAGCTCGGGGGGGAAGCTGCCGTTGGCGTCGGCCGCCAGGGCGAGCCCCGGCCACCGCTCTCGCACCGCGGCGAGCGGCTCCACCGACCAACCGGGGCGCACCTTCAGCTTCACCTGCACGTACCCGCGCTCGACGGCCTCGGCCACCTGGTCGCAGGTCTCCTCCGTGCTGGGCCACATCCCCACCACCGCGCACGACGGCACCTGCCCGCGGGTGCCACCGAGCACGCCGGAGATCGGCCGATCCGCCCGGCGCGCCCTCAGGTCGGCCAGGGCCGTCTCCACTGCGGCGCGAGCCATGTGGTTCCCCTGCACGCCGGGGGCCCGCCCTGCCAGGGCCGACGGGGCCAGCTCGTCGCGCAGCAGCACCCAGGCTCCGCCCGTGTGCTCCGGGTTGTACGTGGGGCGAGCGAGCGTCGAGCACTCCCCCCAACCCTCTACGCCGTCGGTGCCCAGCGCGCGCACGAGCACCACGTCGCGCTCGTGCTCGGCGGCATCGCTGCTCCCCCCGTCGCCAGGAGCGTGGGCCGAGCGCAAAGGCCGCGCCAGCGGCAACCTCACCCTCACCAGCTCGATGGCCCGCAGGCCCGGGGAGGCCGCGCTCACCGGGCTCGGCCCGGCCTAGCCCAGGGCGCGGACGGTCCCCGCCGGGCTGTACCTGCCGTCCACCGACCTTCGGCCTTCAAGCTGACATCGCCCCCGGCACCCCGAGGTAGGGGGACCAGGAGTCGGGCACGCTCCCCACGGAGACGGTCACCCAGGTGAGGTGCGAGGGAGGCCCGGGGCGGCACCGGAGCCGCATCGAGGTCTCCTCCAGGAGGCGGTCGCGCTTGTGGGCGTTGCAGCGATGGCACGCCGCCACGACGTTGTCCCACGCGTGCGGGCCTCCCCGGCTCCTCGGCACCACGTGGTCGATGCTGTCGGCCCTGCGGCCGCAGTACTGGCACTGGCCGCCGTCACGCAGGAACACACCCCTACGGCTGAGGGCCGCTGCCCGCTGGTAGGGGACGCGCACGAAGTAGCGCAACCGCACCACGCTGGGAGCCGCTATGGAGAGGTGCTCGGAGTGGAACCTCTCGTCCGAGCCCTGGATCACCTCGGCCTTGCCCGTGAGCACCAGAACGACCGCTCTGCGCGCCATCACGACGGAGAGCGGCTCGTACGTCGCGTTGAGCACGAGCGACCGGCCCATGGGCGCCGAGCGTACTCAATGGCGCTGCCCGTCCACCGAACGAATCGCTCACCGCTGCGCCTTGCACCACCTCAGGTAGGTGACGAGGTCGTGGCCGGTGGGAGCGGTTCGCTCCGCCCCGTAGGCGGTCTGCATGCGGAAGCGGAGGTAGGCGCCGTCGGGAAGGGGCAGGAAGGGTGGGCGACGCCACCAGCCGGGCGGGGCCAGCACGAAGAGCTGCCGCAGCGCCACGGGCCACAGCGACGGATGCACCAGCAGCGCCCCGATGGCCCCGGTCCACTGACGCCACCTCGGCTCGCTCACAGCACGCCCACCGGCCGGCCCAAACCCCGCCAGCCCACGGCCGCCGCCCCCACCAGAGGCCCGCTGGCGCCGAGGGCGCCGGGCCGCACCACGGCACCGGAGGAGAAGTCGAGCCGTGCGCAGTCGCTCAGCTCCCTCTGGGCTGCGGCGAAGAACGGCTCGCCGAAGCCGAGGGCCACAGACCCGGCCACCACAGCCAGCGACAGGTCCGCCAGGTTGGCCACCGATGCGATCGCCCGGCCCACGAGGCGTCCCGTGCGCTCGACCACCTCGGGACCTGCCTCTGCGGGGGGCCGCCCGGTGATGGCCGCTATGGCCGAGCCCGAGGCCTCCGCCTCGAGGCACCCGCGGGCGCCGCACCCGCACAGCCGCCCACCCGGTTCCACGATCACGTGCCCGATGTGGCCGGCGTTCCCGCCCGCCCCGTCGAGGAGGCGCCCGTCGAGCACGATCCCCCCGCCGACACCCGTCGACACGACCATCCCCAGGAAGTCACGCTCGCCGCTGGCTGCACCTCGCCAACCCTCGGCGAGTGCGAGGGCCTTTGCGTCGTTGTCGACGAAGGTGGGTAGGCCGGTCAGCTCGGCAAGCCTCGCCCGCAGGGGGAAGCCCCGCCACTGGGGGATGTTCACCGGCGACACCTCACTGCCACCGCGCGCCATCGGCCCGCCGCACCCGACACCGCACACCGCAGGCTGCTCGCCCTGCCATCCCAGCTCGCCCACGAGCCCGGCGAGCACCTCGAAGAGCTCGTCGCCCGGATCGGTGGCGCTGCCGCCGGCTCCGGTGGCCGTGGGCGCCTGGGCGTGGCGGTGGAGCACGCCATCGCCGTCGACGAGGCCGGCGGCCATCTTGGTGCCGCCGATGTCTATCGCGAGGGCAACCTCCATACGGACATCTTCTCCTGTCTGCCGCATGGGCTGGGGCGAACCGTAGCCGGCACCCTCTAGCCTGGGGCGCAGGTCCAAGGCGGGGAGAGAACGGAGCAGGCGTTGGCCACCACCCAGTCCACGAGCGTGCCCACCTCCACCTTCGCGCAGGTGTTCCAGGCGATCTCAACCAACATCCAGCGGGCCATCCAGGGCAAGGCAGAGGTGGTCGACCTGGCCCTGCTCTGCCTGCTGTCCGAGGGGCACCTGCTCCTGGAGGACGTGCCGGGAGTGGGAAAGACGAGCCTGGCCAAGGCCCTGGCGAGCTCGATCGACGCGAACTTCGGGCGTCTCCAGTTCACACCCGACCTCCTGCCCAGCGACGTCGTGGGCGTCACCGTGTGGAACCGCTCCGAGAGCCGCTTCGAGTTCCGCCCGGGCCCGGTCTTCGCCGCCATCGTGCTGGGCGACGAGCTCAACAGGGCCTCCCCCAAGACCCAGTCGGCCCTGCTCGAGGCCATGGCGGAGGGCCAGGTGACCGTCGACGGCTCCACGTACCGGCTCGGCCCGCCCTTCATGGTCATCGCCACCCAGAACCCCATCGACCACGAGGGCACGTACGCGCTGCCCGAGAGCCAGCTGGACCGCTTCTTGATGAAGGTCTCGCTCGGCTACCCCGACCGGGCTGCCGAGCTGGAGGTGCTGGAGATGCACGGGAGCAGCGAGCCCCTCGACGACATAGGTCCCGTGGCCACGGCCAGGGACGTGACCGCCATGGCAGCGGTTGCCCGCAAGGTGCACATCGCCCCCGAGCTGCGGGGCTACCTGGTGGACCTGGCCGATGCCACGAGGAGGCACCCCCAGCTGGCGCTGGGCATGTCGCCCAGGGCGACCCTCAGCCTCCAGCGGGCGGCCCGCACGAGGGCGGCCTCGCTGGGCCGCGACTACGTGGTGCCCGACGACGTGAAGGCGCTCGCGGTGCCCGTGCTCGGGCATCGCCTCACCGTCACACCCGAGGCACAGCTCCGCGGGATCACGTCGAGCGAGACCGTGGAGGAGATCCTGGAGTCGGTGCCGGTGCCGTGATGAGCCGGAGGGGCTGGGTGGCCCTCTGCCTGGCGGCCGCACTGGGGTTCGGCGGGAGGGTCCTGGGCGCGATCGAGCTCTACGTGCTGGCCGCCTCGGTTCTGCTGCTCCTGGTGCTGGCGGTGGCCTACGTGCGCCTGGGGCGTCCCCGCCTCGAGGTGGGGCGCCAGGTGCACCCGAGGACTGCGCACGTGGGCAGCGCCGCTCGCATCGACCTGGAGGTCCACAACCGAACATCGCGGCGCTCCGGGCTGGTCACGCTCGACGACGAGGTGTCGGGCACCAGGGGTGCCTCGGTGCTCATCCCGCCCCTGGCATCCGGTAGCGCCTTGCGCTCCTCCTACAGCCTGCCGACCGAGCGGCGAGGGGTGCTGCGGATCGGCCCTCTCGTGCTCACCCGCACCGATCCGTTCGAGCTGGCCTCCGGCAGGTCCGTTGCGGCGGGCAAGGTGGAGGTGACCGTCTTCCCCCTGATCGAGCGCATCGAGCCCACGGTCCTGACCACCGGCAACGACCCGCTCGCCGGCTCCGAGCACCCCGACGTGCGGGGCAGGCGCGGCGACGACTTCTACGCCCTGCGCCCCTACGTGGTGGGCGACGACCTCCGCCGGGTCCACTGGCCGTCGACCGCCCGCCACGACGACCTGATGATCCGCCAGGAGGAGATCCCCTGGCAGGGCAGGGTCACCGTGCTGCTCGACAACAGGCCACGGCGCTGCTCGCCGGACGTCTTCGAGCAGATGGTCTCGGCCGCCGCCAGCGTGGTGGCAGCCAGCGGCCAGCGCCAGGACCTGCTGCGCCTGGTCACCACCCAGGGCCTCGAGACGGGCTTCGGCAGCGGGCACCGGCACGTGGAGACGCTCATGGAGCAGCTCGCGACTGTGGAGGCGCGCGATCCGCAGGGCACCGGGGCTGGGACCAGGTCGTCCATGCTGCTCGATGAGCTGCTCGGCTCGCTCGACGCCGGCCCCAGCCCCGGTGCCCTCGTGGCGCTCGTGGGCGAGCTCCCGCTGGGAGAGCTGACCGCCCTCGGACGAGCGGGAGCGCACTTCGGGGCCGCGCACCTGGTTCGCTTCCTCGACGCTGCGCGCCCAGCGCATCGGCCCGCCGGCGAGGTGGACCCGCTCGGCGCCCCGTTCATCGACGTCGCCCCCTGGCTGCCCTTCGCAGCCACGTGGAACGAGGCGATGACGAGACCTCGATCGAGGGTGGCCAGATGAGCACCCCCCGCTCGCAGCACCCCGGCTACCTGGTGCTGGCCGAGGTGGCCCTCGTCCTCGTGAGCGCCGCGATCCTCTACAGCTTCGTGCGGCTCTTCGACGGCACCGCCTTCCTGGTCACCCTTGTGCCGGTGGTGGTGTTCACGCACGCCACCACCATCCTCATGCGCCGCACCGGGGTGGGCCTCGGCATGACGACGGTGGTCTCGGTGCTGGGCTTCGCCCTGCTCTCCACGTGGCTCTGGTTCCCCGAGACCTCCACCGCCCTGCTCCCCACCCCGAGCACCTGGAGTGCCTTCAACCACAGCCTCCAGGCCGCCTGGGTAGCCCTCGACCAGCTCACCACCCCGGTGCCCGCCCAGTCGGGCTTCCTCGTCATCGGCGGCTTCGTGCTGTTCTGCGCCATCTTCCTGGCCGACTGGGCGGCCTTCCGGCTCTGGTCACCCCTCGAGGCGCTGGTGGGATACCTGGCCCTCTACCTCTTCGGGGTGATGCTGGGCACCCAGAACCAGCAGGTGGCCACCGCCGTTGCCCTCGCGACCTCGGTGTGCCTCTTCCTGCTCGCGTTCCGCGCCCTGCGGCTCAGCTCGGAGAGCAGCTGGCTGGCGAGCCGGGGTGCCGACGGCAGGCCCAGGCCCGGGACGGGCGCCGCCATGGGATGGCTGGTCCGCCTCGGCGTTCCCGTCATGGTCCTGGCGGTTGCCCTGGGCACCATCGTGGGCCCCGCCCTGCCGGGAACGGGCGACGCCGCTCTCGTGGACTGGCGCGAGGAGCGCGAGCAGAGCAACCGCATCGTGGTGAGCCCCCTGGTGGAGATCCGCGACCGCCTGGTGAACCAGAGCGACGCGGAGGCCTTCACCGTCGAGAGCCCGCAGCCTGCCTACTGGCGCCTCACGGCCCTCGACACCTTCGACGGCGAGATCTGGCGATCGAGCGGGCGCTACGCCGAGGCCAACGGGGCGCTCGACGCCACCGTCCCCGACTCGGTGGGCGGCGACCAGATCCTGCAGCGCTTCCAGATCGCCAATCTGAGGGCCACCTGGCTCCCTGCCGCCTTCCAGCCGCTCGCCGTGGAGGTGACCGGCTCGGACACCGTCGTGCGCTACCAGGACAGCTCCTCCACGCTCATCGTCGACAACGACGTGCCCAGCTCCGACGATCTCACCTACGACGTGGTCTCCCAGGTCCCCCGGCCCACTGCCGAGCAGCTGGCGCGAACGGAGCTCTCGGTGCCAGGTGAGCTCTCCCACCAGCTCGACCTCCCCGACTCGCTCAGCCCGGCGGTGCGTTCGCTGGCCGAGGAGGTCGCCGACCAGGCGAGAGCCACCACCCCCTATGCGCGGGCGCTGGCCCTGCAGTCGTTCTTCCGCGACGAGGGGGTCTTCGCCAGCGACGACCACGAGTTCACCTACGTGCTGGGCACCGCCCAGGGCGGCCACGGCGGCGACGCCGTGGTGCAGTTCCTCGAGTCGGGCAGGGGCTACTGCGAGCAGTTCGCCGGCACCTACGCGGCCATGGCCAGGGTGCTGGGCCTTCCGGCAAGGGTCGCCGTGGGCTTCACGTGGGGAGAGCCCGACCCGCAGGATCCTGGCCGCTTCACGGTGCGCGGCCGCCACGCCCACGCCTGGCCCGAGGTGTGGCTGGGCAG
Organism: uncultured Rhabdothermincola sp.; assembly: GCA_964399375.1. Lineage (GTDB taxonomy): Bacteria > Actinomycetota > Acidimicrobiia > Acidimicrobiales > Acidimicrobilacustridaceae > CAYNQN01. The sequence goes on along the minus strand of CAYNQN010000035.1, from coordinate 5,978 downwards.
CGACGTGGGGTGGGTGGCCTTCGAGCCCACCCCGGGCAGGGGCGCCCCCACGATGGGCGACTACGCCGGGATCGCCCCTTCCCAGGCCAGCGCGGGCGGCCGGAGCGGGGGGACCGAGCCGCTCGACGAGCAGCTCCTCCCCCCTCAGGTGCCCCAGGACCAACCCAGCGAGCCCAGCCAGCAGGGTCCCGAAGAGGCTCGGAGCGACGACCTGCTGTCCTCGATCTCGGGGACCGAGGGCACCCCGGCGCGCTGGCCGCTCGCTCTGGGCATCGCCGGCGTGGGGATCCTGGCGATCCTCGGCCTCTACATGCTGGGCGCCCCCGCTCTCATGGCGTGGGCTCGGCGCAGGCGCCGTGCGATGGCAGGAGACCGGCCAGGAGCCCGGGTGATGGTCGCCTGGGAGGACTCGGAGGAGAGCATGGCCCTGCTGGGCGTGGTGCGCGAGCCCAGCGAGACGCACGGGGAGTTCGCCAAGCGAGCGGCCGGCGCCCTCGCATCGCAGGCGGAGAACATCGGCGAGCTGGCCGCAACCAGCGAGGTGGCCGCCTACTCCGCCGACGGCCCGAGCACCGTGGCCACCGAGCGCGCCGAGCAGGTGGCCGACGAGATCGGAGCCGAGGCCAGGCGGTCCGCAAGTCGCTCCAGGCGGCTACGTGCCGAGCTGGATCCCCGGTCGATCTGGGCATCCCTGCGCCAGACCTTCCGCCACCGCTCCTGAGCAGGCGCCGGCTCGGCTACTCGTCGCGGCGGAAGCGGTCGCGCATGCGCTGGTTGGCGTTGCCGAAGGCGTCACGCAGGCCCGACGCTCTCAGCGATCTCGTGATCTGGTCGAGGCCCACCTTGCCGAGGCGACGGGCGTTGCGCTCGATTGCCAGGGCGCTCACGAGCATCACGAGGAAGCCCCCGAAGGCCACCCAGTAGGAGGTGGCGAGGGTTGCCAGCAGCATCGCCACGCCCACCAGGAACCCCAGGATCGCCCACTTCAGGTTGCGGTAGGCGTGCGTGTAGACCGTGGTGTCGGCGATGTCACGGGCAAGTGCCGGGTCGCTCTGGTAGAGCTGCTGCTCGATCTCGCTGAGGATGCGCTGCTCGTCTTCTGAAAGCGGCACGCTCCTACCCTTCTGCCCTCAATGACCTGGTGGCCTGGCACGTCTCTGCCCATGATATTCCCACGTAACCAGCAACGCCTCCTCGCGATGGCTCCGCACGCGTCGCATAATTCTCTTCGCGATGGCTCCGCATGCGTCGCCATCGCCCGCTGAGCGGATCGGGTCTCATCCTCGAAGCTGCTCCGCTCTGCTTCGCAGCGTCACCGATCAAAGGCATCCCCAACTTCTCGCGGAGCTATCGGCTGGGTCGTCGGAGAGACATGAGGGGAGCCACCACCCTGTCGCGCAGGGCCCACCAGGTGACCAGCGCGAGGGCCTCCACCACTATGCGGCTCGACATCTTCGACGAGCCGCGCTGGCGGTCGTTGAAGGTGATGGGCACCTCGGTGATGCGCCCGCCGTTGGTCATCACGTTGTAGGCCATCTCGATCTGGAACCCGTAGCCGTCGGCCTTGACACCCTCCAGGTCGATGGCCTCCAGGGCGTCGGCCGCGTACGCCCGGAAGCCCGCGGTGCTGTCGCGCACCGGCATCCCGAGCATCACCGCCGCGTAGATGTTCCCCGCCTGCGAGATGAACTTGCGGGACCACTTCCAACTCGGGACCTGGCCCCCGGGCACGTAGCGCGACCCGATGGCAAGGTCGGCCCCGTCCTCCACGGCGTGCACCAGGGCCGGCAGCATCGCGGGGTCGTGCTGGAGGTCCGAGTCCATCTCCACCATCACGCCGTAGCCGTTGGCCAGCCCGTGGGCGAAGCCGGCCCGGTAGGCGGAGCCGAGGCCCTGCTTGGCCGACCTGCGCAGCACCTCCACACCACCGTTGTCGGCACCCCAGGCCTCGGCCAGCTCGGCCGTGCCGTCGGGGCTGCCGTCGTCCACCACCAGCACGTCGGCCTGCGGCAGCGCCAGGCGCACGAGGTCGAGGACCTCCACGATGTTCTCCGCCTCTTCGTAGGTGGGCAGGATCACCAGCGGTTTCATAGGAGCTTGGCCTCCCCCAGGCGGTGTCGCAGGGCTCTTGCCGCGGGTGGTGGGCAGCCCGGCGGTTTCATCGCCCATCATCGTAAGCCGTACGATGCGCGGCCATGGATCCCGACCGGCCAGAGCAGGACACCGGGCCCTCCGGCGCGCCGGTCGAGCCGGGTGCCTCGGCTGAGCCGGGCCCCGCAACCGGGGCAACCGGCCCCGGGGGCAGGCCGATCCCCGACGTCGCCTCGCCTGGCACGGCCCTCCCGTCGGTGGGAGCCCGGGTGCTGGCCTTCGCGCTCATCCTGCTGGCGGGGGCTGCCGGGGGCTTCATCGGCTACTCCTTCGTCGACCTGCAGTGCGAGGGCGACTGCTCCACGCCCAACGGGCTCGGTGCCCTGGTGGGCGCCGTCATCGGCGCTGTCGGCGTGGCCGTGGTGACCGTGCTGGCTCTGCGGGCCATGGGCGAGTGGAGGGCCAGGGGCCCCAAGCCCGGCGACCCCGAGCGCGGACGCTCGCGCACCACCAAGCCACCCCGGGTTCGCTGAGCCCACCGGCTCCCCCGAGCCTGAAGCCCCCACTCCCGGAGCAGAGGCCCCACTCCCCGAACCGGCGTACCTGTGTCATCAGATCGATGGTTGTCCTCAGGTTGGGAGGTGGTCGGGCTCGGAGATGCCACGAACGCCGTCGAGATGAGGCACCATAGGCACGTGGGCACACGCATCCTTACGGTGGAAGACGACGAGCGGATCCGCACGGCCGTGAAGATGGCCCTCGAGGACGAGGGCTGGATCGTGGAGGAAGCCGACAACGGCGAGGACGCCCTCGAGTCGTTCCACCACCAGCCAGCCGACGTGGTCCTGATCGACATCATGCTCCCCGGGGTGGACGGGTTCGAGGTGTGCCGGTCGATACGGCGCACCAGCGACGTACCCATCGTCATGGTCACCGCCCGCGCCGACACGCACGACGTCGTGGCGGGGCTTGAGGCCGGGGCCGACGACTACCTCACCAAGCCGTTCGCCCCCAAGGAGCTCTCGGCGCGCATCCGCGCCCTGCTGCGCCGGGCGCGCACCACCGAGCCAGGCATGAGCCACCTGCGCTTCGGCGACCTGGAGATCGTGCCCGATGAGGGGGTCGTGCTCCTGGGCGGCCAGGAGGTGCACCTCACCAAGACGGAGTTCCGCCTGCTGGTGGAGCTGGCCTCCAGCCCGGGCCGGGTGTTCAGCCGCGAGGTACTGCTGGAGAGGGTCTGGGGCTACGGTTACTTCGGCGACGGGCGGCTCGTGGACGTGCACGTACGCCGGCTCCGGACGAAGATCGAGGCAGATCCCGCCAACCCACGCCACGTGGTAACGGTGCGGGGCCTCGGCTACAAGCTTCAGACCTGACCCAGACGGAGGACTGGCGACCGATGGCCCAGCACCCAAGCGGCAGGGGCCCTCGCCTCGGCCTGCGAGCCCGGGTCACCGTCACGTTCGCCCTGGGCGCCCTGCTGCTCTCCGTGGTCCTCTCGGGCATCACGTACGGGCTCACCAGGGAGAGCTCGGTGAACGAGCGGGAGCAGGCCATCCAGTCGGTGGTCTTCAACAACGCCGCGACCGTCGCCGACCTGTTCCTGTCGCAGTCGGGCCTCACGGCCCAGACCCTCGAGAACACCCTCAACGGCTTGCCGGCAAGCCTCGGCGGCCAGCCGATAGTCCGCTACCGCGAGGAGTGGATCGCCACCACGGCGTTCGCCGTGGAGGAGGAGATCCCCGCCACCCTGCGCGAGGCCGTGGAGAGCGGCCAGCCCGCCCAGATGCGCACGCAGATCCAGGGGGTGCCCTCCCTGGTGGTGGGGGTGCCCCTGCCCGGGATCGGCGCGCAGTTCTACCAGCGGGGCTCCCTGGAGGATCAGCAGCGAGCCCTCAACGGCCTCGGCTACGTGCTGCTGGGCGCATCGGCGCTCACCACGCTGGCCGGTGGGCTGCTGGGCTTCTGGGTGGCGCGCCGCGTGTTCAGCCCCCTCCTCGACGTGGGCAAGGCGGCCGACGCCATCGCCGGAGGCCACCTCGACACCCGGCTCCCCCAGGGGCGCGACCGCGACCTCGACCGGCTCGTCATACCCTTCAACGACATGGTGCAGACCCTCGAGATGCGCATCGAGCGCGACGCCAGGTTCGCCTCGGAGGTGAGCCACGAGCTGCGCTCCCCGCTCATGACGCTCGCAGCGTCGGTGGAGGTGCTGGAGAACGCCCGCGACACCCTGCCCGAGCGGGCCCGGCTCGCCCTCGACCTGCTCTCGGCCGACGTCGACCGCTTCCAGCAGCTGGTGGAGGACCTGCTGGAGATCTCCCGGTTCGACGTGGGAGCCATCCACCTGCACCTCGAGGAGGTGCCCGTGGCCGAGATGGTGATCCAGGCGGTGAGCTCGCTGGGCGGCGGGGCCGTGGGGGTCCGTTGCGAGGAGGACACCATCGACGTGGTGGTGGAGGTCGACAAGCGGCGCTTCGCCCGCGTGCTGGCGAACCTCATAGACAACGCCGCCAAGTACGCCCAGGGCGCCAGCGCCGTGGTCGTGGAGCGCCACGGCAGCCGGGTCCAGATCGCCGTGGAGGACAACGGGCCGGGCATCCCCGAAGAGGAGCGCGAGGTGATCTTCGATCGCTTCTCCAGGGGCAGCGAGAGCGGCAAGCGCTCCGGCGACACCGGCGTGGGCCTTGGCCTCGCGCTGGTCGACGAGCACATGCGCCTGCACGGAGGCTCCGCTTGGGTGGAGCCCCGGCGAGACGGCGAGCCCGGGGCCCGCTTCGTGGTGGAGCTCCCGGTCGTCCACATCGAGGAGGTCTCGCACGACGACGATCCCGGCGCAGCAGCGACGTTCCCCCAAAGCAACGGTCAGGAACGCCCGGAGAGCGCCGAGGAGAGCATCGCCACATGAGGAGCACCGGCGCCGGCCCCGGAGAACGGCTGCAACCAAAAGCTCGGACGCTTGCGATCGCGGCGTTGCTGGGTGCCCTCGTGGTGCTGGCCGCCGCTTGCGGCATCTCGGCCGACGGGGCTCCCAGGGAGATCGGCCAGGAGGCCCTCCCCCCGGCCCTGCAGATCGAGCCCACGACCACCACCACCACCGTGCCCCAGTCGCCCGGTGCCACCGTGCAGCACAACATCTTCTTCGCCCGCTCGGGTGCCGACAACGAGCTGACGCTGGCCAAGGTGGCCCTACCGGTGCAGATCCCCTCCGACGCCGACGCCGAGCAGCAGGCGCTTCGCCTGGTCGACGCCCTGTTGAAGGTGCGCACCGAGGCCCTGGCGGCCTACGGGCCGGGCCTGCAGAACCGGGTCCCCCTCAACACGGCGGTGAACCGCACCGAGCTGCTGCCCAACGGCATCCTGGTGATGGACTTCAACAAGCAGCTGAGCGAGTCGGTGGTGGGAGAGGGCCAGTTCATCGCCATCGCCCAGATCGTCTTCACGGCCACGGAGATCCCCGGGATAAACGGCGTGGTGATCCGCATCGACGGGGTCGACCAGGCGGTGCGGGTGGAGGGGTCGGTCTCCCGTGACGCCGGTGTGCCGGTGTACCGCAGCGACTTCGAGCGGCTCAACAACGCCATCACGGCCGGAGAGGCCTCACCGGGCAGCGGCTGATCGGGGCTCTGCGGTCACGCCTGGCACGCCAGGCTCCCCGCCCGTGATCAGCCCGCGAAGAAGACCTTCGCCACGTCGTAGAGCGCGGGGTCGACCAGCTTGAGCGAGCCCACGGCAACCGACAGCGGCACCCGGGTGATGGACCCGGCCTGGAGCGCCACCATCTCGCCGAAGGCCCCGTCGTGCACGGCGTCGATGGCCGCGATCCCGAACCAGGTGGAGATCACGCGGTCGAGCGCGGTCGGCTTCCCGCCGCGCTGCACGTGCCC
>CAYNQN010000034.1:0-15161 GCA_964399375.1 uncultured Rhabdothermincola sp. | reverse complement strand
CTCCGGTGCCACCCAGCACATGGTGGGCATGAAGGGCTCCAAGAACATCATCGCCGTCAACAAGGACGAGGAGGCCCCGATCTTCTCGATCGCCGACCTCGGCATCGTCGGCGACGTGCACAAGGTGCTGCCCGCCCTCATCGAAGCCCTGAGCTCGCGGGCCTAATGACTGCTCTCGGGCGGCTCGGCATGAGCTCGGCGAGCCCCCAGGGTCCTCGTCCGGCGCGCGGCCTGCGCCGCCTGGCGGCGCCCGTTGCCCTGGCTGCCCTGGTCGTGATCCTCGTGGCGGGCTGCTCGGTGCCCTCCAACACCCCGGGCGACTACGACGACACCACCAAGGCGCAGTTCATCGAGGGGTGCACCGCCACCGACAACCAGGGCAACTCCATCGGCAACGGCTCCACGCCGGCCTACTGCGAGTGCGCCTACAACTGGATCTCGTCGAACTACCCCTACAGCCAGGACACCGCCCAGCCGGGTTACTCGGGCATCACCTTCAGCGACCTGAACAACTCGCTGCGCAACGACCCTGGTGCCATGCCTGCGGAGCTGACCGACCAGCTGGCCGACAACTGCGACCAGTCGGGCTCCACCGGGGTGAGCCCCGCCACGACGGTCCCCGGCGCCACGGGCGACGCCAGCACCACCACGACGGCCGCCCCGCCGAGCTAGCGATCAGCCGGCCCAGCTGGAGATCGGGCCGGCCAGGAGATCAGGTAGCGGTGGTGGGCGCCTCTGTGGGTGCCTTGGGCTTAGGCTTCGGCACTCCCACCTTCACGGCTGGCTGAGCCCAGTCGGGCCAGCGCTTGCGGCTCTTAACTGCGAGCTTTCGCATGAGAGAGATGGCTCCGGGGTCGCTGTCGCCCGGGCGTGCCTCGATGGAGCCGTCGGAGATCATCCGCCCGATGATCTCCCTGCCCAGCTCGGTCCGCACGATCGTGAGCGTCCAGTCGTTCAGCTCGCCTATGCCCCCGCAGGAGATGTCGGCGTGCTCGGCGGAGAAGTCGGGGCAGAGCTTGCAGCCCTCCCTGGTCCAGGCGTGGCACTCCTTCAGCGGCACCTCGTGGTACGAGCCGTCCTTCATCCAGATCTGGAACACACCCTTGATGTTCATCTTGGCCATGTCGGCCTTGGCGAGGCCGTACTTGGCCTCGAAGAGCTCCTCGAATATCGAGTCGTCGAAGGTCTTCGAGCAGAGCAGGCCGATGTTGAACACGATGGGCTTGGAGATCTTGCCCGCCTTGCGGTGCCACATCACCGGCGGCACCGACGACTGGCAGCTCATCCCCACCAGCGCCAGCTTCGACAGGCCCTTCTCACGGGCCTCGTCGATGGCGAGGGTGTTGGCCGAGTACGTGTAGCGGCTCCCCGCCGAGGCCAGGATCTCGTCGCGGTTGGAGGCCACGCCCGGCACGGCCTTCCACCCCACCTCGTCCTCCAGGAACGAGGTGAGGGCGCCGTCGATGTAGCCCTCGTCCATGGCCCATATGAGCAGGGCCGACACGAAGCCCCCGTCCTGGCCCATGCGCTGCACCATGTCGTCGGTGGCACGGGTGAGGAGGATGTCGGAGTAGATGCCCGCCATCTCGTCGTCGGCCCGCTCGCGCCCGAAGAGGTGCTCGTTGGCCTCGGGCTCCCACGACCCGAAGCGAGGGCACGCCCTGGTGCAGGTGGTGCAACCCCGCTGGCCGTGCCCGCAGTCGCCCGGCCCCAGCTCCTCTTCCAGGTGGAAGGGCCGGTACTCGCCCTGGGAGTGGTTGTAGCCGATGACGTCGTGGGGGCACGAGATCACGCAGCCGGCGCAGCCGGTGCAGAGCCCCGAGGTGATGACCTCGTCGTAGAGCTCCTTCCACTGGAACGTCCAGCGCTGCTTGCGTTCGGAGCCGGGCTCCGCGGCGATGGCCATCCCGAGCGAGGTTACCGGCCCAGGGCCGGGTGCCCCGCCAACCGGGGTGTGATCAGTCGCGGCGGTTGGTTATGTCGAGGATCCAGTTGTACACGTAGTCCTGCCAGAGCTGCTGGCCCATGCCCTCGCAGTGGCCGCCGGCGCCCTCGGCCTCGCTGAAGCGCTTCATCACCTTCTCGCAGGTGAGCGCGTCGAACATCTCCTGGCTCTGGCTGGCGAAGTCGCCCTCGCCCTCGGTCACCAGCGTGGGGCACGTGATGAGCGGGGCGTGGTCCACCAGCGTGTAGTCGGTCATGATGCGCGCCCACTCGCCGAACGTCTTCGCCCCCATCACCGCCATGCGCGAGCCCCACATCTCGCGGTCGCGCGGGGGCTCCAGGAGCTTCTCCAGCTCGGCGTCCATCTCGGGGTCGGCGTCGAGCACCTTGGCCCAGTCGTCTTCGGAGAACATGGCCCTGAACCTGGCGGACAGGTCGAACTGCCCCGGATCGGCCACCAGGGCGGCGAGGCGGTGCTCGTTGGCGGCGGCCCTGGGGGCGAGGAACCCGCCGAAGCTGCGGCCGAGCAGCACCAGCCCGGCGGGGTCCACGTAGGGCTCGCCCACCAGCCAGTTGACCAGCGGGGTCACCACCGACTCGAAGTCGGGACGCATGGGGATGCGGTGCGCGTACAGCAGCTCGCCCTGGCCCGGACCGGCGAACGTCACGGCGTTGAAGCCGAGGTCGACGGCGGCTCGGGCCCCGTACTTCCAACCTTCCTCGCTGGTGCTGTCGAAGCCGCAGGGGAACATGATGGTGGGGCGTGGCACGTCGTCGTCGGAGGGGCGGAACACGTAGCCCTCCAGCAGGGGAGGGGCGTAGCGGTGCCCGTTCGACGAGCCGTTGCCCGAGCCGTTGGTGGGAGGGTGCACAGGCTTGACGTTGAGCTGGATGGGATCGCCGGGCCACAGCAGCAGGCGCATGGCGGCGCGGAAGGCCTCGCGCTGGGCCCGGTAGCCGCCCGTGACGCGCTGGTCGCCCAGGTCGTGACGCAGGAAGAAGTAGGCCTGGCGGTGGTACTCCGCCGAGCGCAGGTAGGAGCTGACCGCCAGGTCGCGCCGGCCGCGGGACTCGGCCACCGACCCGATGTCGCGGGCCTTGCCCGCCACCGTCGACCACTCCTGGTACCAGCGGTCGTAGTCGCCGGCCGGCACCCGGGATGCCACGGCGAAGGCCTCGCCCAGATCCGCGGTGCCGGTGTAGGCGCCTATCAGCGTGCGCTGCAGCTGGGCGTCGAAATCAGCGTCTTCGTGGAAGATCTTCATCCTTCACCCTTTCGTTGCGCCCCTTCCTGGCGTTGCCCTTCCCTTCCTGAGGGGAGCGTTCCAGATGCTGCCTGCTGCGTACGGTCTAGTTGATGAGGAGGGAGTTGGTGCCCTATCCCACGTGCTGGTTGCCTTTCCCCAGCCAAGGCTCTCACCGGCGTGCCTCATCTCACGCCCGGGTGATCACCGCGGTGGTGGTCCTGCCGGTTAGCCTCGTCTGGTCATGTCCCAGGGCACCTATCCTCCCCCCTCGCGCGCTCCGCGCCCCAGCCCCCGTACTCCGCAGCGACGGCGCAGCGGGGTCCAGAACCTGGTGGTGGTGCTGGGCATCCTGGTCGTCATCGCGGTCATCGGTGTGGCCGCCGGCGTGGGCTACCTCTGGTACCGCTACAACCAGATCGGCCGGGAAGACCTCACGCTCAGCGGGGCGGGCGCCTACGACCCCAAGAACTACCTCATCGTCGGCTCCGACAACCGTGAGGTGCTCGACGAGGACGGCAGCGACGCCGGCGCCTACTTCCACGATGGCGTGGAGCACGGTGGGCAGCGCAGCGACACGATCATCATCCTGCGCGTCGACCCCGTGAAGGAGACCATCGACATGGTCTCGTTCCCGCGTGACCTATGGGTACCCATCGCCGGCACCGACTACTCCGAGAAGATCAACGCGGCCTACAACGGCGGGGCGCAGCGCCTGGTCGACACGATCAAGCAGAACTTCGGCATCGACATCCACCACTACGTCGAGATCGACATGTCGAGCTTCCAGGGGATCGTCGACGCAGTCGACGGCGTACCCATGTACTTCGACACCCCCATGCGCGACGCCCACACCGGCCTGCAGATCGACAGCACGGGTTGCTTGACGCTCGACGGGGGCCAGGCCATCGCCTTCGTGCGCTCGCGCTACCTCGAGTACAAGGACTCCAAGGGCAACTGGCTCCACGACGGCACCGGCGACCTGGGCCGCATCAACCGCCAGCAGGTCTTCATGCGCAAGATCATCGATCGATCGGTCGGCCGCGTCGCCGACTTCGACATCCTCGCCGCCAACGAGATCCTCTCCTCCACGGCCGAGCACCTCAAGGTCGACACCTCGATGGACATCGAGCAGATGATCCAGCTGGGCAAGCGCTTCGCCGACTTCAGGGGCGACAGCATGATCACCCACACCCTGCCCGTGATCGAGGGCCACCACGGAGACGCCTTCTCCTTCTCGCTCGACGACGCGGGCGCCCAGCCGATCCTCAACATCTTCCGGGGCATCCCCAACGAGCCCCCGTCGTCCACCTCGCCGGCGGTCACCGACACCACGGTGCGCTACGACGACGACGGCGATCCCATAGAGGTGATCGACCAACCCATCGGCGTGGCCCCCGAAGACGACCCCAGCGCCAGCTGCAGCTGACCTCTGGGCTCAGGCCCCGGTCAGGCGCCGGGGCTGAGCAGGGGCAGTGGCCGCAAGGGTCAGCCGTCGCCGCCGCGCTCGGCGTCGGTGAGACGGTCGTCGTGCTCGGAGGTGTAGGTCTCGTCGTGCTTCACCAGCATGCGGTCGCTGGAGAACACCTCACCTGAGGGATCCCACCGCCCCTCCAGCACAACGGGCCGGCCCTCCTCGAACAGCTCCACCGGGTCGCCCTGGTGCACCACCGCTACCTCCACGCCGTTGAAGGCCACGGTGAACTCCACGCCTGAGGGCGTGTCGTGGATGGTGCCGTCCTCCACCTTGCCCTGCAGGCGAAAGCGGGAGTCACCCAGGTCGGCCTTCTTCGCCACGGCCTCGTCGGCGTTGTAGAAGAACAGCGCCGCGTCGCCCAGGGCCTTGGTGGCCACGAAGCCCAAGCCGGCCAGCACCAGCACGATCACCACCAACGGCGCCCATCGGCGCTGGCGGCGGGGAGGAGCGGGCCGCGGAGCCAGGTCGAGGCCCGGGACCTCCCGGGCATCGGCCGACTCGGCACCCACGTGCTGGTCTCCTGGGGTCGGGCTCACCTGCCCAGTCTTCCAGGTGCCGTAGCCCCCGGGACAACCGGCGCCCGGGTCGCGACCTCGCCGGGAGCGGGGGAGGCGACCTCCTCGCGGCCCTACGACAGCTGGTCGAGGACCTTGGTGTTCAGCTCGTATCCCAGGAGGATCTCGTCGATGATGCGGCGCTGCTCCTCCGCATCCCATGGGGCCCGGTCGAGGCGGCTGCGGTACTCGTCCTTGAAGGCGGTGGGCTTGGGGATCTCGCTGAACTCGTAGAAGTCGATGCCCGAGGTGCCGGGAAGGTCGTAGATCTCCTTCACCTTCCTCTTGATGAACTGGCCACCCGAGAGGTCGCCCAGGTAGCGCACGTAGTGGTGGGCCACGAAGCCCCCGGGCCAGTTGAAGCAGACCTCGCGCATGTGGTCGCAGTACTCGGTGGTGGCGGGGGACGGGGAGATCTGGTCGCGCCAGCCCTCACCCAGGAGGAACTCGAGGTCGGACTCGAGCGCGGGGACCCTGGTGAGCTCGGGGAAGTGGAACATGCTCGCCGCGGGGTCGCTGGCCATGGCCTCGGCGGCCTCCTCGAGCACCAGGTAGGCGAAGTAGTGCTGGGCGACCATGTCGGCGTAGCGGGAGCGGTCGAGGTCGCCGCTCATCAACGAGACCATGAACGGCGACTCGGCCGCTCTCTCGTGGGCGCCCCAGCTGGCCGCCCTCAGCTCCTCGGAGAACGTCGTGGGGGCGCCGGTCTCGTCGGCTGTGACCGTCATATCCGTCTCCTTCAAGATCTTCTCTAGGCTCTCCGCTTTCGAAGGCGGAAAGAACAGTTTATAGTAGGTACCCTTATCCACGTTCTTAAGGGCGACTCTTTTCCAGTTGTCTGGGTGGCGCATCGGAGATGAGGAGAAGGGCGCGTGCCTAAGTTGATCGGAAACTCTGGAGGGCGACGAACCCGACACACCTCTGTGGGCCTGGCCAGGCTCCTGAGTGTCGTGGCAGGAGCGATCATGGCGATGTTAGCGCTCGCGCTCGCGCCCACCGGAGTTGGAGCCCAGTCCAACCCGCTCCCAGGCCTCGAACCCATCCCGGCACCGGCCACCACGCTCTTCGCCGACGGCACGGCGGCAACCGACGGCGTGCGCACGCTCAGCCTCTCGCAGGCGCACGACCTCGACCCCTCCGGCCAGACCATCGTGGTGAGTGGCCAGGGCTACGAGGAGTTCAAGGGCATCTACCTGGCCTTCTGCCTCGTCCCGCCCCTCAACGAGAAGCCCAGCCCCTGCGGGGGCGGCATCGACCTGGAGGGCGAGACCGGAGCCTCCCAGTGGATCTCGTCCAACCCGCCCGACTACGGGGTGGGCCTCGCCATCCCCTACGGCCCAGGGGGGTCGTTCTCGTTGGCGCTGAACGTGGGTCCGCTCATCGGCGACACCATCGACTGCCGCCGGGTGAGCTGCGCGGTGGTCACCCGAAACGACCACGTGCGCTCCAGCGATCGCTCCCAGGACATCCTCGTGCCGGTGACCTTCGGCAGCGCCGCCGCCGCCCCGGTGGAGGTGCCCACCGGGCCCGATACCCCCGTCTCGTCGAACGAGGTGCCGGGCGTTGTGACCGATCCCGGGGCCCCCACCACGCCGCCGCCGGGCGAGGACACGACCACCACCGCACCCCCTGCCACCACCACGACCACCACTCCCACCGTGGAGCAGGCCAGCGCCCCGCCCGAGGGCGGCTCGGGTAGCGCCCTGCCCTGGGTGCTGGGCGGGGTGGCCGGCGCAGCGGCGATCGCCGGAGCGGTGGCCTGGTTCGTGCTCTCCCGTAGAGGATCCGGCGCGGCATCGTGATGGCGCGCCGTCGCGGCCCCGCCGCTGCCCTGCTGGCCGTGGCACTGCTGTTCGGGGCCGCTGCGTGCGGGTCGAGCGCCGCCGGCGAGCTGGGTTCCAGCACGGGCGAGGAGGGCACACAGCGCCTCGTCCCGGTGGCCGACGACCCCACCCCCCAGCTGCCGGTGACGGTCACCGACGCCGACGGCCGCCAGGTCACCATCACCGACGCGAGCCGCATCGTGCCCCTCTGGGGGAACATCTCCGAGACCATCTTCACCCTCGGCCTGGGCGCCAACGTGGTGGGCCGTGACGTCTCGGCCACCTTCCCCGAGGCCGAGCACCTCCCGCTGGTGACCAGGGCGCACGACGTGTCGGCCGAGGCCGTGCTGTCGCTGCAGCCCACCGTGGTCTTCGCCCAGACCGACAGCGGCCCACCCGAGGCGCTGGAGCACCTGCGCAACGCGGGAGTGCCGGTGGTCGTGATGGAAGCACCCAGCAACGTGGGCCAGATCGGGTCGCGCATCATGGCGGTGGCCGAGGCGCTGGGGGTGCGGGAAGCGGGCGAGGCCCTCATGGAGCGGACCATGGACGAGATCGCCGAGGCCCAGGAGGCCATACCTAAGGACCAGCCCAGGCCCAAGGTCGCCTTCCTCTACATGCGCGGCCAGGCGGGTGTGTACCTCATCGCAGGCCCCGGCTCGGGCGCTGATTCCATGATCGAGGCGGCCGGCGGTATCGACGCCGGCACGGCCATGGGGCTGGAGCGCCCGTTCACCCCCCTCACCAGCGAGGCGATGGTGAGGGCGGCGCCCGACGTGATCCTCATGACCACCACAGGGCTCGAGTCGGTGGGCGGCGTCGACGGCCTGGTGGCCATGCCCGGGATCGGCCAGACGCCCGCCGGCCAGAACCGCCGGGTGGTCACCGAGGAGGACGGCTTGCTCTACAGCTTCGGGGCGCGCACCCCGTTGGCTTTGGCCGCCCTCATCGATCGTCTCTACAGTCCCGTGGGGTGAGCAGCCCGGCCACGACGGGGGAGACCAACCCCGACCTAGAAGACGTCGTCGCCGCTCGTAGTCCCCACGTGCGCCCGGTGGTCCTCATCGGGGGGTTGGTCGTGGCGCTGGTGATCGCCTGCATCCTCGGAGCGGCGATCGGCGCCTACTCGGTCCCCGTCCCGGAGATCCTGGGATCCCTCGCCCATCGCATCGGGCTCGACATCGGCGACGTGCCGGCCGGCTACGGCGAGTCGGTGCTCTGGGACATCCGGTTCCCCAGGGTCGCCCTGGCCGTGCTGGTGGGTGCCTCCCTGGGTTGTGCAGGGGCCTCGATGCAGGGCACCTTCTCCAACCCCCTCGCCGAGCCGGGCATCGTGGGCGTGTCGCTGGGGGCGGTGGTGGGGGCCGTGGGGTCGATCGTGCTCGGCCTCACCTTCTTCGGCACCTGGAGCCTCGCCACCGCCGCCTTCGTGGGTGGCCTGGTGACGGTGGTCGCCGTGTACCTGGCCTCGCGCCACGGGGGGCGCACCGAGGTGGTCACCCTGATACTCACGGGTATAGCGGTGAACGCCCTGATGGGAGCGGTGGTGGGACTCCTCACCTTCTTCTCCACCGACGCCGAGCTGCGCAGCATCACCTTCTGGACCCTGGGGAGCGTGGCCCAGGCCACCTGGCCGAAGGTGGCGGCCATAGCGCCGCTGGCGTTCGTCGGGATCATCCTCGCGTGCACCCAGTCGCACAAGCTCGACCTGCTCACGCTGGGCGAGCGCTCCGCCAGGCACCTGGGCGTGAGCGTGGAGCGCCTCCGGGTGATCATGCTGGTGATCGTGGCCATCCTCACGGCGGCGGCCACCGCGGTGTCCGGGGTGATCCTGTTCGTGGGCCTCGTCATCCCCCACCTCGTGAGGATGGTGGCCGGGCCCGGGCACCGGCTGCTGCTGCCCGCCTCCGCGCTGGGTGGTGCCGTGATCCTCGTGGTGGGCGACCTCATCGCCCGCACGGTCGTGGCGCCCAGCGAGGTGCCGCTCGGCGTGCTCACCTCGCTCGTGGGGGCTCCGTTCTTCTTCTGGCTCCTCCGTGTCACCCGGGCCCGTCAAGGTGGCTGGGCGTGATCGGTTGGTCTCGCCCGGTGCGGTTGCCCGACCATCCGGTGCCGGGCACGCCCCTCATCGAGGCCAGGGCGGTCACCGTGCGCCTCGGCGGCAAGCTCATCATCAGCGAGGTCGACCTCATCGCCCGCTCGGGCGAGGTCGTGGCCCTGGTTGGGCCGAACGGCGCGGGCAAGTCGACCCTGCTGGGCGCGCTGAGCGGCGACGCCGACCTGGCCTCGGGGGAGGTGCTCGTGGACGGCCGGCCCATGGGGTCGTGGTCGCACGTCGAGCTGGCCCTGCGCCGGTCGGTGCTTCCCCAGCAGGTGACCGTCACGTTCCCCTTCACGGTGTCCGAGGTGGTGCGTATGGGCCGCTCGCCTTGGGCCCGCACGCCGGTCGAGAGCAGCGACGACGAGGTGGTGGCCGCGGTGGCCCGCCAGACCGACGTGACCGACCTGATGAGCCGGCAGTACCCCTCGCTATCGGGTGGCGAGCGGGCCAGGGTCGCGCTGGCGAGGGTCCTCGCACAGAGCACCTCGGTGCTGCTGCTCGACGAGCCCACGGCCGCGCTCGACGTCCACCACCAGGAGCTGGTGCTGGAGGTGGCGAGGGCCAGGGCGAATGAGGGCGCTGCGGTGGTGGTGGTGCTGCACGACCTGGGCCTGGCGGTGGCGCACGCCGATCGGGTGGCGGTGATGGACGGTGGTCGGGTGGTGGCCGACGGGCCGCCGGCCGAGGTGATGAGCCCCGAGTTGCTGAGCCGGGTCTACAACCACGAGATCGAGGTGATCGCCCACCCGGGCACCGGCGCTCCGCTGGTGCTCCCGGTGCGGCGGCCCTAGCCGGGGGTCCGAGCGGCCCGAAGTCCAGAGCAGGGAGTCGCCTTGCATTCCCCTCGCCACTCGTGGAAGTCTCTGATAGGCCCGCTTAACGTGTTTAGGTAAACGGTCCACCGACATCCAGAGAGCCGAGGAGAGTCCTGCATGCAAACCAAGCCCACCAAGAGATCGACCTGGCGCCCGTCCAGGGTGCTAGCCGCCTTCTTGGCCCTGCTCATGGCTGCCAGCGGCCTGGCTCTCGCCGTGGCTCCTGCCACCCCGGCAGGTGCCGCCGAAGCCCCCGTAGAGGGCATCGTCAGCGGTGAGCTCTCCTGGGGTGTGAGGGAGTCGTTCCGGAACTACGTCGCCAGCCCGTTCGCCGGCGGCGAGATCACCGTGTCGGGCGGGGCCTCTCAGGCTCCCGACAACGGCGTGTTCACCTTCCCGGTCAGCCGTGGGGGAGTCGAGGGTGACGAAGCGGCGGCCTCGTTCGCCGGAGGCGTCCACTTCCAGGCCCACTTCCACACCTACGGAGAGGGCGAGGACGAAGAGATCGTGCCGCTGCTCGACGTCGAGATCCGCAACGTGCGCGTGGCCGTGGACGCCGAGGTGGGCGAGATCATCGCCGACGTGACCTCGCGTGCCTTCGAGGGCACCGATCCGGTCGAGCCACCCCCGCTCGTCACCTACACCGACGTCGCCCTTGGCGCCCTAGACCTCACCGGGATCGTTCCGGCGGACGGCACCTGGGCGAACGTGCCAGCAACGCTCACCGAGGCGGGAGTGCCTGCCTTCGGCGAGTTCTACGAGGCCGGCACCGAGCTCGACCCCATCACGATGACCCTCGAGGAGGGCTTCGCCAGCATCGAGGTCACTCCGAGCACCGGGATCGACCCGCTCGAGCTGACGACTGTGACCGTCACCGGATCGAACTTCGCTCCCTACGCCAACATCGGGACCCGTCCGCCGGCCAAGGACATCGCAACCGGCGTGTACGTGATCTTCGGGCGCTTCGGTGACGTGTGGCAGCCATCCGAGGGCGCACCCTCGTCGGCCCGCAGCGTGATCTCGCAGCGCTGGGCACTGCCCCAGTCGTCCATCGACTCCATCAACGAGAACTTCCACGGTGCCTGCGAGGGCCAGTGCGTGCCGTTGAACGAGGACGGGACCTTCGAGGCCGAGCTGAACGTCTGGCCCGCCGACCTGACCTCCGGCAACTGGGGCGTCTACACCTACGCCGCCGGCGGCGCTGCGGCGAACGCCGCTCAGGAGGTCGCCGAGCCCCTCCTCTTCAACCCGGTCTTCCCGGACGTCACCCAGGACAACGCCTTCTTCGGGCCCATCTCCTGGCTGACCGCCGAGGGCATCACCACCGGCTTCGACGACGACACCTTCCGTCCGGAGGCCGAGATCACCCGCCAGGCCGTGCTGGCCTTCATCTGGCGGCTGGAGGGTGAGCCAGCGGCTCCCCCAGGGCACCCGACCTTCGTCGACGTTCCCCCGGGCGCCCCGTTCTACGAGGCCATCTCGTGGGGAGCTGCCGTCGGCATCACCCAGGGCTTCGACGACGACACCTTCCGCCCCGGCCAGAACATCAGCCGCGAGGCCATGGCCGCCTTCCTGTGGCGGTTGGCCGACGAGCCGGCGCCCCCGGAAGACCACCCGACCTTCGTCGACGTCCCCGACACCAACCCCTTCTACGACGCCATCTCGTGGCTGGCGGCCGAGGAGATCACCAATGGCTTCGACGACGACACGTTCCGCCCTGGCGACAACATCACCCGCCAGGCCATGGCAGCGTTCCTCTACCGTTTCAACGAGCTGATGACGGAGCTCAGCTGACATGACCCGTCGGCTTGCCGGAACGATCGCGCTGACGATCGTGCTGGTGGCCGGGCTCGCCCTCGCGGCGAGCCCGGCCACGGCCGGTGCCCAGCAGCCGACCTACCCTTCGGGGTCGGAGGTGCCCTCGGGCACCCCGACCCAGACCCTTGTGAGCCCTGCACCCTCGGATCCCGACCAGGTGGTCCTCGTCCAAGAGGGGGAGGGTGAGGGCGACCTCACCGGGGGCTTCCTCGACTGGGGCGTGAAGAGCTCGTTCCGTAGCTACATCGTGGGCCCGATCGCCCAGGGCACCATCACCCTCGAGGGAGGGGCCAGCCGGAACGCCAACGGCACCTTCCGCTTTCCGCTGGTGGTCGAGCCCGAGCCAGTCGGCTCCTTCGACCCGTCCACCGGGGCCGTGGAGGCCACCTTCGCCGGTTCCGTGAGCTTCAAGGGCCACTGCAACCACGCCGGGAGCGTGGGCGAGTGCCTGCTGCAGCTCTCGGTGAGCGACATCCGCATCGAGACCACCCCCACGGGCGGCAACCTGATAGCGGATGTCGTCAGCGTCCCGCTGGAGGGAGACATCTCGAACCCGGGAAGCGGCGCCGAGCCCGTCACCTACGACGACATCGTGCTGGCCACGCTCGACCTCTCCAAGGTCTCGCCGGTGGCTGCCGAGGTCGACGGTCACCAGGGCGCAGCCTGGCTGAACGTGCCCACAGCCCTCGGTCCCGATGGCGGCCCGATCTTCGAGGGCTTCTACAACGTGGGCACACCGCTGGATCCCGTCTCGTTCACCCTCGGTCTCACCGAAGAGGTCGACCTGCCCGAGCCGCCTCCCACCGACGAGGAGGAGGTCGGCGTGGTGCTCGACAAGTCCACCGTGGCCGTGGGCGGAACGCTCACCGCCTCGGGCGAGGGCTTCACGGCCGGCGAGCAGGTGGAGGTGTGGGTCCACTCCACGCCCATCTGGGTGGGTACCGCCGTGGCCGACGCCTCCGGCGTGGTGAGCTACACCTTCGCCGTCCCCTCCGAGGTGCCGCCTGGCGTGCACCAGGTGGAGCTGCGGGGCATCAGCTCGGGCCTGAGCCTGTGGTCGGGCGACTTCACGGTGACGGCCGCCGAGAGCACCGGGGGTACCGGGACCACGGGCACACCCACTGCCGGCAAGGGGACCCTCCCCAACACCGGCCCCGGAGATCTGGAAGGGCCGCTGGCCGCCGCTGGCCTGGCCCTGTTGCTGTTCGGTACGGTCCTGCTCGTGAGCTCACGTCGCATGCGCCGCCCGGGCACCACGAAGCCCGCATGAGCGACGCCAACCCGTTCCCGCCCGAGGTCGTCGAGGCCGTCAAGGCCCACATGAACGACGACCACAGCGAGGACTCCCTCCGCCTCTGCCAGGCCCTGGGGGGCCGGCCCGACGCCACCTCTGCCCTCATGACGGGCATGGACGCCGATGGCATCGACTTCCGCATCGAGACCCCCAACGGCCCGTCCGAGGCCCGGGTGCTCTGGGGTGAGAGGGTCACCGAGCGCCCGCAGGTGCGCACAGCGGTGGTTCGCCTCCACGACGAGGCGTGCCACGTGCTCGGGGTCCCCGTCCCCGAGCGCGGCGAGCACTAGCCCGCCCCCGGGCCTCCCGCGCCTCAGCCCCGGCCGGCGGGGTCCTGCCGCCCGGCCCGCTGCTACTTGTAGCCCTGGGAGATGTGCTCCACCCACCACGCCGGAGCGGCGTTCATGAGCGTCTGCAGGTCCCAGTAGTCGAACCAGCGGACGATCTTGCCGTCGCGCAGCTCCTGCACCGAGGTGAACGGGAAGGTGACGCTCTCGCCGGTGTCCCACTCCCAGGTCTCAGCGTGCTCGGTGACCACGGCGTCGCCCTCGGCGACCGTGAGGCGGTGGTGGTTCTCGTACCCGCTCAACTTCTCCAGGCCCAGCCGCATACGGGCGAGGATCTCGTCCTGGCCCACCGCCACCTCGTCGGCCGGCGTGCACATGTCGGTGTACTGGGAGTCGTCGGTGAAGAACTCCCTCACGGCGTCCCAGTCGCGCTCGTAGAGCGTCTTCCAGAACGCGTCGACGACGGCCTTGTTCTCCTCGATGCTCATCTGTCCCCCATCAGTTGCTCCGGGCTCCGCGAACGAGGGCCCCTGGGCGCTGGCCCTGGTCTTCGCCGTCGCGCAGCGTCACCTGTCCACCTTTGATCGTGGCAACGTAGCCCTGCGCTCGCTGCACGAAGCGGTTGGCGCCGCCGGGCAGGTCGTGCACCATCTCGGGCAGCCCGAGCCTCAGGCCGTCCATGTCGATCACGTTCGCGTCCCCCACCTTGCCCGGCTCCAGGGTGCCCCTGTCGCCCAGGCCGAAGGTCTGCGCCGTCTGGCTGGTCATCTTGCGCACCACCCACTCCAGCCCCAGCCGGCCCTGTGCCCTGTCGCGCGCCCAGTGGGTGAGCATGTAGGTGGGCGTGCTGGCGTCGCAGGTGGTGCGGCAGTGGGCGCCCCCGTCGCCCAGGCCCCAGGTGCTCGTGGGGTGCAGCAGCATCTCGCGCACCGGGTCGAGGTTGAAGTGCGAGTAGTTGAGCAGGGGCAGCATCAGCAGGGCCCGGCCCTCGTCGGCTCGCAGCTCGTCGTAGAAGACCTCCAGGGGGTCCAAGCCGAGCCGGCGGGCCTTCGAGGCGACGCTGGCCTCCTTCGGGGGCTCGTAGTCGGGTGGATCGGTCAACGGGAAGGCGCGCTCGGCGTCGGTGAACTGGCTGAGCGTCGGGTCTATGTCCTTCGCCTCTGCCACCAGCCTGCGCTTCAGCTCGGGATCGCCCATGGCCCGGGCCCTCTCGGCAACCGGCAGCAGCGAGATGGGCGCCCAGGAGGGGGCGAAGGAGAAGGCGTGGAAGGTCTGGAGACCCAGCAGCAGCGACACCGGCCTGCCGCCCACCTGGGGCATCACGGCGCCGCCGGCGGCGGCCGCCTGCTCCGAGAGCTCCAGCATCCGCCGCCAGGCCTCCGGGTCCTTGTCGTTCTGGGTCAGGCCGAAGCTCACGGGCCGGCCGATGGCCTTGGCCAGGCGGGTCATCCAGGCCATCTCCTGCTCGGGCGCCTCCAGGTCCTCGCCCAGGGCGCCGGCGGGCGCCAGCTCGAACACACCCGCACCGGCGTCTCCCAGCGCCCTGCCTATGCCGAACAGCTCGTCCTCGGCTGCGAAGGTGCCGGGCACCGGCTCGCCGTCCATGGCCATGTGGGCGATGGTGCGGGAGGTGGAGAAGCCCAGGGCTCCTGCGGCCATGGCCTCGCTCACGATGGCGGCCATGGCCTCGATGTCGTCCGGTGTGGCGGGCTCGTTGCGGGCTCCGCGCTCGCCCATCACGTAGGCGCGGACGGCACCGTGGGGCACCAGAGCCCCCACGTCGAGCGCCAGGGGCCGGCGCTCG
>CAYNQN010000033.1:0-15218 GCA_964399375.1 uncultured Rhabdothermincola sp. | reverse complement strand
ACGGTGGGTTGCCCCACACACGCTTTCCAAGCGTGCCGATTCGGCCGCTCTCGCATCCCTCCCGGGACGCTCCCAACGGGGGGGAGCGCAGGTGAGGCTATCCGCGGAAGCGGCCGACCTCGGCACGGTGACGACGATGTACGCTGAGGGCCAGGCCCGCGCCTGCGCGTGGCGGTTGGGTCCTGTGCAATCGGAGCCTGTGAATCGAGTCAGGGCCGGGAGGCAGCAGCTCTCAGCGGGATCTCCGGTGTGCCGCAGATCGCCTGACCGCCACGCACGGGAGCGGGCCCCACTTCGCTCTTGGCACACCAGCGCGCTGTTTCCGGCGCGATCGTGTGCCAGGAGCGGCACGGGGAGGCGGTAGGGGGAGAAGGTGGGGCCAGTAGGCTCGGCGGCCGTGGCCTACCAGTCTCTCTACCGTCGCTATCGGCCGCAGCGCTTCAGCGAGGTGCGAGGGCAGCCGCACCTGGTGATGGCCCTCCAGAACGCCGTGCGCGAGGGGCGGGTGGGCCACGCCTACCTGCTCAGCGGGCCCCGCGGCACTGGGAAGACCTCGACGGCCCGCATCCTCGCCAAGGTGCTCAACTGCACCGACGTGGTCGACGGGGAGCCCTGCGGCGTCTGTGCCTCGTGCGTGGCCATCGCAGAGGGCACCTCGTTCGACGTCCACGAGCTCGACGCAGCCTCCAACAACGGGGTGGAGGCTGTCCGCGACCTGGTGGCCAAGGCATCCCTCGGCACGCCTGGTCGCACCAAGGTGTACATCCTCGACGAGGTCCACATGCTGTCGGCGGCGGCCTCCAACGCGCTGCTGAAGACGCTGGAGGAGCCTCCGGCCCACGTCGTGTTCGTGCTGGCAACCACCGACCCCCAGAAGGTGCTGCCCACCATCCGCAGCCGCTGCCAGATCTTCGAGGTGCGCCTGCTGCCCGCGAGTGAGCTGGAGGCACTGGTCGACTACGTGGCGGCCGATGCCGGGCTCGAGATCTCGCCCGGCCAGCGCGACCACGTGCTGCGGATCGGAGCCGGCTCTGCCCGCGACACGCTCTCGGCCCTCGACCGGGTGGTCGCAGCGGGCGATGTGCCCGAGAGCACCGAGGCGCTCGACGAGATCGTGGAGGCCGTGAGCGAGCGCGACACCGGGCGGGCCCTCGTGGCGGTGGAGGCGGCGGTGGGGGAGGGCCGCAGCCCCAGGGTGCTGGGCGAGCAGCTCATCGCCCGCCTTCGCGACGTGTTCCTAGCGGCGGTGGGCGCCGACCTCTCCAGGCTCACCGATACCGACCGCCAGAGGGTGGCCGACCAGGCCTCCCGTCTCGGGCCCGCCGGCACCACCCGGGCACTCGAGCTGCTGGGCGAGGCCTTCGTGGGGATCCAGGATGCTCCGGACCCGCGGGTGATCCTCGAGGTGGCGCTGGTGCGGCTCACCCGTCCCGAGGCCGACCTCAACCTCTCGGCCCTTGCCGACCGAGTGGCCCGCCTGGAGCGGGGTGGGGTCGCAGGCTCCGAGATCTCCGACCCCTCCGACAGGATCCCAGCGAGGGACACGCCCGATCGCCCTGCCCGGGCCCCGGCTCCAGAGCAGGGTTCCGGCGCCGGGCCTCCTGCGGACGAGCCCACTGCCCGGACGGTGGCGGCCGGCCCGGCGCCAGCTTCCACCCCTCCCTCGGCCTCGACGACTCCCGCAGATCCCGGCCCTGCCCCCGTCCCCACCACCGGAGGCGGAGAGGGACCGGCCGCCGACGCCAGGGAGATCCTGGCGAGGTCCAAGCCCTCCCGGCGCCCGAAGCGCTCGGCGCCCCCGCCGCCCCCCACGGTGGACCTGGGCTCGCTCTCCACCGAGGCGCTGGCGCCTGAGGCCCCCGGGCCCGCCAACAAGGTGGTGGTGGAGCCCGGCTCGCTGCCCACCCGCGACGAGCTGACCCTCGCCTGGGGCGACACGCTGCTGGGTTCGCTCAGCGCCAGGGCCAAGCCCCGCTTCGCCTCGGGGCGCTTCGTGCGCGTCGACGACGATGCTGCCGTGTTCGGGCTGCCCAACAAGATCCACGCCGCCAAGTGCGAAGAGATGCGGGGCGACGTGGAGGCGGTGCTGGCGGCCCACTTCGGCAGGCCGGTGCCGCTCCGGGTGATCATCGATGCCGGGGGCCCACCTCCGGCCGACCCCCAGGGCCAGACCCCAGCAGGGCAGGGGAGCGTCGAAGGTGCGGACGGCGTTGATGACGACGACGTGGGTGCCGGGATAGACCCTTCGGAGCTGACGGATGCCGACGACGTGGCGGGCACCACGGCGGAGCGGATCTCGCAGGCCTTCCCGGGGGCGCAGCTGATCGAGCTACCGGACGAGGGCTGATCGTTGAGCGTCTACGCCGGTCCGGTCCAGGACCTCATCGACGAGCTGGGGAGGCTCCCGGGCATCGGGCCCAAGTCGGCCCAGCGCATCGCCTTCTACCTGCTCCGGGTGCCCAAGGAAGACGCCATGCGCCTGGCCAAGGCCATCGTCGAGGCCAAGGAGCGGGTGACCTTCTGCCAGCGCTGCTTCAACGTGTCGGTGGGCGAGCTGTGCGGCATCTGCTCCGACGACCGGCGCGACCACGGCCTGCTGTGCGTGGTGGAGGAGCCTCGCGACATCGTGGCGGTGGAGCGCACCGGCGAGTTCCGTGGCCGCTACCACGTGCTGGGCGGGGCCATCAGCCCCATAGAGGGTGTGGGCCCCGATCAGCTGCGGGTGAAGGAGCTGCTGGCCCGCCTCGAGCCCGAGGAGGTCACCGAGGTGATCCTGTGCACCAACCCCAACATCGAGGGCGAGGCCACGGCCATGTACCTGGGCCGCCTGCTCGGCCCCCTGGGGCTGAAGGTCACGCGCATAGCCAGCGGTCTGCCCGTGGGAGGCGACCTGGAGTACGCCGACGAGCTCACCCTGGGCCGCGCCCTGGAGGGCCGCCGCGAGGTCGACGCCAGCTAGAGCGAGCGCAGGATGATGGCGTCGCCCTGGCCGCCGCCGCCGCAGAGGCCTGCGGCGCCCAGGCCGCCGCCACGGCGGCGCAGCTCGTAGAGCAGGGTGAGCGCCACGCGGTTGCCGGACATCCCGACCGGGTGTCCGAGGGCGATCGCCCCTCCGTTCACGTTGGTGATCTCGTCGGTGATCCCCAGCTCGGCCATGGAGGCGAGGCCCACCGCAGCGAACGCCTCGTTCAGTTCGAAGAGGTCCAGGTCGCCCACCGAGAGCCCGGTGCCCTCGAGCGCCTTGTTGATGGCACGAGAGGGCTGGGTGAGCAGCGACGGGTCGGGCCCGGCCACCTGCCCGTAGCCGACGACCTCGCCCAGCGGCTCGACGCCCAGCTCGGCGGCCTTGGCCGCCGAGGCGACGATCACCGCAGAGCCGCCGTCGGAGATCTGGGAAGCGTTGCCGGCGGTGATGTTGCCGGCCTTGTCGAAGGCCGGGCGGAGCTGGCCCAGCGACTCGGCGGTCGTGCCCGGCCTCACGCCCTCGTCCTGGCTCACCACCACGGGGTCGCCCCTGCGCTGGGGAACCTCGACCGCCACGATCTCGTCGGCGAACAGGCCGTCCTTCTGGGCGCGGGCGGCCCGCTCGTGCGACTTGGCGGCCAGATCGTCCTGCGAGGCGCGGTCGATGCCCGCCGAGGCGGCGTACTTCTCGGTCGCACCGCCCATGGCGAGCTGGTCGATGGCGCAGAACAACGCGTCGTGCATCATCGAGTCGACCACGGAGGCGTCACCCAGCCGGTAGCCCGAGCGTGCGCCCGGCAGCAGGTAGGGGGCGTTGGTCATCGACTCCATCCCCCCCGCCACCACGATGTCGGCCTCTCCGGCCTGGATCATCTGGTCGGCCAGGTAGATGGAGTTGAGACCCGATAGGCAAACCTTGTTCACCGTGGTGGACGGCACCGTGAGCGGTATGCCGGCGGCGATGGCTGCCTGGCGTGCGGTCATCTGGCCGGTGCCAGCCAGCAGCACCTGGCCCATGAACACGTAGTCCACCTGGTCGGGCTCGACGCCCGCCCGCTCAAGAGCCGCCCTGATGGCCTTGCCGCCCAGGTCCGTCGCCTGGAACGAGGCCAACCCTCCCGAGAGCTTGCCGATCGGCGTGCGAGCGCCGGAGACGATGACCGAACCTGCCATTGGGGATCCCCTTGGTAGACGGATGGCGAGAGCAGCCAGTGTATTTGGCCTGGGTGACGCTGCGCAGCGGGCGCCGACGACACCTGTGGAGTCGGCGCAGAGAGATTCGGCCTGGGTGAAGCTGTGCAGCAGGGTGATGGCTCCACATGGGGGCCCATCGCAAGGGGATATAGCGTCTCAGCCATGCAGGAGATCGTTGACGCAATCACGTCGGGCGCCCCGGGGGACGAACTGGCGGCCATCCCGCTGCCCGACACCTACCGGGCAGCGGTGGTGCTGGCCTCGGAGACGGAGATGTTCGCCGGGCTGGAGTCGCCCGAGAAGGACCCTCGCAAGTCGCTCCACATCAACGACGTATCGCTCCCCGAGCTGGCGCCCGACGAGGCGGTCATCGCCGTCATGGCCAGCGCCATCAACTTCAACACGGTCTGGACCTCGATCTTCGAGCCCCTGCCCACGTTCGGCTTCCTCCAGCGCCTGGGCAAGGAGAGCTCGTGGGGCGCACGCCACGACCAGCCCTTCCATGTGGTGGGCTCCGACGCCTCGGGCGTCGTGCTCCGGGTGGGCTCGGCGGTGCGCCGGTGGAAGCCGGGCGACCGGGTGGTTGTGCACTGCAACCACACCGACGACCAGGACCCGAGCGCCCACGACGACTCGATGCTGGCCGGCAACCAGCGCATCTGGGGTTTCGAGACCAACTACGGAGGCCTCGCCGAGCTGTCGGTGGTGAAGGCCAACCAGCTCATGCCCAAGCCCCGCCACCTCAGCTGGGAGGAGGCATCGGTCAACGCTCTCTGCAACTCCACCAGCTACCGGATGCTCGTGAGCCGCAACGCCGCCGACATGGCCCAGGGCGATGCAGTGCTCGTCTGGGGCGCCTCGGGCGGCTTGGGCGGCTACGCCGTTCAGCACGTGCTCAACGGCGGGGGCACGCCCGTGGGCGTGGTGTCGTCGCCCGACAAGGTGGAGCTGCTCCACGAGCTGGGCGTGGAGCACGTGATCGATCGCAAGGAGGCCGGCTACCGGTTCTGGGCCGACGACCAGACCCAGGACGAGAAGGAGTGGCGCCGCCTCGGCAAGGACATCAGGGGCCTCATCGGGCGCGACCCGAACATCGTCTTCGAGCACCCCGGCAGGCAGACCTTCGGTGCCTCGGTGTTCGTGGCGGCTCGCGGAGGGACGATCGTCACCTGCGCAGCCACCAGCGGATACGAGATCGAGTACGACAACCGCCACCTCTGGATGAAGCTGAAGCGCATAGTGGGATCGCACTTCGCCAACTACCGCGAGGCCGCCGCCGCCAACCAGCTCGTGTGCGAGGGGAAGGTGCAGCCCATCCTCTCCGCCGTCTACGACCTCGACGACACCGGCGAGGCCGCCTACCAGGTGCACCACAACCTCCACGAGGGCAAGATCGGCGTGCTGTGCCTCGCTCCCCAGGAAGGCATGGGCATCGACGACCCCGAGATGCGCGAGAGGGTGGGCGAGGACCGCATCACCCTCTTCCGCCGCCACTCCCAGGGCAGGGCATGATGGCGGGGATGCTGCTCACCGAGATCGACCACGTGGCCATCGCCGTCAACGACCTGGAGGCGGCGATCGCCTACTACGCCGACACCTTCCGGGCCACGGTGGCCCATCGCGAGGTGGTGGAGAGCGACGGGGTGGAAGAAGCGCTGCTGGCCGTGGCCGACAGCTACGTGCAGCTGCTCACTCCCACCCGCGACGACTCGCCGGTCGCCAAGTACCTCGAGCGCAAGGGGGAGGGCCTGCACCACATCGGCTACCGCGTGGCGGATTGCGCCGTGGCCCTGCAGGCCGTGAAGGACCAGGGCCACAGGGTGATCGACGAGGCACCCCGGCCGGGTTCGAGGGGCACCACCGTGGCGTTCATCCATCCCAAGGACGCCTTCGGCACCCTCATCGAGCTGGTGCAGGAGTAGAGATTCCCAGAAAGGCAGAGGCAGAGGTGCTGGATGACTGAGCTAGCCGCATCGGATCAAGAGGTTCGCCCCGAGGTGGAGGGGGACCCCGCGTTCAAGGACGTGCCGCCGCCGGGAGGCTGGCTCCACCTCGTGGACGATCGGCCCACCCGGCTGGCGCGCCGAGCCACGGGAAAGGCGAGGCGCAAGGAAGCGCCCTTCTCTGCGCTGGGTGAGTGGAGCCCCCCGGCCGACCGCCCCGATCCCATCGACCTCCTGGAGAGCCAGGCCGAGACCAGGGTCCGCGAGCTGGTGCCCATCCGCTACGGGCGCATGATGTCGTCGCCGTTCGCCTACTACCGGGGGACACCCATCGTCATGGCGGCCGACCTGGCGAGCAAGCCCCACAGCGGGATCACCGTGCAGGCCTGCGGCGATGCCCACGTGCTCAACTTCGGCCTCTTCGCCACGCCCGAGCGCAACCAGATCTTCGACGTCAACGACTTCGACGAGACCATCCCGGGGCCCTGGGAGTGGGACGTGGCCCGCCTGGCCGCCAGCTTGGTGATAGCCGGCAGGAGCAACGGCTTCGACGACGCCACGTGCGCCGAGATCGCTCGCGTCGCCGGATGGGTCTATGCCCACCAGGCCTGCGAGTACGCCGGCATGGGCAACCTGGAGGTCTGGTACTCGCGGGTGGACACGCAAGCTGTCGACCCGCTCCTCGACGCCTCCGCCCGCAAGAAGATCAACAAGGCCATGCGCAAGGCGGCGCAGCACAACAACGTGACAGCGCTGCCCAAGCTCACCGAGGTGGTCGACGGCCGCCGGAGGATCATCGACGAGCCGCCGCTCATCACCCACCCCTTCGAGCACTTGGGCGAAGCGGGCCTGGTGGAGGTGTTCGAGCAGTACAGGGCGACGCTTCCCTACTACCGCCGGCTCCTCCTCGACCGCTACGTGCCGGTCGACCTGGCGCGCAAGGTGGTCGGCGTGGGAAGCGTGGGGACCCGCTGCTACGTGGTGCTGTTCCTGGGGGAGGACGGTGCCGATCCCCTCTTCCTGCAGGTGAAGGAGGCGCAGCCCTCCGTGCTGGAGCCCTACGTGGCCGCCAGCGAGTTCCTGAACCAGGGTGAGCGGGTGGTCACCGGCCAGCGCCTCATGCAGGCCGCGAGCGACCAGTTCCTGGGTTGGACGTCGGGTCCCGACGGCAGGTCCTTCTACGTCCGGCAGCTGCGCGACATGAAGGGCTCGCTGCGGATCGAGCGCATGTCGCCCACCGACCTCGGGGCTACCGCAGGCGCCTGCGCCTGGACGCTGGCCCGTGCGCACGCACGCTCGGGAGACGCCTCGATGATCGCCGGGTACGTGGGCAAGGGCGAGCGCTTCGCCGAGGCCACCTCGAGCTTCGCAATGGCCTACGCCGACCAGAACGAGGCCGACTACGAGAAGTTCTGCAAGGCAGTGAACACCGGCCGCATCTTCGCCACGCCAGGCCTGTAGCGATTTGAGCTGCTCGTGAAGGTGCACCTGGTAGACGGCACCTACGAGCTGTTCCGGTACTACTTCGCGCTTCCCTCGCACGTGACCGACCAGGGGTTGGAGGTGAGTGCTGCACGGGGCGTGCTGGGCTCGATGCTGGGGATGCTGGAGGGCGGCGCCACCCATGTAGGCGTCGCAACCGACCACGTGATCGAGTCGTTCCGCAACGAGATGTGGCCTGGGTACAAGACGAGCCTCGGCGTCCCTCCCGAGCTCCTGGGCCAGTTCGGCCTGCTGGAGGACCTGCTGGGCGCTGCGGGGTTCGCCGTGTTCGCCATGGTGACCCACGAGGCCGACGACGCACTGGCCTCGGCGGCCGAGGTCGCCGCAGCCGATCCCGATGTGGACCAGGTGCTCATCTGCACGCCCGACAAGGACCTCGCCCAGTGCGTCGTCGGAGAGCGGGTGGTCCAGCTCGACCGGCGCAAGGAGGTGGTGGTCGACGAGGCGGGCGTGGTCGCGAAGTTCGGCGTGCTTCCCGAGTCGATCCCCGACTACCTGGCCCTGGTCGGAGACAGTGCCGATGGTTTCCCGGGCCTTCCTGGATGGGGGGCGAAGTCGGCGGCGGCCGTGCTGGCCCGCTACGTGCACCTGGAGGACATTCCGGCCCAGGCCACCGACTGGGACGGCACTGGGGTGCGCGGGGCGGCGAAGCTGGCCATGGTGCTGCGCGAGCAGTTGGAGCTCGCCCTGCTGTTCAGGCGCCTCGCGACGCTCGAGCGCGACGCTCCGACGGTCACCCACGTCGACGAGCTGCGCTGGCAGGGGCCCACCCCCGCGCTGGCACCGCTGGCGCAGCGGATCGACGCCGGGGCGTCGGTGGCAAGGGCCGAGCGCCTCGCTGCTTCTATCCTCTGACCATGGCCGGAGAGTCGATGACCCTTGAGGTCGACGGGCGGCAGGTGAAGTTCTCCAACCCCGACAAGGTCTTCTTCTCGGCGAGGGGAGAGACCAAGCTCGACCTGGCGCTCTACTACACGGCCGTGGGCCCCGGAGCGCTGCGGGCTGTCGCCAGGCGCCCGACGGTGCTCAAGCGCTTCCCCGACGGTGCCGAGGGCAAGATGTTCTTCCAGAAGCGCGTGCCCGCCAAGCACCCCGACTGGTTGGAGACCACCACGGTCACGTTCCCCAGCGGCCGCACTGCCGACGAGCTCTGCCCCACGGAGCTGGCGCACATCATCTGGGCGGTGAACCTTGGCTGCATCGACCTCAACCCCTGGGCGGTCCGCCGCGAGGACCTCGATCACCCCGACGAGCTGCGGGTGGACCTCGACCCTCAGCCGGGCGTCACCTTCGACGACGTCCGCAAGGTGGCCGGCATCGTCAACGAGGTCATCACCGAGCACGGGATGGTCGGCTACCCCAAGACCTCGGGGTCCCGCGGGATCCACATCAACGTCCGCATCACTCCCAGCTGGGGGTTCCAGGAGGTGCGCCGTGCTGCCCTGGCGCTGGCCCGCGAGGTCGAGCGTCGCAGCGGCGACCTGGCCACCTCCAAGTGGTGGAAGGAGGAGCGCGGGCAGAGGGTGTTCCTCGACTACAACCAGAACGCCCGCGACCGCACGGTGGCCTCGGCCTACTCGGTGCGCTCCAATCCCGAGGCCAGGGTCTCCTGCCCGTTCCGCTGGGACGAGCTGGACGACGTGGAGCTGGCCGACTTCACCATCGCCACCGTGCCCGATCGCTATCGGGAGGTGGGCGACCTGGAGGCCACCATCGACGACGAGGCGTACTCCCTGGAGGGCCTGCTGGAGCTCTCGGAGCGTGACGAGGCGCAGGGCCTGGGCGACGCTCCATGGCCCCCCAACTTCCCCAAGGCCAAGGGCGAGCCTCGCCGGGTGCAGCCCAGCAAGGCAAAGAAAAGTCAGGACTAGGAAGCAGAGCTGAAGATCTCCGTCAGCTCGTAGGGCGCCACCTGCTCGAGCTGGGCGTAGGTGCACTCGGACGGGTCCTTGTCGGCCCGCCAGCGCTGGAAGTGGGCCATGTGCCGGAACCTTCCCGACTGCAGGTGCTCGTAGGTGACCTCGCACACCAGCTCGGGTCGCAGCGGCTCCCACGAGAGGTCCTTCTTCGCGTTCCAGCGGCTGGCCGCGCCGGGCCTGCGCTGTTGCCGTTGCGATGACTCCGCTTCGCCCTGCTCCGCAGCCTCGTCGGTCGATGTCGATTCAACGGCCTCGCCCCATCCTGCCCAGGGGTGTCCCTCGAACGAGCTCATGCGGAAGGGGGCCAGCTCGTCCACCAGCTCTCGCCGGCGCGCCACCGTGAACGAGGCCGCCACACCCACGTGGTGCAGAGCCCCCTCGTCGTCGTAGAGGCCGAGCAGCAGTGAGCCCACGCCCTCGCCGTCCTTGTGCTGGCGGAAGCCGGCCACCACGCAGTCGGCGGTGCGCTTGTGCTTCACCTTCCACTGCACCCTCTTGCCGGGTTGGTACGAGCCAGCCAGCGACTTGGCCATCACGCCGTCGAGCCCGGCACCCTCGAAGTGCTCGAACCACTCCTGGGCAACCGAGCGGTCGGTGGTGGCGGGCGTGATGTGCAGGGGCGCCACCGTTGCGGCCATCACCTCCTCCAAGAGCCTCCGGCGCTCCGAGAAGGGCTCCTCCATCAGCGAGCGGTCGCCCAGGGCGAGCAGGTCGAAGGCCACGAACGAGGCCGGGATCTCCACGGCCAGCTTCAGAACCCTCGACTGCGCCGGGTGGATGCGCTGCGACAGCAGGTCGAAGTCGAGCTTGGTGTTGCCAGCCCCTTCCCCCTGCCCGGTGCCGGGCGCCGGGCGGTCGACGGTGGTGGCCACAACCAGCTCGCCGTCGAGCACGCCCTCGTCGGGGAGCTGCGTGAGGATGGGCCTCAGCACCTCCGGGAAGTAACGGGTGAGGGGCTTGTCGTTGCGGCTCCCCAGCTCCACCTCTTCGCCGTCCCGGAAGACGATGCAGCGGTAGCCGTCCCACTTGGGCTCGAAGAGCAGGCCCCCGTCGGTCTCGGGGAGGTCCCGGACGGCCTTGGCGAGCATCGGGCTCACCGGCGGCATCACGGGAAGGTCCACATGGTCACGCTACTCACAGGTTCGGGCGCATTCGGTCCCCGCCACCCGGCCCCAGTACATTCGGGGCCATGTCGGAGCACCCCATGGCAGAGCGTCTCGACGAGCTTGCGAAGCGCAAGGAGGAGGCCCTCCAGCCTGGCTCCGATCGTTCCGTCCAGCGCCAGCACGAGAAGGGCAAGCTCCTCGCCAGGGAGCGCATCGACTACCTGCTCGATCCGGGCTCGTTCCACGAGCT
Source organism: uncultured Rhabdothermincola sp. (assembly GCA_964399375.1). Classification (GTDB taxonomy): domain Bacteria; phylum Actinomycetota; class Acidimicrobiia; order Acidimicrobiales; family Acidimicrobilacustridaceae; genus CAYNQN01. The sequence continues at coordinate 4,339 of CAYNQN010000033.1, read as the reverse complement.
CGACATGCTCGCCCGCCACAGGGCGTTCCGCAGCGGGATAGAGGAGCGGCCCTACACCGACGGCGTGATCACCGGCTGGGGCACCATCGTCGGCCGCAAGGTCTTCGTGTTCAGCCAGGACTTCACCGTGTTCGGCGGGGCGCTCGGCGAGGTCTTCGCCGAGAAGATCCACAAGGTGATGGACCTGGCCCTCTCGGTGGGTGCGCCCCTCATCGGCCTCAACGACGGGGCCGGCGCCCGCATCCAGGAGGGCGTGGTGTCGCTCGCCTCCTACGGCGGCATCTTCCATCGCAACGTGCTCGCCTCGGGGGTCACGCCCCAGATCTCGGTGATCCTCGGGCCCTGCGCGGGCGGAGCGGTCTACAGCCCCGCCATGACCGACTTCATCTTCATGGTCGACCAGACCAGCCACATGTTCATCACCGGTCCCGACGTGGTGAAGACGGTGACCGGCGAGGAGGTGACGCTGGAGGAGCTGGGCGGTGCACGGAGCCACGCCAGCAAGTCGGGTGTCGCCACCTTCGTGGGGCCCGACGAGCGCACGGTGCTCGACGAGGTGCGCTACCTGCTCTCGTTCCTGCCGTCGAACAACCTCGAGACCCCTCCCCGGTTCGACCCCACCGACGACCCGGCCCGGCGCTGCCCCGAGCTGATCGACCTGATGCCCGCCTCGCCCAACCAGCCCTACGACATGAAGCAGGTCATCGGCGTCGTGGTGGACGACGGCGACTTCATGGAGTACTTCCCCAACTGGGCGCCCAGCATCGTCTGCGGCTTCGCCCGGCTCGACGGCCACGTGGTGGGCATCGTGGGCAACCAGCCCATGGTGCTGGCCGGGGTGCTCGACATCGAGTCGGCCGAGAAGGCCGCCCGGTTCGTGCGCACGTGCGACGCCTTCAACATCCCCATCGCCACCTTCGTCGACGTCCCGGGTTTCCTGCCCGGTGTCGACCAGGAGTACGGCGGCATCATCCGACACGGCGCCAAGCTCCTCTACTCCTACTGCGAGGCCACCGTCCCGCTCATCCAGGTGATCACCCGCAAGGCCTACGGCGGCGCCTACGTGGTCATGAGCTCCAAGTCGATCGGGGCCGATCTCGCCTTCGCCTGGCCCTCGGCCGAGCTGGCGGTGATGGGCCCGCAGGGAGCGGTGGAGATCCTCTACCGGCGCGAGCTGCAGACGGCGGCCGACCCGGCTGCACGACGGGCCGAGCTGGTTGACGAGTACACCGAGCGCTTCGCCAACCCCTATGTGGCCGCCGAGCGCGGCTTCGTGGACGACGTGATCGACCCGGCAGAGACGAGGGCGAAGCTCATCGCGGGCTTCGAGCTGCTGCGCACCAAGCGCGAGGAGCTCCCCAAGCGCAAGCACGGCAACATCCCCTTGTGATGGCTCCGCAATCACACATGCGCCGACTCCACAGGTGTCGCCGGCGCCCGCTTCGTGGATCGGGTGTCACGCTCGAAGCTGCTCCGCTGTGGCTACGCAGCGTTAGGAAGGCACGATGGGCAGGTCCCTGATCAAGCCAGAGCCGTCGATCGAGGAGATGGCGGCGATAGCCGCGGCGCTCGCCGTGCTGGATGCCGAGGCCGTAGCTGCGGCCAGCCAGGAGCGCCAGGAAGAGGGCGAGCGCTGGCGCTTCTCGGGGCGCTGGTGGAGCCGGCCCACGGTCCTGCGGCGGGAGCGCCCGCACTAGCGCCGGACCGGCACGATCCTGCCTGGTCCTACTCCCACCACCACGCCAGGCCGATGAGACCCGGGCCCACGTGCACGGCCATGGCCGGGCCGAAGCCCCCCACCATCTCCGGCTCCGGGGCGTCCCGCCTCGCCAGCTCGCTCGAGAGCGCCTCCATCTCGTCGTCGGCCACGGCGTGAGCTATCGCCAGGTGGGCGGAGCTGAGCGGCCCAGGGCGGCTGGCCTCCCACCGGCGGACCAGCCGCTCGATCACGGCGTCCTGGCTGAGGGCCGGCCGCAGGGGATGGATCCCTCCGCCCGCTCGCAGCTCGAACAGAGGTCGCAGGCCCAGCTGGCGACCGGCCCAGCTCGCTGCCACCGGCACGCGCCCGCTGCGCGCCAGCCGGTCCATCGACCTCACCGCACCAGCCAGCCTCACGCCATCCGCAGCCCGCCTTGCGGCTGCGGTCACCTGCTCCAGTGCGGCCCCGTTGCTCGCCTCCCTGGCGGCAGCGAGCACCACCAGGCCGAAGGCTGCGGCAGCGGTGCCCGAGTCGAAGACCTCCACCGACGGGCCCCGCGCCGAGGCCTCACCTGAGCCAGGGGGACTGGCCGTGCCCACTCCGGCGCGCTCGGCCTCGGCGGCGGCCAGTCTCGCCGCCCCGTAGGTGCCGCTCAGCGACGAGGCCACGGTGAGCACGGCCACGTCGCTGCCCTCGCGCATGTGCGCCTCGATGAGGGCGTGCAGCTCCCCAGGTGTGGGGCCCGAGGTGGTGGCGTGCTCGGCGGCGAGCACCTCGCCCAGCGGGATGGTGCCGTCGCGCACCGAGCGACCGTCGAGGTTCAGCCACAGGGGCGCCACCGTGATGCCCCAGCGCTCCGCCAGCTCGGGTGGGATCGACGCCGAGCTGTCGGCGACTACGGCTACGGCCATAGACGAGCCGGGCTCACGCCGACGAGCGGTCGTCGCAGTCGAACAGCAAGCGGTCGCGGTAAAGGCGCCAAGATCTCTCCTCGGGCCGGCTGTTGCCGGCGAGGCGCTTCACGAGCATGGGCACGGCAACGGCAAGGCCCGCGAGCGCGGCGGTGCCCCCCATGAGTACGGCGAGCACGGGGACCAACGACACCTCGGCGACGAAGCCACCCAGGCCGCCCTCGTCGAACAGCCGTCCCAGGGCGACACCGGCCAGCAGCATCAGGGCTCCTGGCCAGGCCATCACGAGCAGCGCTCCCATGGCGGGGGAGACCCCCCGGCCCCCGGCGCCCCGAAGGAAGGGCGACCAGTCGTGGCCGGTGATGGCCAGGCACGCGGCGAGGGCACCCAGGACGGGGCGGCCCGACCCCGCGAGCAGCGGGCCCACCATCCCCTTGGCCACGTCGGCCAGGCCGGCCACCACCAGGGGACCCGTACCGGCCACCCTGTACAGGCTGGTGCCCGAAACCGTCCCGTTCCCCACCGCTCGCAGGTCGACCCCCCGCGTGAGGTGAGCCGCGATGTTCGAGAAGGGGACAGCTCCCAGAAGGAAGGAGATGACGAGCACCAGGATCGGGCTCATGGACTCAATCATGCCCTTTTGGCCCGAGTTGGCACACGATCGCGCCGTATACGGCGCGATCGTGTGCCAACCGGGTCCTAGGTCTCAGCGGGAGCGGTGGTCCTGGGCCAGGCGGGCCACGTCGGCCATGATCCTTCCCAGCTCGAAGTCCTTCGGCGTGTACACAGCCGCCACGCCGCTTCCCAGCAGCCCCGGCCGGTCCTCGTCGGGGATGATCCCGCCCACCACCACCGGAGCGTCCACCCCTGCCTCACGCAGGAGGCGCATCACCTCCGGCACCAGCTCCCCGTGGCTGCCGGACAGGATCGAGATGCCCACCACGTCCACGTCCTCGTCACGCGCAACGGCGGCGATCTGAGCGGGGGTGAGGCGGATGCCCTGGTAGATCACCTCCATGCCGGCGTCGCGAGCCGCCACGGCTATCTGCTCGGCCCCGTTGGAGTGGCCGTCGAGGCCGGGCTTGGCCACGAGCAGCCTGGGCGGCCCTCCTGGCATCTCCCGCACCTGGGCGGCCACGGCGGCCAGCGCCGTCACCTGCTCGCGGTGCGCCCCGGCAGCCGCCACCCCCGTGGGCGCCCGGTACTCCCCGAAGACCTCCCGCAGGGCCCCCGCCCACTCACCGGTGGTCCCGCCGGCGCGGGCCAGGGCGATGGTCGGCTCCATCACGTTCACAGAGCCTGCGGCCGCCGAGCGCAGATCGTCGAGGGCGGCGGCCACCGCGTCGGCGTCCCTGGCGGAGCGCCATGCCCGCACGTCGGCCACAGCTGCCTGCTCCACCTCGACCTCGACGGTCAGGATGCTCTCCTCCCCACCGAGGGGGGAGGGGGCCGTCTCGGTGAAGCGGTTGACCCCCACCACCACGTGCTCGCCCGACTCGATGCTCCGGACCCGCTGCGTGTTCGAGGCGACCAGCTGGCCCTTCAGCTCCTCGATGGCCTCGAAGGCGCCGCCCTGGGCCCAGATGGCCTCCAGCTCGGCCTGGGCGGCCTCCACCAGCTCGTCGGTGCGCGCCTGCACCACGTGCGAGCCGTCGAAGATGTCGTCGTACTCCAGCAGGTCCGTCTCGTAGGCGAGCACCTGCTGGATCCGCAGCGACCACTGCTGGTC